>NZ_JBYQCG010000244.1:0-11933 GCF_057837105.1 Burkholderia sp. APQ4-4ca | reverse complement strand
CGTGCCGATCTTCATCCGCACCGGCGCCGCGAACGCGGACCTCACGCAAGGGGCGCCGAGCGCGGACGACGAATCGGGCATCTCGTTCCTGAGCCCGCAGACGGCGATCGCGCAGGGCTCGCAGGACGGCGAGTACACGGGCGTCGACAGCGCGTTCAACTACCGCGCGACCGCGCTCGTCGGCGCGCAGGCCACGCTGCTCGATCCGTTCAACGCGTCGCAGGCGGCGCTCACGCGCGCGCTGAACCTCGACTACTCGCAGAAGGTGCCGGGCGTCGTGACGACCGTGCATGCGGATGCGGCGTCGGGGCCGGCGACCGGCAAGTTCGTGTTCACCGGCGGCGTGTTCGGGTTCCTCGACATGGCCGATACGAGCAACCCGTACTTCACGGTCGGCGCGTTCGTGCAGTGATCGCGGGTGGATGGAGACACGGCGGCGCCGCGCGCGAATGTGCGGCGCCCCGACAGAATGAGGGGGAGACTTCATGAAGAAGCTGATTGTCGCGGGTGTCGTCGCAGGCGTGTCGACGCTCGCATCGGCCCAGCAGGCGGGCGACAACGTCGCGACGCTGGGCTGGCTGCACATCATGCCGCAGGATTCGACCAACGGGCTGACGACGAATCTCGCGAACATGCCGATCAACGGGCCGCTGCGTTTGCCCGGTTCTTTCACGTCGCCGGGCACGAGCCTGACGGTCAACAACGCCGATACGGTCGGCCTCACGCTCACCCACTTCTTCACCGATCACATCGCGGTGACGTCGGTGCTCGGCGTGCCGCCGGAATTCACGCTGACCGGGCACGGCGTGATCAGGCCGCCGGGTCCGGCCGGCGCGCTCGGCAACGTCGACATGGACAAGTCGGCGAACCAGCCGGCCGTGAAGAACGCGCGACAGTGGAGCCCGACGGTCATTCTGCAGTACTACTTCAATGCGCCGACGGCGAAGTTCCGCCCGTTCGTCGGGATCGGCGTGGCCTACAGCTGGTTCAGCAACATCGAACTGAACGGCAACTTCGCGAAGGACATCAACGAGAACCTCGGCAGCGTGCTCGCGGCCGGCGCCGGCAAGCCGGGCGCGACGTCGGTCGAGGGCAAGGCGTCGTCGTCGTTCACGCCGGTCTACAACGTCGGCGCGAGCTATGCGATCGACAAGCACTGGGGGCTCACGGCGACGCTGACGTACATGCCGCTGAAGACCTACTCGTCGCTCGTGATCAAGGCGGCCGACGGTTCGACGCTCGCGACCACGCGCACGAAGCTGAAGGCCGACCCGCTGATCACGTTCGTCGGGATTTCCTACAAGTTCTGAGCCGACCGGCGCGCGTGACGCGTGCCGGCGGCTTCCTGCGCCCGGCTGGCCGGATCGTTCCGGCCGGCAGGTCGCGTTCCTGGCGGCGTGCCGCCATTTGTGAAGAGAGGGGGCAGTTCAAATGAGCATTCGCAAAATCGTATCGCTTGTTGCTGCAGTGGCTTTCACCGCGGTTTCGGCCGCGCCTGCTTTCGCGGTCACCGTTTCGCGCGCGGACGGTCAGCCGATGAACCCGAACGGCGAGCCGTTCTCCGCGTCGGGCCTCACGAACCTGAGCAAGGGGTCCATCACGGCGGGCTGTACCGCGACCTTCAACGGCACGATCACGTCGACCGGCATCGTCAACATCACGTCGACGACGTTCACGGGCGGCGCGACGTGCTCGCTGATCAGCGGCAGCGCGAGCAGCACGTCGCCGTGGACGGGGCAGGCCGACAGCACGACGCAGCTGTCGATCAACAACGTGAAGGTGAACGTCACGCTGCTCGGCACGTGCGGGCCGAGCAAGGTCGTGACGGCGTGGAGCGATGCGAACTCGTCGCTGACGTTCAACAACGCGACGCTGACGCCGGACTGCACGGTGGGCGGTACGGTCCTGACGTCGCCGAAGTTCCACGTGCAGTAAGCGTCGCGCGATCGACGCGGAACCCGCCGCGCGCGAGGGCCGTGCGGCAAGCGCGGCGGGTTTTCGCGGCTTCGACGGGTTCGAGCCGTCGCGCGTATCGGCGCGGCGGCCGGTCGACCGCCCGTGTCGCGATCCGGCACGGGTGGGGTGGCAGGGCGGCGCCGTTCGTACTGCGCCGCCCGATTCGATTGAAACAAAACCAGATCAATTAGCCAGAACCATCCCGGACGACCCATGCTTACCGATCCAGCAAAGTATGGCGACGCCCGCGGCGCGACGCCCGACCGGCTGCGCACGGCCGCGTGGCTGCAGTACCTGATCGAACATCTCGACGCGGCGGCTTGCGCGGCCGCGGCGGGCGGCACCGGCGACCCGGCTGTCGTCGCGTCGTACGCGATACGTGTGGGGGCGGGCGCGAACTTGTCCCGCGAAGTGACGGCCGTGCTTCATCGGCTGGTCCCGTGGATCGCGACGGACGGCGGCGGCTGCGCGTGCGATCCGGCCGACCCGCTCGGCGCATGCTCGCACGTGCCTTCCGCGCAGCAACTCGCGGAAGCCGAACGGTGCTGCCCGGGCTCGCATGCCGTATTCGACACCGCGCACGGCGTGATCGACGCGGTTGCATTCGACGATCCCGAGCTCGGCTGGGCCGCGCTCGAACGAATTGCCGGCGGCGTCGCACGCAGCGGCGACGACGCGGGCGCACGCAGCGCGAACGAACATGACGGGCCGTGCGCGACGCCGCCTGCGAAGAACCTGAGAGAACGGCTGACCGCGGTCGCGGCAACGCGCACGGAAACGCCGGCCCGTCCCGGCGCCGTGATCGACGCGATCGTGCTGCGCGTCTGCGGCCCGCGCGACGATGCGGCGCGCATCGACGAGATGGCTGCGCTCGCGATGTTCTCCGCCGAGCTTGCCGCCGGCCACGGCGTTTCCGTTCAGGCGTACGGCGGGCAGCACAACCTCGTCGCGCGCGCGATCCGCACGCATCGCGCCGATCTCGCGTCGCTGGACGGGCTGCTTGCCGCACTCGCCGTTTGCCGACTCGATCGACTCGTTGGCGCGGGCAGCTTCTGGGCTTATTACCTGCTGGCGGGTATCGCGATCGCCGCGCCGGATACGGTGCGGGAAATCGGCCGCGGCTTTCATGGCGACACCTGGCAGACGTGGCTCGACCACGTGCTGGCGTGGCCGGCGGTCAGCCGCTTCGGGCCGACGGAGGATGTCGCGTTCGAACGCCTGCGCGACGCGATGAGCCTGACGTCGCGCTGGAACCCGATCGTCCGCGCCAAGCGGATGCGCACGCGCGCCGTGACGGCCGCCCGGCCACGCAGCGCAAACGAGCCGGCCCCATGAAACGCGGCGCGCGGCGAGAACGCCGCGAGCCGCAGGGAGAGTATCGCGGCGCCGGTGCGGGCGCCGGATCGATCAGACCGTCTCGGGTTGCCGCATCGCCTGCGCGACATTGCGCGCCGGTGCGCCGTTCGCGACGAAGTACGGCACGTCGATCCGCGCGAGCGGCGTGCGGCCGCGGATCTTGTCGGCGATCTTCTCGGCGATCATGATCGTCGGCGCATTCAGGTTGCCGGTCGTGATGATCGGCATGATCGACGCATCGACCACACGCAGCCCGTCGAGCCCGTGCACGCGGCCTTCTTCATCGACCACCGCCATGTCGTCGTAACCCATCTTGCACGAGCACGACGGATGGAACGCGGTTTCCGCGCGGGCGCGCACGAACGCGTCGAGTTCCTGATCGCTCTTGCAATCGGCGCCCGGATTCAGCTCGCGGCCGCGATAGCGGTCGAGCGCCGGCTGCCGCATGATCTCGCGCGTCGCGCGGATCGCATCGCGGAACTCGCGCCAGTCGAGCGCTTCGGCCATGTAGTTGAACAGGATGCTCGGATGGTCGTTCGGGTCGCGCGAGCGCAGCTTCACGCGGCCGCGGCTCGGCGAGCGCATCGAGCCGACGTGCGCCTGGAAGCCATGCATCTCGATCGCGTTCGAGCCGTTGTAGTTGATCGCCACCGGCAGGAAGTGATACTGGATGTTCGGCCAGGGGTCGTCGTCGCGCGTGCGGATGAAGCCGCCCGCCTCGAAGTGGTTGCTCGCGCCGAGGCCCGTGCCGTTCAGCATCCATTCGAGGCCGATCTTCGGCTGGTTCCACCACTTGAGCGCCGGATACAGCGACACCGGTTCCTTGCACTCGTACTGGATGTACATCTCCAGGTGATCCTGCAGGTTCTGGCCGACGCCGGGCAGGTCGAGCACGACCGGAATGTCGAGTGCCTTCAGCCATGCGCCGGGGCCGACGCCCGAGCGCTGCAGCAGTTGCGGCGATGCGATCGCGCCGCTGCACACGAGCACCTCGCGGCGCGCATGCGCGGTCGCGCGCTCGCTGCCGCGCAGGTACGTGACGCCCGACGCGCGCTTGCCGTCGAACAGGATGCGATCGGCGAGCGCATGCGTGACGATCTCGAGGTTCGGCCGCACCTTCGCCTGGTCGAGGTAGCCACGCGCGGTGCTCGCGCGGCGGCCCTTCGGCGTGACGGTGCGATCCATCGGGCCGAAGCCTTCCTGCTGATAACCGTTCAGGTCGTCGGTGCGCGGATAGCCGGCCTGCACGCCCGCGTCGACCATCGCCTCGAACAATGGGTTCGCGCCCGGCTTGCTGGTCGTGACCGACACGGGGCCGCTGCCGCCGTGATAGTCGTTCGGGCCGACGTCGCGCGTCTCGGCTTTCTTGAAGTACGGCAGGCAGTCGAGATACGTCCAGTTCTCGAGGCCCTTGTGCGTCGACCAGTTGTCGTAGTCGAGCGCGTTGCCGCGGATGTAGCACATCCCGTTGATCAGCGACGAGCCGCCGAGCCCCTTGCCGCGCCCGCACTCCATCCGGCGGTTGTCCATGTGCGGCTCGGGGTCGGTCTCGTACGCCCAGTTGTAGCGGCGCCCCTGCAGCGGGTAGGCGAGGGCGGCCGGCATCTGCGTGCGGAAGTCGAAGCGGTAGTCGGGACCGCCCGCTTCGAGCAGCAGCACCGTGACGTCCGGATCTTCCGTCAGGCGCGTTGCGAGCACGTTGCCCGCGGAACCCGCGCCGCAGATGATGTAGTCGTATTCGCGCGTCGTCATGACGGATCTCCTTGTCTTAGAACACCGGGTTGTAGCGGCCGAGCTCGACCTGCACCGATTTGATTCGAGTGTAGTGCTCGAGCGTCGTGATGCCGTTCTCGCGCCCGACACCGGATTGCTTGTATCCGCCAACCGGCATTTCGGCCGGCGATTCGCCCCACGTGTTGATCCAGCAGATGCCGGCTTCGAGGCGATGGATCGTGCGGTGCGCGCGCGACAGGTTCTCGGTCACGACACCGGCCGCGAGCCCGTAGTGCGTGTCGTTCGCACGGGCGATCACTTCGTCCTCCGATGCGAAATCGAGGATACTCATCACCGGCCCGAAGATTTCCTCGCGCACGATCTTCATGTCGTCGCGGCAGTCGCCGAACACGGTCGGCGCGACGTACTGGCCGTTGGCGAAGTGGCCGTCGGTCAGGCGCGCGCCGCCCGCGAGCAGCTTCGCGCCTTCGGCCTTGCCGCTTTCGATGAAGCCGAGCACCTTGTCGAGCTGCGCGGCCGACACGAGCGGGCCGAAGTTGGTGTCGGCATCGGTCGGCTTGCCGACGCGGATGCGCTTCACGCGGTCGAGCACTTTCTGCGTGAAGGCGTCCTTGATCGAGCGGTGCACGAACACGCGCGTGCCGTTCGTGCAGACCTGGCCCGAGCTGAAGAAGTTGGCGGTGACCGCGATGTCGGCCGCGCGGTCGAGATCCGCATCGTCGAACACGATCAGCGGCGACTTGCCGCCGAGTTCCATCGTCACTTCCTTCAGCGACGATGCGCCGGCGAGCGACATCACTTTCTTGCCGGTCTCGACGCCGCCGGTGAACGACACCTTCGCGACGTCAGGATGGCCGGTGAGCAGCGCGCCGACCGAGCCGTCGCCCTGCACGACGTTGAACACGCCGGCCGGCACGCCGGCTTCCGTATAGATTTCCGCGAGCTTCAGCGCGGTGAGCGGCGTGACTTCGCTCGGCTTGAACACCATCGCGTTGCCGGCCGCGAGCGCGGGCGCCGTCTTCCAGCACGCGATCTGGATCGGGTAGTTCCATGCGCCGATGCCCGCGCATACGCCAAGCGGCTCGCGGCGCGTGTACACGAACGACTCGGCGCGCAGCGGCACCTGCAGCCCTTCGATCGCGGTCGCGAGGCCCGCGTAGTACTCGATCACGTCCGCGCCGGTGACGATGTCGACCGCGAGCGTCTCGCCGATCGGCTTGCCGGTGTCGCGCGTCTCGATCGCCGCGAGTTCGTCGTTGCGCTCGCGCAGCAGATCAACCGCGCGGCGCAGGATGCGCGAGCGCTGCATCGCGGTCATCGCTGCCCATTCGCGCTGGCCTTCCCGGGCCGACGCGACCGCGCGGTCGACGTCGGCCGCGCTCGCCTGCTGCACCTGCGCGAGCAGTTCGCCGGTGGCGGGGTCGAAGGTGTCGAAAGTCTTGCCGCTGGTGGCGTCGACGTAACCGCCGCCGATGTAGAGGCGCTGCAAACCGTATACGGACATGAGGATCTCCTTGAGGGCGACTGCGTCGCGCGTCAGTCGGACGCGAGCAGCAGGTCGATGTAGTCGTGGGCGAGCTTCAAAGCGGCTCGGGTGTCGATGGGGCCGCCGGCGAGTGCGCCGCGCAGCCACAGGCCGTCGATCAGCGCGGCAAGGCCGCTGGCGGCTTCGCGCGCTTTCGGGCGCGGCAACGCCTTCGCGAATTCGGCGCACAGGTTCGAGTGCAGGCGCCGCGTGTTCACGTGCTGCAGGCGCTTGAGCATCGGGTCGTGCATGCTCTGCGACCAGAACGCGAGCCAGGTTTTCATCACGGGCGCGCTGACCTGCGTATCGTCGAAGTTCGCGGCGACGACCGCGCGCAGCCGCGAACGCGGATCCTTGCGCGCGGCGACGCGGCGGCGCGTGGTGGCCGACCACAGGTCGCGCAGCACGTGCCGCATCGTCGCTTCGAGCAGGCCGTCCTTGTCGCCGAAGTAATGGCTGACGATGCCCGTCGAGATGTTCGCGCGTTGCGCGACCGATGCGAGCGTCGTGCCGGGCAGGCCCGCTTCGTCGATCGAGCGCAGCGTGGCATCGATCAACTGCGCGCGGCGTATCTCCCGCATTCCGACTTTCGGCATCGCGACTCCCTTCGCCCGGGCGGGCCGTCCATGGAAGTCGAGAGCTTAGCGGTTTTTTATTGATCGTTCAATCAATAAAAAACGGGGCCGAACGGCACGCTGCGTTCTAAACGGATGAGGATTCATCCCGTCAGCAGCCGTGTGCAGGTGCGGAAAAACGTATTGTAAGAAGATTAATTAAGTTTGAATCTGTTTAAAACGATTCATGAAAATATGACGCAATGCGGAGAGCTGTTTCCGTGCTTGATTTCATTACAAACCGAAAGAGTATCGAGCTGTGTAAAATCATTCACGATATGAAATCGTAAAATCATATTATGAAGATGCTCGGTTTTATAAAAACCGTTTGAATTTAGTGATTTAAACAACATAAATAAATGAATATAAACGGAAATTCGCGTTTTGTGAATGCTGGGCAGGATTGCTCGCAAACGATTGCCATCTTCTTTTTCGAGATTCTTCCTACCATGGAAATCGACAAATAAATTTGAATTCGGCGTATTTCCGGGCGAAGTAGAAGGATTTTTGGAATGACTTGAGTAGGCAATATCGACCGTATTAGTATGGCGCCGCACCACAAGGAATGAATGGCGCCGCGGGAAATTGCCGCGGTGCGTCGGCAATACGCGCGTCGCTCGACTTCGCCCGGCGCCGGCGCCAGCCATTACGCACTGCAGCATGCCGCGACGTCGAGACGCCGCATCCACCGGAGAACGACGATGCCGACCGAAAAACACGTGGTCCCGCTGCCGAATGGTCTGAAGGTCTACGTCGAACGGAACGTGTTCGACCCGGCGTTCGACACGGCGATGCTCGTCAACGGCGCGCTCGCGACGACCGCGTCGTTCGGCCAGACCGTCCAGTATCTCGGCGAGCGGATGAACACGATCTGCTTCGACCTGCCGTATGCGGGGCAGTCGCGCCAGCACAACCCCGGCTGCTTCATCCTGACCAAGGACGACGAGGCCGCGATCCTTCAGTACCTCGTCGAGCGCTTTGCGCCGGCGTTCCTCGTGTCGGTGTCGTGGGGCGGCGTCGCGTCGCTGTTCGCGCTCGCGCGCGGCTGCCCGAGCGTGCGGCGCGCGGCGATCTGTTCGTTCTCGCCGTTCCTGAATGATGCAATGGTCGATTACGTGACGCGCGCCCGCGATCACATCGCGGCCGGCGAGAACCTGAAGGCCGCGCAGTTGCTGAACGACACCGTCGGCCGCTATCTGCCGCGCATCATGAAGCTGTACAACTACCGGTATCTCACGCGCCTGCCGCGCGACGAGCAGGACCAGGTCGCGTTTCACGTCGATCAGATCCTGTCGCTGCAGCCCGAGCGTTACTTCAGCGAGTTCTCGAACATCGGCTGCGAGCTGCTGTTCCTGAACGGCGAGCGCGACGAATACACGACGCCGGCCGACGTGCGCCAGCTCGGCGCGCACGTGCCGCGCGCGCGGTTCGCGACGGTACCGGACGCCGGTCACTTTCTCGACATCGAAGGCCGTGCGCAGCGCGAATACACCCGCGCCGCGTTGCTCGATTTCTTCTGCGACGAAGCGCCGGCCGCGGCCGGCATCGCGCGCGCCGCCGCGCATGCTTGCGTGCCCGCGCCGCTGCACGCGTTGTCGTCGTGACGCCGTCCGTCGTGCAGCGGGCGCGTCCCGCGCATCCGAATTCCCATCCCAACGAGGCAGGCCAGCCGTGAATATCGTTCAGACCATCGCCATCGTCGTTCCGTGGGCCGCGTGGCTCGCTTACTGGATCGCCACGTCGCAGGGTGTCAAGGCGACTGTGCGCAAGGAGGCGTCCCGCTCGCGCACGCTGCAGTCGATTCCGCTGATCGTCGGCGGCGCGCTGATCATCCTGCCCGATCCGTCGTGGCCGGCGCTCGTACCCGACTGGCAGCGTTTTGGGCTGCAGGCGCAGTGCGGGCTCGCGGTGCTGGTGGCCGGCCTGCTGTTCTCGGTGTGGGCGCGGCTGCACCTGGGCACGAACTGGAGCGTGTCGGTCACGCTGAAGGAAGACCACGAACTCGTGCGCACGGGGCCGTATGCACTCGTTCGTCATCCGATCTATACGGGCTGCCTGGTCGCGCTGGTCGGCGCCGCGCTGATTGGCGGCGAATGGCGCGGCGCGATCGGCGTGCTGCTCGTGTTCGCGTCGCTCGCGTACAAGGTGCGCGTCGAGGAGAGCTGGCTGACCGGGTATTTCGGGCCGGCGTATGCGCAGTACCGCCGCGAGGTCGCGGCGCTGATCCCCGGTTTCTATTGACACCCGCGAGGCGCGCGATGGCGAAGATGATCGTGACCGCGATCGGCTCGGCAGGCGACGTGCATCCGCTGCTCGGCATCGCGCGCACGCTCGCCGCGCGCGGTCACGAGGTCGTGTTCTGCACGCATGCGCCGTTCGAGGCGGCCGTGCGCCGCTGCGGGTTCGCGTTCGTGCCGGTCGGCACCGCGGCGGAATACGACGCGGCGATGGCGAACCCCGCGCTGTGGGATCCGCGCACATCGTTCCGCACGCTGTGGCAGGTGATCGCGCCGACGCTGCGCCCGCATTACGACACGCTGCGCGCGCTGACCGATGCCGACACGGTGCTGGTCGGCACGCTGTGGGCGTTTTCCGCGCGCTTCATGCAGGAGCTGCACGGCACGCCTTACGTGTCGGTGCAGGTGTCGCCGTCGACGCTGCTGTCCGCGCATGCGCCGCCGACTCACCCGCGCCTGACGATTCCCGCGCGCTGGCCGCTGGCGGTGAAGTCGGCGCTGATGACGCTGATCGAGCGGCTGGTGCTCGATCGCGTGTGCGGCCCGGCGCTCGACGCGGTGCGCCGCGAACTCGGGCTTGCGCCCGCGCGGCGCGTGCTCGGCCGCTGGCTGCATTCGACCGACGGCGTGCTGTGCCTGTTTCCCCCGTGGTTCGCGCCGCCGCAGCCGGACTGGCCGTCGAACCATCTGCAGAGCGGTTTTCCGCTGTTCAACGATATCGCGACACCCGACGACGATGTGGCACTCGATGCGTTTCTCGCGGCCGGCGAAGCCCCGGTCGTGTTGACGGCCGGTTCGACACGCGTCGATCACGCGGCCTATGCGCGCGCGGTGGCGGACGCGCTGCGCGCGACCGGCGCGCGCGGAATCTTGCTGACGCCGCACGATGCGGTGCAGGGCGATGACCGACTGCTCGTGCGCCGCTTCGTGCCGATGCGCACGCTGCTGCCGCGTTGCCGCGCACTCGTGCATCACGGCGGGATCGGCACGGCGGCGCTCGCGTGCGAAGCCGGGATCGTGCAGGTCGTCACGCCGTTCGCGCACGATCAGTTCGACAACGCGCAACGCGTCGTCGCGAACGGCTGCGGCGTGCGCGTCGACGGCCCGGTCGACGGCGCGCGGCTCGGCGCGGCGCTCGCGCGCGTGCTCGACGAACCCGCGTTCGCGGTACATGCGGAGCGCACGCGTGCGCTGCTCGCGGCCGCGCCGGACGGCTGCGGCACGGCCGCCGATTTCATCGAACGGTTCGTGCCCACGCGCGGACGGGCGGCCGCGCGGGCCGATGTCGCGGTGGCCGGCGCATGAGTCCCGCGTCGCCGCTGCACGACGGGCCCGTCGCGCCGTCCGCGTTCGACGCGTCGGCGTCGGCGTCGGCGCCCGCGCCCGCCGCGCAGCCGGTGCGCGGCATCCGGCTCGCGCTGCTGACGTTCGCGCTGTCGCTCGCGACCTTCATCGAAGTGCTCGACTCGACCGTGACGAACGTCGCGGTGCCGGCGATCTCCGGCAGCCTCGGCGTATCGAACAGCCAGGGCACATGGGTGATCAGCTCGTATTCGGTCGCGGCCGCGATCGCGGTGCCGCTCACCGGCTGGCTCGCCCGCCGCGTCGGCGAGCTGCGGCTGTTCGTCGGCGCGGTGCTGCTGTTTACGCTGACGTCGCTGCTGTGCGGGCTCGCGCGCGACCTGCACGTGCTCGTGATTTGCCGCGCGCTGCAGGGGCTGTGCTCGGGGCCGATGGTGCCGCTGTCGCAGACGATCCTGCTGCGCACCTTTCCGCCAGACAAACGCACGATCGCGCTCGCGCTGTGGGCGATGACCGTGCTGCTCGCGCCGATCTTCGGGCCGGTGGTCGGCGGCTGGATCGTCGACAACTTCTCGTGGCCGTGGATCTTCCTGATCAACTTGCCGATCGGGTTGTTCTCGTTCGCGGTGTGCACCGCGATGCTGCGCCCCGACGCGCAGCGCGGCGCGGCCGGGCCGATCGACGTGCTGGGCATCGTGCTGCTCGTGATCGGCGTCGGCTCGCTGCAGGCGATGCTCGATCTCGGCCACGACCGCGGCTGGTTCGACTCGCCGCTGATCGTCACGCTCGCGGTGGTGGCGGCGCTCGCGATCGTGTCGCTGCTGATCTGGGAAGCGGGCGAAGCGCATCCGGTGGTCGACCTGAGCCTGTTTCGCGACCGTACGTTCTCGTTCTGCGTGCTGATCATCTCGCTCGGGATGATGAGCTTCTCCGTGGTCGGCGTGGTGTTTCCGCTGTGGATGCAGGCGGTGATGGGCTACAACGCGTTTCACGCGGGGCTCGCGACGGCGTCGCTCGGCGTGCTCGCGCTGGTGTTTTCGATCCTCGTCGGGCTGCACGCGCATCGTTTCGATGCGCGCGTGCTCGCGACGTTCGGCTTCCTCGTGTTCGCGGCCGTGCTCGCGTGGGACGCGCATTTCACGCTGAAGATGACGTTCGCGCAAATCGCCGCGCCGGGGCTGATCCAGGGGATCGGGCTGCCGTGCTTCT
>NZ_JBYQCG010000243.1:66813-265107 GCF_057837105.1 Burkholderia sp. APQ4-4ca | reverse complement strand
CGCTACATCGACGTCTGGGAGTATCCGGATGGTCGGATCGAGATCCAGGCTGATGGCGAGGTATTGCGATGTCGTCTTTACGACAAACTGGCAGAGGTCGATCAAGGCGCGATCATCGAACACAAGCGCCTGAGCCACGCGCTGCAAGTGGCTGAAGCGATTCAAGCGCAGCGCGATAACCGGCGGATTTCGGGTTCCCCGTCGCGCGCCAATCGAGGGCTACCGGTACGAGCCAAGGCATCGTTGCCAGGTGCCAAGAAACAGCGCGCGTTCACGGAAACTGATATCGAAGCAGCCATCCTGCAGGTCGCTTCACAAACACATCAAACGGAATCGAATCGGCGGTCTGCGAAGGCCCGCGGGTGAACGTAAGCGCCCTGCTGCTTCAAGCTCGGCGCTTCAACGTTAAAGGGATGGAAAGGCCGATGAAACATGCGACATCTGTATTTAGCTGGCGCTACGACATCTGAATCCGGGTATGACAAAGGGGGCGAATCGATGTTTCGACTCCGATCGGGCCGCTTTTGTCGGAGTTAGAATAGCGCCCCTTCACATGGGAGACGACAATGTCCTGGTTCGTTTATGAAGTGCCCGAATATCACGAAGACGCCGCGCGCATCGAACCCTTCAGCGAGCTGCGTAGCCGTGTGCTGAAAGCCGGTGGGCCGGCCATGGCAGACGACCTGGAAAGCGTTCGTGAAAACGCCGCGGCGACAGCCGACACGCCGGAGCATCCGCTGCGTACGCCGGAAAATCCGCAGGTCTTTCCGATTCCTTACGCCGACTCCATGATCCTGGTCGGGTTCATCTTCGATCTGAAACGCGAATTCCGGCAACTGGTCGTGTCGCCCGTGGAAATGCCCTGGCTGAAAGACGCGTAAAACCTGACAGACGCGTAAAGCGTTGCGTCGACGTGATCGTGCTTTCGTCACGAGCCGGCCGGGGCGCCGCGTCCGCGTGGCCCGCGCCTTGCTCGCGTACACGGTGCGCAACATCCCAGGTTGCGACCAGGAGAGCAAGATGACACATCAACAGCCACAAGCAGACAAGCAGACAGGTAACGAGCAGCCCGCGGAGAAGCGCGACGATGGGCAGCAGACCTTCGAAACCGATATTTCCGAAACGGGCGACGACGGCACCACGGTGCGTCAGGCCGAGGTTCGCGAGGACGACCTGTCCGAAGTGAAGCCGCCGTCCGGGCCGTCGCGCTGAACGGAGGGACGCGACGGCGCAGGGACGCCGCCGCGTCTTTTCCAGCGTGCCATTGCAAATTCCGCCTTCTATCGCCGTGCTCCGATCCGCGCAACGTCGGCATGTCGGACCCGGCCATCTCGACGCCGACCATGCCGGCCGCTCCGACGACGATTTCCCACAGGGCACACGCACGTATCGACGGAATGCCGCCGCCCCTCCCCTTGAAATTCACGCGCCGTATCCTATTTTAGGTATCGCTCAAGGCAGTCGCGGTTGACGCGCTGCGTGTTTCGATTTGTTAGTCAGCGACCCTGTCGCGGATAGACGAACTGGAGCGCGTGGTCCGGTTCGTTCCCTCGCAGGGAGCACCCCCAGGAGCCAGTCATGAGCGATATCTTCTTCCCCACCGATCTGCTGGCGGAATTCGACCGCCTGCAACGGCAGATGGCCAGCGCGTTCACGGGTTTTCCGACCAGTCTGCGCGCCCCGCGTCCCGGTGCATTTCCACCGGTCAATATCGGCAGCACCGACGACACGGTCGAGATCGTCGCGCTCGCGCCGGGTCTCGACCCCGCGAAGCTCGACATCTCCGTCGATCGCCGGCTGCTGACGATCAGCGGCGAGCGCACGCCGCCGGACGATGGCGCGACCGACGACGAGCGGCGCATCTACGCGAGCGAGCGCTTCATGGGCGCGTTCCGCCGCGTGGTCGAACTGCCGCAGCACGCGGACCCCGACAAGATCGACGCGCGCTATGCGAACGGCTGCCTGACGATCAGCGTCGGCAAGTCGGAAGCATCGAAGCCGCGGGCGATTACCGTCCAGTAAACAGCACGGCGTCACGAACGCATGACGGAGGACATCATGAGTGACACGAACACCACTGAACTGACCGCCCGTCCGGCCGATACGCGAACGGCCGTGACGAACCGCGAGCCGGGTCGGCGCGACACGCCGCGCACGCGGATTGCGCCAGCCGTCGACATCGTCGAGGATGCGCACGGCATCACGTTGTACGCGGACCTGCCGGGCGTGCCGCGCGACAAGCTCGACGTTCGCGTGCACGACGGCCGCCTCGCCATCGACGCGGAGGCCGTCGTTCCGACGCCACCGGGATTGCGTCTGCAACACGGTGAAGTGCAGCATCCGCACTTCTCGCGCGCATTCACGCTGAGCCCGGATGTCGACGTGTCGCGAATCGACGCGCAACTGCGCGACGGCGTGCTGAAACTGCGCATCCCGCGGCGCGAAGAAGCGAAGCCGCGGCGGATCCAGGTGACGGCGGGGTGAATGTATCGGCCCCCGTCAGTCGGCGACGATTTCGATCGTCGCCGACTGACGGATCGCCACGCGACACAGCTGCAGGAACATCGGCGGGCAGCGTGTAGGTGGCATCCGTGACCACGTAGGGGTTCGGCGCCGGAGGCGCCGCCAGCCGCGGCAGCTCGCGCACGGCCTGCGCGAGCCGCGCGGCCATGCCGTCCGCCCGGGACGACAGCAGCCGGCGCAGCGTGCCGAGGCTCGGCGCATAGCCGTGGGCCGCGTAGAAAGTGCCGTAGTCGTCGCCGAGGTAGTAGCCGGTCGTGCCGTTGTTGTCGAGCCCGTGATCGCCGACGCGCACCGGCAACGACACCCGCGTCAGGCCGCCGTCCTCGTCCTTGCCGGTCGCGCTCCAGCTCTGCCGCACCCACGGCCGCCCGGCCACGCCGAACGACGTCGCCATGCGCACCACCGCGAGCAGCCGCCCGACCAGCACGGACAGGTTGCCGCTGTTCGGAATGCCCGACCCCGTCGGCAGGATCGACGCGAAATCGGCGGCGTCGAGCGTGACCAGCGTGGCCGAACCCGGCGGCACCGCCAGCGTGAGCGCGCTCAGCGTCTGGCCGGTGAAACGCCCGGTCGTGTCGCGCCACGCCAACGCCGTCGCATGGACGCCGCGACACGCCTGACCCCGCCGGAATCATGCAAAATGCTGCGCATCTGAGTGGCGGAGAGTGGCCGGTGGGCATCAATTTCGATTTGACGGACTTGCAGGCGTTTCGCGCGGTCGTGGAAACGGGCAGTTTCCGCAAGGCCGCCGAAGCGGTCAGCCTCTCCCAGCCCGCATTGAGCCGCCGGATCGACAAGCTCGAGGACGCGCTCGGCGTGCGGCTGTTCGAACGCACCACGCGCCGCGTCGCGCTCACCACCGTCGGCCGCGTGTTCGCGCAGAGCGCCGAACAGCTGCTCGACGATCTCGACGCCGCGCTGCTCGGCATCCGCGACGTGTCGTCGAGCCGCCTGGGCCATGTGACGATCGCGTGCGTGCCGTCGGTCGCCTACTACTTCCTGCCGCCCATCATCGCCCGCTATCATCAGCGCTTTCCGCGCATCCGGGTGAAGCTGCTCGACGCCAGTGCCAACGAAGTGCTGGGCGCGGTCATCAGCGGCGAGGCGGATTTCGGCGTGAGCTTCATCGGCAGCCAGGAGGCGGAGGTCGAGTTCAAGGTGCTGCTCCAGGAACGGTTCGTCGCCGCCTGTCGCCGCGACCACCCGCTCGCGCGCAAGAAGCGCGTGACCTGGAACGAACTCTACGAGCACGATTACGTGTCGGTGGACAAGACGTCCGGCAACCGCCTGCTGCTCGACCAGGCCCTGGCGGCCGTCGCGCCGCGCAAGCCGAGCGTCTGCGAGGCGCGCCACGTCACGACCCTGCTCGGGCTGATCGAGGCCGGGCTCGGCGTCGCCGCGGTGCCGTCGATGGCGATGCCGGGGTATGACCACCCTGTCCTCACGAGCGTGCCGCTCGTCGAGCCGGCCGTGAAACGGCGCGTGGGCATCGTCAAGCGGCGCGGGCGCTCGCTCACGCCGGCTGCCGAGGCGTTTCACCGGATGATCGTCGACGCGAAGCGCGGCGGCGCCGACGGCGGCGGTACATCGGCATGACGACGACGGAACGGAAACCAAGGAAGGCGGCATCGTGAGGTGGACCCGGCTGTTCAAATCGCTTTACGTGCAGGTCCTGCTCGCGATGATGCTCGGCATCGGCATCGGTCACGTGTGGCCGGCGGCGGGCGCGATGCTCAAGCCGCTCAGCGACGCATTCGTCGCGCTCGTGAAAATGACCATCGCGCCGATCGTCTTTTGCACGATCGTGTCGGGCATCACGTCGCTGTCGAACGGGCGGACCATCGGCCGCACGATCGCGCGGGCGCTCGCGCTCTTCTATCTGTTGACGGCCGCCGCGCTCGCGTTCGGGCTCGCCGCCGCCTACGTGCTGCAACCGGGCGCCGGCATGCACGTCGACGTCCGTCATCTGGATGCGAGCATCCTCGCGCCGTACGCGAAGCATGCGGAGCCGCGCAGCCTGGTGGCGTTCGCGCTCGGCGTGATTCCGGACACGATGCTCGGCGCGTTCGCGACCGGCGAAGTGTTGCCGGTGCTGCTGCTGTCGCTGTTGTTCGGCTTCTCGCTGAATGCGCATCCGCGCGCCGCCCGGCCCGTGCTTGCGCTGATCGACGGCATCGCGCAAGTCGTCTTTCGCGTGCTCGCGATGATCATGCGGCTCGCGCCGCTCGGCGCATTCGGCGCAATGGCGTTCACGGTGGGCCGCTTCGGCATCGGCTCGGTCGGCTCGCTCGCGAAGCTGATGGTGTGCTTCTACGTGGCCTGCGCGCTGTTCGTCGCGCTGGTGCTCGCCCCGCTCGCGCGACTGCACGGCTTCGCGCTGTGGCGGCTCCTGCGCTACCTGCGCGAAGAGTTGCTGATCGTGCTCGCGACCTCGTCCACCGAGCCGGTCCTGCCGCGCCTGATCGTCAAGCTGGAAGCGCTCGGCTGCGACAAGGGCGTCGTGGGGCTGGTACTGCCGGCCGGTTATTCGTTCAATCTGGACGGCACCGCGATCTATCTGACGCTCGCGGCGTTGTTCATCGCGCAGGCCTGCGACGTCCCGCTTTCCGCGCCGCAGGTCGCGACGATGCTCGCGATCATGCTGGTCACGTCCAAGGGCGCGGCCGGCGTGTCCGGCAGCGGGCTCGTCGCGCTGGTCGCGACGCTCGCCGTGATGCCCGACCTGCCCATCGCCGGGGTTGCGCTGCTGGTCGGCATCGATCGCTTCATGTCCGAAGCGCGCGCGCTGACCAGCGTGATCAGCAACGCGTGCGCGGTGATTTTCGTGTCGATGTGGGAAGGTGCGTGCGACCGGACGCATCTGGTGCAGCGGCTCGCGGCGGCCGGGCCGGCGTTGCCGGACGCGGCCGATGAGGACAGCGCCGCGGCGGACGGCGGCGGCGGTCGCGACGGGAAGACGATCTGATGCGCGCCCTCCCGTCGATCGGGCTCAGTGCGCGGAAACGGAATCCAGGCCGGTCGCTTTCACGTCGGCCTGCACGCCGGGCGACGCGAGATAGTCGAGCAACGCCTTCGCTTCCTTCGGATGCTGCGCGCCGACCGGGATGCCGGCGGCGAAGCGCGTGACGGACTGCAGCGATTCGGGAATCTTGCCGACGAAGGCCGCGCCCTTGACGGGCAGCAGCTCGCTGACCTGCTGGAAGCCGATTTCGTAGTCGCCGTTCGCGACGACCGACGCCACTGGAATCCGCGGAATCATCTTCGCCTTCGACTTCACCTGCTCCTCGATGCCGAGCTTCTTGAACAGCTCGCGCTCGATATACACGCCGCTCGCGCTGTCCGAATAGGCGATCGACTTCGCGTGCAGCAGCACCTGCTTGAGCCCTTCGGGGGTGCTGATGTCGGGCTTGGCCGCGCCGTCGCGCACGACCATGCCGATGCGCGAGTCGGCCAGATCGACGCGGGAGTCGGGGATGACCTTGCCCTGCTTGATCAGATCGTCCAGCGCGTAGCCGACCATGATCACGGCGTCGGCGGGCTCGCCGCGCGCGAGCCGGTTCGGAATCGCTTCGGGCGACTTGCCCATCGACGGGCCGAGCGCGGTCGCGAGCGTATTGCCCGTCGTGGACGCGAATCGCGGGCCGAGCACCTTGTAGGCGGCGGTGAAGCCGCCCGAACTCATCACGTGCAATTCGGCGGCCTGGACGTTGGCCGCGACCGCCGCGGTGGCGACGAGCGCGGTCGCGCAGCATTTCAGGAACAGGTTTCTCATGGTCGGGGTCGTGCGGATGCGTGGGTGGGGATGAACGTTGCGGATGGGCCGGACATCAATGCGCGGGCGTCAACGTCGCCGTGCGGTGACGATAGAGCGCGAACGTCGCGAGCAGCGCGCACACGGCGGCGAAGCTCATCCAGTAACCCGGTGCGGCCTTGTCGCCCGTCGCGTGAATGAGCGCGGTCGAGATGGCCGGCGTGAAACCGCCGAACACGGCCGTCGCGAGGCTGTACGCGAGCGAGAAGCCCGCGACGCGCACCTGCACCGGCATCACTTCGGTGAGCGCGACGACCATCGCACCGTTGTAGATCCCGTACATGAACGACAGCCAGAGCAGGACGAGCAGCATGTTGGCGAACGACGGCGCGTGAGCGAGGAACGACAGCGCCGGATAGGCGGTCACCACGGTGAGCATCGTCATGCCGACCAGCAGCGGCCGACGGCCGATCCGGTCGGACAGCGCCCCGCCGATCGGCAGCCACACGAAGTTCGACACGCCGACGCAGAGCGTCACGAGCAGGCTGTCGGCGGTGCTCAGGTGCAGCACGGTCTTGCCGAAGGTCGGCGCGTAGACGGTGATCAGATAGAAGCTCGTGGTGGTCATCGCGACCAGCATCATGCCGGCGATCACGACGCCCCAGTTCTGCACCAGCGTAGCGAACACTTCCTTCATGCCCGGACGATGCTGGCGGGCCTTGAACTCCTGGGTTTCCTGCAGGTTGCGGCGCAGCAGGAAGATGAACGGCACGATCATGCAGCCGACGAAGAACGGCACGCGCCATCCCCAGGCGGCGATCTGCGACGTGCTCAGCCACTGATTGAGCGCAAAGCCGAGGGCCGCCGCGATGACGATCGCCACCTGCTGGCTGGCCGATTGCCAGCTCGTGAAGAAGCCCTTGCGGCCGGGCGTCGCCAGCTCGGCGAGATAGACCGACACGCCGCCCAGTTCGGCGCCCGCGGAGAAACCCTGCAGCAGGCGGCCGATCAGCACGAGCACGGGCGCGAGCAGCCCGATCGTCGCGTAGCCGGGGACGAACGCGATCAGGATGGTGCCGCTCGCCATGATCGACAGCGTGACGATCAGGCCCTTGCGGCGGCCGACCTCGTCGATGTACGCGCCCAGCACGATCGCGCCCAGCGGACGCATCAGGAAGCCGGCGCCGAACACGGCGAAGGTCATCATCAACGATGCGAATTCGCTTTGCGCGGGGAAGAAGACGTTGGCGATCTGCGTGGCGTAGAAGCCGAACAGGAAGAAATCGAACTGCTCGAGAAAATTGCCGGCCGTGACGCGAAAGATCGCGGCGGCCTTCGAGCGTTCGGCCGGAAGGCTGGACGAGGGGTGCATCTGGGTGTCTCCTGAAAATCCTGGAATACGCGGGAGGGGCTGGTCGATTGTCGTTTTCCGGCATGTTGGCGCGGGATCGATCAAACGATAAGTGCGATTTTTGGAAGGATTGATGCAGTCCGGTTATCAATCGACGTGATCTGCGTGGGGCCGGGCCGCGCTCGGGCCGTCCCGCCGCATGGCCGCACACGTTTGCGTCGTCGCGTCGGGCCGCGGTCGTCGATGGGCTGTCGACGGGCGGCCTCGATTTTTCATTAACCGTGCCGTTAACCAGAACTGGACCCGCGCCGGCGCACGTGCAGCCGGCGTCTCAAAACGAGCGCGAGCATGCCCGCATTCACTTCGATCGAGAAAATCGCCGACTGGGCCGGACGCCACCCGTTCGTCGTCGGCGCGTTGGGCACGCTGATGTCGCTTGCGGCGCTCGCGATCAGCGCGGTGACGCTGTGGGTCGCGCGCAGCGGAATCATCGAGCATGCGCACGAGACGTCGCGCAACGTCGTCGCCGTGCTCGCGAGCCAGATATCGAGGACGGTCGACACGTCGAACACCGCGCTGCTCGCGCTGGCGGCCGATCTCGGCAAGCCGGCCGTGCAGCGCATGGACGCCGGGCTGCGGCACGATCTGCTGTTCGAGCGCACCGCGGCGCAATACATGACCGGCATGGGCGTGACCGACAGGCAAGGCCGGCTGATCGACGGGTGTTGCGGCACGGTCCACCGCTGGGACTTCAGCGATCGCGACTACTTCAAGGTCCATCGCGATGCGGACGACGTCGGGCTCTACGTGTCCCAGCCCTATCGCGCCCGCTCGCGCGGCGGCAAGGAGTCCATCGCGCTGTCGCGGCGCGTCGAGCGGCCGGATCATACGTTCGACGGAATCGCGGTCGTCGCCGTCGATCTCGCTTACTTCGAGCAGTTGCTGTCCCGCCTGGACGTCGGGCCGAACGGGGTCAGCGCGATCGTACGCGCGGACGGCACGATCCTCGCGAGAAACCCGTCGTTGAACGACGGCCAGATGAAACGCCTGCGCCGCTCGACATCCTTCAAGCGGATGGTGAACAGCGAATCGGGCTTCTATCCCGCGCGTTCGAGCATCGACGGCACCGTGCGGCTCTATACCTACCAGCGGATACCGGGCACCCCGCTGATCGCGGTCGTCGCGCCGGCCGAAGACGACGTGCTGGCCGGCATCCGGCGCCTGTCGTGGGCGGTCGGCGTGTCGGCATCCGTGATCTGCGCATTGTTCTGCGCGGTGGTCTGGCTGCTGGCCTTCGCGTTGCGCGACAACTTCCACAAGCAGACGCTGCTGACCGATCTCACGCGTACCGATCCGTTGACCGGCTTGCGGAACCGTCGCGCGCTCGATACCGCGCTGGCCGACGAATGGGAGCGGCTGCAGCGCGGCAGCGGCGGCACCCTGTCGGTGCTGTTCATCGACGCCGATCACTTCAAGCAGTACAACGACCGGCACGGGCACGCGCAAGGCGACACCGCGCTGCGCTTTCTCGCCGAATGCATCCGCGCGCATACGCGGCGGCGCGGCGACCTCGCCGCGCGCTACGGCGGCGAGGAATTCGTCGCGCTCTTGCCCGATACGGATGAAAACGGCGCCACACAGGTTGCCGAAGCGATTCGCCGCGAAGTCGAACGCAACCGGCTCGACGGGTTTGCGGAAACCGTGCCGGCTTTCACGGTCAGCATCGGCTGTGCGACCGGCCGGCGCACGCGGCATGCGTCCATGCTCGCGCTGTCGCACCAGGCGGACATGGCGCTCTACCGCGCAAAGCGCGAAGGCAGAAACCGCGTGTGTTGCGCGCAGACGGACCCGGTGTGAAAGCGCCGGTTCGATCGGGACCGACGGCAGCACGCGCGGCGCCGGTTCCGACGGCATCCCGCTCGGAACGTCGCGGCCACGCGCGTGCGCTGCCGCGACCGTGGCCGTTTCACTGCCCGGGTTCGATATACGCCGCCAGTTCTTCCGGCTCGCCCGACGGAAACGCGTCCTTCAGGTGATCGAGAAACGCGGACACGCGCGCGCTCAATAATCGCCTGGACGGATACAGCGCCCACAGCGCGATATCGGAACCCGGCACGTCGCCCCAACTGACGAGCGTGCCGGCGTCCAGGTCGCGGCCCACGAGCGATATCGGCAGGCACGCGGCGCCCAGGCCGAGACGGACCGTATCGCGCACCATGCTCAGCGACGACAGCCGCGCCACCGGTTCGACCGGGATGCGCGCGGCCCCGGCCGGCCCGGTGACCTCCCATGCAGTGCGCGTGTCGTTCGCGCCGCGCACCACGGCCGGTGCCGGCGTGGGCGCGTCGCCGCCGGGCCGCGCCAGCGCGGGCTTCGCGACGACGACCAGCCGGTCGCGCAGGATCACGCGCCCGATCAGGCTTTCGTCGGGGTCCGGGTTCACGCGGATCACGAGGTCGTACCCTTCCTCGATCATGTCGACGGGCCGGTCTTCGGTCGTTACCTCCAGCCGGACGTCCGGGTATTTCAGCGCGAACGTCGCCACCAGCTTCCCCATCGCGAACTGGGAAAATAGCATCGGCGCGCTGATGCGCAGCCGGCCGCGCGGCCGCTCGCTCCCCGCTGCGATCGCCGACGCGCTGTCGGCCAGCTCCGCGAGCAGCGCGCCCGTCCGCTCGTAGAGCGCGCGCCCTTCCTGCGTGAGTTTCACGCCGCGCGAGCCGCGCTCGAACAGACGCAGCGACAGGCTGTTCTCCAGTTCCGCGACACGGCGCGACAGCGTCGCCTTCGGGCGATCGGCGACCCGTGCGGCCTCCCCGAAGCTGCCATGGCGGGCGACGAGATTGAAATCGGCGAGAGCGAGCAGGTCCATGTGTTCCACCAGTGAGACGACACGTCTATTTATCACACCTTCCGGATCGTATGTGGATCACCTAACTTACGTGTGCAGTCAATCCCATCGTTATCTCAGGAGTGAACATCATGACCATTCTCGTTACCGGCGCCACCGGCCGTATCGGCCGCCAGCTCGTCCGTCAACTTGTCGATCGTGGCGCCGACGTGCGCGTGCTGGTGCGCGATCCGGCCAAGGCCGACTTTCCCGCGGCCGTGACCGTCGCGCAGGGCGACATGCTCGACGTCGACGCGTTGCGGGCGGCCTTCTCCGGTGTACGCACGCTATTCCTGCTCAACGGCGTGGCGGGCGACGAATTCACGCAGGCGCTGATCGCGCTGAACCTCGCCCGCGAAGCAGGCATCGAGCGCGTCGTCTATCTGTCGGTCCTGCACGCCGACCGCTTCGTGAACGTGCCGCACTTCGCGGTGAAATCCGGCGCGGAGCGGATGATCGAGCAGACGGGTTTCAGCGCGACGATCCTGCGGGCCTCGTATTTCATGGACAACGATGCGATGGTCAAGGACGTGATCGTCGGACACGGCGTGTACCCGATGCCGATCGGCGGCAAGGGCGTCGCGATGGTCGACGTGCGCGACATCGCGGAAGTCGCGGCGATCGAGTTGATCCGCCGCCACGATGCGCCGGGCAAGCTGCCGGTCGACACCCTCAACCTGGTCGGGCCCGACACGCTGACCGGCCCGCAGCTGGCGTCGATCTGGTCGGACACGCTCGGGCGCCCGGTTGCCTATGGCGGCGACGATCCCACGCCGTTCGAAGACAATTTCGCGAAATTCATGCCGAAATGGATGGCATACGAAATGCGGCTGATGGCCGAGCGCTACGTCAGCGACGGGATGGTGCCGGAGGCCGGCGACGTCGAACGGCTGACCGCGATCCTCGGCCGCCCGCTGCGGACGTATCGCGACTTCGTGGCCGCGCTCGTGCGTTGAGGGCGTGCCGAGCGTTCGTGCATCGGGCGGCAGAGCAGGCAGTCGCCAAGCGGTTGCACCGGCAGCGCGCGCGGCCGGTTCGTCCATCCGGTCACCCTGCCGTCGCCGGCGACGCGGCCACGGGGTGGCATCGCCGCGTGCGCGGCGGATTTCGCGGCATCCCGACATCCGGCAGCGAAGCGGCGGCGTCAATATAATCGGCTGTTCCTGCCGCGCGGCACGCAGCACAATCCGGTCGCCGACGACGAATGCTGGATCGTGCTGATCGAGCCCGTGCAGACCCGGCATACCGGCGACGTCCAGTCGCCGCTGACGCGCACGATCGACGAGCAACTGGGCCGGGCGCGCTGAATTCGCCGGGCGCGGCGGCGGCCGACGGCTACAACATCGCCTGACTGACCAGCCCGTACAGTCCGACTATCGGGTCGGCCGCGCCCTCGTGTGCCGCGGCCGGCGCGTTGCGAACCATCTTCGAACAGGTATCCACCTGCTTCAGTCCCTGTTCGCTCAACCAGTCCGGCAAACTGCTCCCGTCGGGCACATCGATACGCACGAATTCGCCGTCGCGTTTCGTCAGCCAATAGCCGATCAGCGCCTTCGCGCGCGCATCGTCGCTCGAACGCGGCGCGACCACCGGACCGACCACGTAACCGCGACCGAAGCGCCGCAGCACCGAAAACCCGATGATCTCGCCGTCGCGTTCGAGCACGACGCTTTCTCCCCGCGCCTGCAACGCGGACAACAGCGCTTCGCGCTCGAGGCCGGACGCACGCGCGTCGAGTTCGACCAGGCGTGGCCAGTCGGTCGGCGAACCCGCACGCAGACGCTCGCCGTCGGGCACCGCGACGGCGGCGGGCCGATCCACGTTCCCCTGATATTGGCCCAGCGAGCCGCACACGGTGAACCCCAGTTTCTCGTAGAGCGGCCGACCGGCCGGCGTCGCGTGCAGGAACGTGATGCGCGGCCCCAGTTCGTCGAGGAGCGTCTCCATCAGCTTGCGGCCGATTCCGCGGCCCTGATGCGCGTCGGAGACGATCACATGCCCGATCGCCGCGCGATCCGCACCGTACTTCCAGCACATCGCCGTGCCGATGACGACGCCGTTTTCCTCGGCCGCGAATGCGGTCGACGTTTCCGCGGAAAACTGCCAGTCTTCCGCCCGGAACGGCCAGCGAAGCGCCGTGGAAAGCGCATGGGCGGCGGGGACGTCCGCCGCGGTGAATCCGCGGTAGTGAAGCGCCGACGTCGCGCCGGCCTCGTTCATTTCGTGTTCCTGTTGCATCAAGCAGTCCTTCCAAACGGTGTTGTTTTGCAATGCGGCACGCAAGAAAAATGCGGCGCGCTCACATCGAAGGGACGGCAAATCGACGTTTGCGTCCCGATGTTCGAGATGCCCGGATCTCGCCGATTGGCGCGTGCGCCCGACGACCGGACGTCGACCGGTTTCCACGCCGCCCGACGCATCACGGCGATCGCGCGAAGTAATGCTGCGCCAGCGCGACCCAATAGCGGACGCCGGCCGGAATGATCTCGTCGTTGAAGTCGTATTTCGGGTGATGCAGCGCCGGTGCGCTCGCGCCGTCCTGCGCATTGCCGATCAACACGTACGCGCCCGGCCGTTCCTCCAGCATGAAGCCGAAATCTTCGGAGGTCATGTTCGGCGGCACGTCGCGATCGACGCGCGCGTCGCCGAACGTGTCGCGAATCACCGCTTCGCACAGCGCCGTCTCGGCCGGCGTGTTGACCGTCGCCGGGTAGTACTGAAAAAACTCCACGTCGACCTGCGCGCCATAGGCTCCCGCGAGCCCTTCGCACGCGAGCCGCACGTCGCGCTGCAGCTTCTGCTGCAAGGCCGACGACAGCGTGCGGATCGTGCCGCGCAGCTCGGCGGTGTCGGGAATCACGTTGTCCGTCGTGCCCGCATGGAACATGCAGACGGAAATGACCGCCGGGTCGACGGGATCCTTGTGCCGCGCGGCGATGGTCTGGCACTGCAGCACCATCGAGCATGCGAGCGGCACCGGATCGATGCCCAGATGCGGCTGCGCCGCGTGCGCGCCCTTGCCCGTCACCGTGATCCTGAAGCGCGAGCCGGCGGCCATGATCGCGCCGGTGCGCAACCCGAAATGCCCGGCCGGCAGACCAGGCCAGTTGTGCATGCCGAACACCGCTTCCGTCGGGTATTGCTCGAACAGCCCGTCGTCGATCATCCTGCGCGCGCCCGCGCCGCCCTCTTCGCCCGGCTGAAACACGAAATGAACGGTGCCGGGCAACTGCGGCAGTTCCTTCAGCACGCGTGCGGCGCCGAGCAACATCACGGTATGGCCGTCATGGCCGCACGCGTGCATGATCCCGTGCGTGCACGACGCGTGAGCGAAGTCGTTGGCTTCGTGGATCGGCAGCGCATCCAGATCGGCGCGCAACACGATGCCGCGGCGCGGATCCGCGCCGGGCAGGCTCGCGACGACGCCCGTGCCGCCGAGTCCGCGCGACACCGCATAGCCGAGCGCCTCGAGCTCGCGGGCGACGACGTCGGCCGTCCGGTGTTCTTCGAATCGCAACTCGGGATGCGCATGCAGGTCGCGGCGCAGCTTCGCCCAGTGCGCGTGATGCGCATGCAGCGACGAGTCGGGGATGACGGGATTGTCCAATTTCGGCACCTTCGGAATGTAGCGGGCTTCCAACTGTACTGCCGGCGCGAATCGCGCGCCGTGGCTGCGTCAGTCGTAATAGCCGACGATCGACTTGGTTTCCATGTATTCCTCCATCCCTTCGATCCCGTACTCGCGGCCGTTGCCCGACTGCTTGTATCCGCCGAACGGCGCCTGAGGGTCCCATGCCGGGTAGTTCAAGTGCACTTGGCCGGCGCGGATACGCGCGGCCACCGCGCGTGCACGCTCCTTGTCGGTGCCCTGCACGTGCGCGCCCAACCCGTAGACCGTGTCGTTCGCGATCGCGACCGCTTCGTCCACGGTGTCGTAAGGCAGGATCGCGAGCACCGGGCCGAAGATCTCCTGCTGCGCGATCGCCATGTCGGTGCGCACCTCGGAGAAAATCGTCGGCCGCGCATAAAAGCCGCGGTCGAGCCCCTTGGGCCGGCCTGGGCCGCCGGCGATCAGCTTCGCGCGTTCGTCGATGCCCACGTCGATCATCTGCGCAACGCGCCCGAACTGCGCGCGATTGGCGAGCGGCCCGTGCGTCGTGGCTTCGTCGAACGGATCGCCGACGACGAGCGTTTGCGCGGTCGCGACGGCCAGCGCCTCGACGTCACCGAGCACGGCGCGCGGCACGATCATGCGGGTCGGCGCACTGCACGACTGCCCCATGTTGCGGAACGCGGCGGCCACGCCGGGCGGGATCGCACGCGGCAGGTCCGCATCCGGCAACACGATATTCGGCGACTTGCCGCCCAGTTCCTGCGCGACGCGCTTGACGGTCGCCGCCGCCGTCTGCGCGACGAGCACGCCGGCGCGCGTCGAGCCGGTGATCGACACCATGTCGACCTCCGGGTGCGACGACAGCGCGGCGCCCACCGTTTCGCCGCTACCGCTCACGAGGTTGAATACGCCGGCGGGCACGCCCGCATCGGCAACCACTTCCGCGAACAGTAGCGCGCTGAGCGGCGACAGCTCGCTCGGCTTCAGCACCACCGTGCAGCCGGCCGCGAGCGCCGGCCCGACCTTCGCGGTGATCTGGTAGATCGGCCAGTTCCACGGGGTGATCAGCGCACATACGCCGACCGGCTCGCGCGCGACCGCGGTCGTGCCGCGCCGTTCGACGAACGGGTAGCGCGCGAGGTTGTCGCGTGCGACGCGGATATGTTCAGCCGCGAGCGGCACGTGCGCGCCGCGCGCATAGCCGATCGGCGCGCCCATCTCCAGCGCGAGCGCGGTGGCGAACAACTCGGCGCGCGCCAGCATCAGCGCATGGATGCGGTCGAGCAACGCCGCGCGTTCCTGCGGTGAAGTCGCGGACCAGCGTTCGAACGCACGGCGCGCGGCCTGCACCGCGCGATCGGCGTCGCGCGCGCTGCCGAGCGGGATCTCGCCCAGCGTGCCCTCCGTGGACGGGCTGATGACGGCAAACCGATCGCCGCCTTCGGGCATGACCCAGTCGCCGTCGATGAAGAAGCGATCGAGCCTTCCGGCTTGCATCAGGTGAACAACAGGGGAATTCATTGAAGAGTGTCCTTGAGTCGATACCAGGCGCCGACGAACGGCAGAAACCACGGTTTGCCGAAGTGGCCCGGAATCGCGGGCCAGCCGAAACCTTTCCACGGGTTCAGATCGGCGCGTCCGTCCATGATCTCGGCCATCAACGTGCCCATCAGCGTGGCCATGTGCGTGCCGTGGCCGCTATAGCCCATCGAGTAGTAAACGCCGTCGCGCTCGCCCGCGCGCGGCAACCGATTGGCCGTCATGTCGACCATCCCGCCCCAGCAGTAGTCGATGCGTACGTCGGCCAGCTCGGGAAACACGGCGGCCATCTGCTGCCGCAGGATCGCCCCGCTCTTTTCGTCGGAGCGCGGATTCGACGCGGCAAAACGCGCGCGCCCGCCGAACAGCATCCGGTTGTCGGGCGTGACGCGAAAGAAATTCACGAAGTTCTTCGTGTCGGTGGCCATCCGGCGCGTCGGCAGCAAGCGGTCGAGCAGGTCGTTCGGCAATGGCTCCGTGACGATGATGAACGCGCCGACCGGCACGATCCGGCGGCGAACCCAGCCGAACGGCCCCACCTGCGAAATGCCGCTCGCGAGCAGCACCTGGCGCGCGCGGATCTCGCCGAGCGGCGTACGCACCGCGTACGCGCCGCCCGCTTGCCGCTGCAGGCCGAGCACCGGCGCATGCTCGAGAATATGCGCGCCGCGGGCTTGCGCGGCGCGCGCGAGGCCGCGCACGTAACGGCCGACGTGCATCCCGGCGCTCTTGCCGAACAGCAGCCCGCCGTGATAACGATCCGAGCCGATCTCGTCGCGCAGCTCCGCCTTCGTGACCACGCGCGTGTCGGGGTCCACGCTCGCCGCGAGCAGCGCCTGACTGCGCACGAGCTTGTCGTAATGCTCGGGCTTCGCCGCGAGCTTCAGCTTGCCGCGGCGCACGAAATCGCAATCGATCGACTCCTCCCTGACCAGTCGCTCGACCGTGTCGACGCCCGCGTCGAACGCGAGATAGAGACGGTTGGCCAGTTCCGTGCCGAGGCGCTGCGACAGCGACGCGTAATCCTGCGCGAAGCCGTTGTTGCACATGCCGCCGTTGCGTCCCGATGCCGCCTGCCCGACGGTGCCCGCCTCGCAGACGATCACGCGCGCGCCTTTCTTGGCCAGCGCCAGCGCGGCGGCCGAACCGGTGATCCCGCCGCCGACCACCACCACGTCGCAATTTCCGTCATGCAACGCCGGCGAGCTGCTCACGAATGGCTCCGACGTATCGAGCCAGTAGGAACTGAAACGCATCAGGCACTCCTAAGCTGTCCATCGCACCGCACCGCACCGCACCGCACCGCACCGCACCGCACCGCACCGCATCGCACTGCACTGCGCTGTCAGGCTGCCGCGCCGATCGGTCGCTTGCCCGCGATCCGGATCGAAGCACGTCGTCCGCAGGCCCCCCCGCATCGGCGCGACGCGCCCTGCATCAGAAATCCGCGACCTTGCCCCAGGCGGACTCGCTGAACCGGCCGGGCCGGTACGGCGTCGGGTCCACGAACGGCTCCGCACCGGACGCGAGATCGGCGATCAGGTGCCCGGCGCCCGGGCCGATCCCGAAGCCGTGCCCCGAAAACCCCGCGGCGAGGATCAGCCCCGGCACGCCCGGCACTTCGCCGATGCCCGGCACGCCGTCCGGCGTGCTGTCGACGTATCCGGCCCACGCGTGCGTGATCTTCGCCTCGCGCAATTCGGGCAACAGTTCGGATGCGCGGCGGTACGTTTCGGCGACCGTCGGCATGTCGGGCTTCGGATCGAGAATGCGCACGGCTTCCATCGGCGTCGGCGCGTCCAGGCGCCAGCGCTTCAACGTTTCATGGCCGCCGCGCACGCCTTCGAGGCCGCCCGGCAGCAGATTGCGCCAGCGTTTCGCGAACATCGGCACGAATTGCGGCGCGAAGCGCAGGAACTGCGGCGTCAGGTCCACGCGCGCGCGGCCGCTGATCGCCAACGCGTAGCGTCCGTCGCAGCGACGCGTGATGGACACGCCGGACGTGTACATCGCACCCGGCAGCGGCGTATCGACGGGCGACACGCTCAGGATCGACTGACGGATCGACGCTTGCGGAAACCGGATGCCGAGCTGGCGGCAGAACGACGACGCCCATGCGCCGCCGGCCATCACGACCGTTCGGGTCTTGATGACGCCGGCCTCGGTGACGACGCCGGCGACACGGCCGCCTTCGAGCTCGATGCCGCGCGCCGCGCAGTGCTGGTGGACACTGCCGCCCAGCTTGATCAGCGCGGCGGCCACGGCCGGCGCGGCCTTGCCTGGATCGGCCGTGCCGTCGGTCGGCGAGAACACGCCGCCCTTCCATTGCCGCCCGGTTGCCCGTCCGCGCTCGGCGGCCTGCTTGCTGTCGAGCATGTAGGTGGTCACGCCCGCGGTCTTCGCGAATTCACCCCAGCTGGCCCAGCGGGACAGCTCGGCCTCGTCGTTGCTGAGATACAGCAGCCCGCAGCGATGAAAGCCGGTGTCTTCTCCGGATTCGGCGGCGAACCGTTCCCACAGATCGATGCTCTTGCTCGCCATCGGCAACTCGCGCGCGTCGCGGTTCTGCTGGCGGCACCAGCCCCAGTTGCGGCTCGACTGTTCGGCGCCGATGCGCCCCTTCTCGACGAGCGCGACCGATATGCCGCGGCGGGCCAGGTAGTAGGCGGTGAAGACGCCGATGATGCCGCCGCCGATCACGACGACGTCGGCCGCGGCCGGCGGCGTGGACAAGGTTTCGATATGGCGCAGCGGAGGGGACATGCTCAGTCTCGTTCGGTGGAGGGTTTGACGTTCTGCATCACGTAGAACTTCGCCACGCGTTCGCTGCTTTCCCACCCGATCGACGCGCCGCGCGGCACGAACAGCGCGTCGCCGTTACCGAGCGCCTGCACGCTGCCGTCGGGCGCCGCGAACCGGACGCCGCCGTCCAGCAGGAACATGAACTCGTTCGCGCGATGCGGCCGGACGATCCGGTGATACGGCGTCGAATCCCACGTGCCCGCGCAGTACCCGGCGCCGTCGTCGGTGAATACGTTGTCGCTGCGGCATTGCGGCGCGGGGCCGAGCAGCACGTCGGCCGGCAGCGTGGCGGACGGTTTGAAGTTCGCGTCGGCGTGCAGCGCGAAGAGGCCTTGTTTCGTCGGTGTCTCGCACGCTGCCGAGCAGAACGTTAGCCGCACGGGCGATTGCGCGGCGATGCGCAGCGCGGTGCCGCGGCCGATCACGACGCCTTGCCGCGGGCCGAGCACCAGCGGCGCGGCCCCGGCCGCTTCGAGCGTCAGTTCGCCTTCGACGACGACGAGGGTTTCGATGTGCGGAAAACTCGACACGTCCTGTTCGCCGACGAAGCCGATGCGCCCCGCGGCCATCGCGTCGGGGCCTTCCCACGCGATCTCGCGATGCGACGCGAACGGATCGCTCGCGCCGAACGCCTGCTTGCGGAACGCGGTGGAAGACGGTGCGCCGTCGGCCCGGTGCAACACGAAAACTGCGGTCATTTCTGCTCCTGTGCAGTGCGTGACGGATTCGTTCGAAAGCGGTCACGCGATATCGGAAATCGTCGTTCGCCGGCTCGCCTGCCGGACGTCCTCAGCGGGTCATGTCGTCCATGCACGTGTTACGCCGCGTGACACGACGCATCGCGGCGTTCGCCACGCAAGCGCGTCGATGGCGTTCGCACCGGCGCGCCGCCTGTTCTGGCGACCACGTAATCGCGCGGCGTGATCCCTAGCACGCGCCGGAAATGCCGGCACAGATGGCTCTGATCGAAGAAGCCGACGTCGGTCGCGACGACCGACGGCGCGAGACCGGCGCGCAACAGGTCCTGCGCCCGCCGTATCCGCACGAGACACAGATACCGGTGCGGCGACAGCCCGGTTTCGCTGCGAAAGCGCGCGGTGAAACGCGACACGCTCAACCCGGCCACCGCCGCGAGCGTGTCGAGGTTCAGCGGCTGCGCGAACGATGCATCGATCGTGCGCAGCACGTCGCCGATCGCCGGCGACACGGGCCGCGCGACACGCGGCGAGCCCACGAATTGCACTGTCATGTCGAGTTCTCCCGGCGCTTGCTTCAATGCAGGAAATCCTGCATCCGGTAATACGCGCCGACGAGCGGCAGGAACCACGCGTGCCCGAAATGGCCGGGTATCGCCGGCCATTCGAGCTCGCGCCACGGATTCGACGCGGCCGCGCCATACAGCACGTCGGCCATCACGCGGCCCATGTGCACCGACATCTGCACGCCGTGGCCGCTGTAGCCCATCGAGTAATAGAGCCCGTCGTGCTGGCCCGCGCGCGGCAGCCGGTCGGCGGTGATGTCGACGAGGCCGCCCCAGCAGTAGTCGAGGCGCACGCCGGCCAGTTCCGGGAAGTAGCCGGCCATGCCGGCGCGCAGGACGTCGCCGCTCTTCGCGTCGGAGCGCGGGCTCGACATCGCGAAACGGGCGCGGCCGCCGAACAGCAGCCGGTTGTCGGGCGTCACGCGGAAGTAGTTGCCGATCTGGCGCGACGTCACGTATGCGCGGCGGTGCGGAAACAGCCGGTTCAGCTGCGCATCCGGCAGCGGCTCGGTCACGACGATGAAGCTGCCGACCGGCGCGATGCGCCGCCGGAACCACGCGAACGGCCCGTGCTGCGATGCGCCGGTCGCGACCAGCACGCGATCGGCGACGATCGTGCCGCGGGCGCAGGTGACGCGGTGGCGCTCGCCGTCGAGTCGGTCGAGCTGCGTGACGGCCGCGTGCTCGTACACGCGTGCGCCGGCACGCACGGCCGCTTGCGCGAGGCCGACGCCGAACTTGCCCATGTGCATCTGCGCGCCGTTGCGCTGCAGGAGCCCGCCGTAGAAACCGTCGGATGCGATTTCATCGCGGATCCGCGACGGCTCGATCAGTTCGATGTCCGGATCGACGTCGCGCCGCAACGCATCGAACGTCTTCGCGAGCCCCGCGAAATGCTGCGGCTTCGCGGCGAGCTTGAGCTTGCCCGCGCGCCGGAAATCGCAGTCGATCGTCTGCTCGGTCACGATCGTCTCGACGCTCTTCACCGCGCTTTCGTACGCGAGATAAAACTGCTTCGCCTGCGCGGCGCCGATGCGAGCCGCCAGCGACGCGTAGTCCTGCGCGACACCCGTATTGCACTGGCCGCCGTTGCGGCCGGACGCTTCGCCCGCGACCTGCGCGGCCTCCAGCACGACCACCGAGACGCCGCGCTGCGCGAGCGCGAGCGCCGCCGACAAGCCGGTGAAACCGCCGCCGATCACGACCACGTCGGCGCGCCCTTCGACGGGCCCAACGCTGCCGTCGCGAAACGCGGGGCGGGTATCCAGCCAGTACGATTCCAGTTTCATCGGATCCTTCTCGAGCATTTCCGCAACGACGATCGGCGATCGTTCAATGAGAATCATTTAATCACCGTCAAAAACCGCAGTTGCCGCGTATTCGCGCGCGGCACGCGTGCAAATTGCCGTTTTGCGCGATCGCCGCGGCAGACTATGCGGCGGGCCGTCCACCGCACCGCGCGATGAACGGTTCGCGCGCCACGCGCTACAGCCGCACCGGCGCGACATCCGCGGGAACCGGCTCCGCCTGGAAACTCGCGAGATCTTCCTCGCTGCGATGGCACAGCACCTGCGCGCCGTTGCCGAGCGTGCGCAGCGACGGGGCCGTCCGGTTGCACACGCCGTCCACGCGCATCGCGCAGCGCGACAGGAACGGACACAGCTCGGCGTCGTTCTCGCGCGCGCCGATCGGCACCAGCGGCCGGTGGCAACGCTCGGCCGCAGCGTCGAGCCAGCCCGCGCGCAACTCCGGCGCGGACGACACCAGCAAATGCGAATACGGGTGATAAGGCGGCGCGCACAGCGCGTCGCGGCTGCCCGTCTCCACGCGGCGGCCCGCATACAGCACGACGATGTCGTCGCTGATCGCGCGCACCTTCGCGATGTCGTGCGTGATGAACACGTACGACACGCCGAGCTTCGCCTGCAGGTCGCGCAGCAGTTCGATGATCGCGGCGCCGACCACGGTGTCGAGCGCCGACGTGACCTCGTCGCACAGGATCAGGTCGGGCTCGGCCGCGAGCGCGCGCGCGAGGTTCACGCGCTGCTTCTGCCCGCCCGACAGCTCGCCGGTCCGCCGCGACGCCACCGCCGGCGGCAGCCGCACGAGTTCGAGCAGTTCCGCGACGCGCTGGCGTGCACGCGCGCCCTTGATCCCGTGGTAGAACGCCAGCGGCCGTGCGAGCGTGCGCTCGACGGTGTGCACCGGGTTGAGCGCGGTATCGGCGTTCTGGAACACGATCTGCACGCGGCGGTGCTGCTCCTTGGTGCGCTTGGCGATGTCGCGCGCGAGCGGCTCGCCGTCGAGCAGGATCGTGCCGCCGGTCGCCGGCACGAGGCCCGCGATCACCTTCGCGAGCGTCGTCTTGCCGGAACCCGATTCTCCGATCACGCCGACCGTCTGCCCGCGCCCGATGCGCAGGTCGACTTCGTGCAGGATCACCTTCGCGGGCCAGCCGTTCGCGGCGCGGCCGCCGTAGCCGGCGATCGCGCCGCGAACGTCGAGCAGCGGCGCCGGCGCGGCCGGCTCCGCTGCCTGTGCTTGCGCGGTGCGTTCGGCGTCGTTCGGCGTGACCGCCGCGATCAGGCTCTGCGTGTACGGGTGCGTCGGCGCATGCAGGATCTGTTCGGTGTGGCCCGCCTCGCGGATCACGCCGTCGCTCAGCACGACGATCCGGTCGGCCATCTGCGCGACCACGGCCAGGTCGTGCGACACGTACACCGCACTCATCCCGTAGCGCTTGATCACGTTCTTGAACGCCTGCAGCACGTCGATCTGCGTGGTCACGTCGAGCGCGGTGGTCGGCTCGTCGAGGATCACCAGCTCCGGATCGGTGATCAGCGCCATCGCGGCCATCAGCCGCTGCAGCTGCCCGCCCGACACCTGGTGCGGATAGCGCTTGCCGATCGTCTCCGGCTCCGGCAGCGCGAGCGCGCGAAACAGCTCGATCGCCTTCGCCTGCGCGTCGCGCTTCGTCATCGTCTTATGGATCAGCGCGCTCTCGATCACCTGGTCGAGAATCGTGCGCGACGGGTTGAACGAGGCAGCCGCGCTCTGCGCGATATACGCGACCTTGCGGCCGCGCAGCGCGGTCAGCGCCGCCGCGGACAGCGTGCACACGTCGGTGCCGTCGAGCTTCACCGAGCCGCCGGCGATCCGGCATCCGGTGCGCGCATGGCCCATCAGCGACAACGCGATCGTCGTCTTGCCGGAGCCCGATTCGCCGATCAGCGCGAGCACCTCGCCGCGCCCGATCTCGAAGTCGACGCCGTGGACGATCGTCGTTTCCTCGCCACCGGGCCGGCCGCCGACCACGCGCAGCCCGCGCACCTCGACGAGCGGATTCGATTCGTGTCGCATCAGTGTCCTCCGGCGGCGCCGGCCGCGCCCTTGCGGCGGCCGCGATGCGGCAGGCCGTCGATCATCAGGTTGACGCCCACCGTCAGGATCGCGATCGCGACCGCGGGAATGATCGCGACGGCCGAGCCGTCGCCGAGGCTCGCGATGTTCTCGCGCACGAGCGAGCCGAGGTCCGCGTAAGGCGGCTGCACGCCGAGCCCGAGAAAGCTCAGGCCGCTCAGCAGCAGCACGACGAACGTGAAGCGCAGCCCGGTGTCCGCCAGCATCGGGTGGATCATGTTCGGCAGCATCTCGACGCACGCGATGTACAGCGCGCTTTCGCCACGCGCCTTGGCCACCTGCACGAATTCGAGCGTGCTGATGTTGACGGCCAGCGCGCGCGCGATCCGGTACGAGCCGGGCATGTAGCTGACCGCGGCGGTGAGGACCAGCAGCGGCAGCGACGAGCCGAACGCGGCGACGAACATCAGCGCGAACATCTTCGACGGAATCGACGTGAGCGCATCGAGCAGCCGGCTCATCGTCTCGTCGACCGCGCGGCCCGACACCGTCGCGAGCAGCCCGAGCGTCGTGCCGGTCACCGCGGCGAGCAGCACCGCGGCCAGCGCGAGCAGCACGGTCAGCCGCGTGCCGTACAGGATCCGGCTCAGCATGTCGCGGCCGAGGAAGTCGGAGCCGAACGGCAGCTTCGCGCTGAACGGCGCAAATACGTCCGGCGTGACGATCGTGCCGACGTCATGCGGCGCGATCAGCGGCGCGAACACCGCGACGAACAGCATCAGGCCGGCCATCGCGAGGCCGACGCGGCCGCCGGTGGTCAAGGCGATGCGCGCGGCGCGGCGCTTGCGCGGCTGTTCGGGGGCAGGCGCGGCAGGCGGCATGCTGCCCCGCCCCAGGGGCGGGTCGCCGGAGGGCGGCAGCGCGCTGCTGCGTTGTACGGGTTCGATCGGTTGCATGGGCGGCATCTCGGAAGAAAGACGAAACACTCAGGTGCGCAGTCGCGGGTTCGACACGATCGAGCACAGGTCGGCGAGCAGCACGAGCGTCAGGTAAGCGACGCAGAAGATCAGCGTGCACGCCTGGACCAGCGGGAAATCGCGGTTGCTGACGGCGTCGACCATCAGGCTCGCGAGGCCCGGATAGTTGAAGATCGTCTCGACGACGATCACGCCGCCGAGCAGATACGACAGGCTCAACGCGATCGCGTTGGCGATCGGGCCGATCGCGTTCGGCAACGCATGGCGCAGCACGACGCGAGCCGGGCTCGCGCCCTTGAGCACGGCCATCTCGACGTACGACGCGCTCAACTGCTCGATCACCGCGGCGCGCGTCATGCGTGCCATCTGCGCGATTACGACCGCGCACAGCGTCAGCACCGGCATCGCATACGCACGCAGGAAATCGTGCAGGCTTTCGATCGGACCGCTGTACGACAGCGCGGACAGCCAGTGCAGCTTCACCGCGAACACGAGCACGGCGACGGTCGCGATCAGGAACTCCGGCGTCGCGACGAGCGACAGCGTGCCGAGGCTGATCACGCGGTCGACCACCGACTCGCGCTTGACCGCCGCGAGGATGCCGAGCAGCAGCGCGATCGGCACCGACACGGCGGTCGTGATCGCCGCCAGCGTGAGCGACTTCGGCAGGCGCCCGCCGATCAGCTCCGACACCGGCATGTCGCCGGAAAGCGACCGGCCGAAATCGCCGTGCAGCAGCCCGCCGAGCCAGTGCAGGTAGCGCACGTGCGCGGGCATGTCGAGACCGAACTGCTGGCGCAGCGCGGCGACCGTCTCCGGCGTCGCCGACTGGCCGAGCGCGGCCTGCGCGGCGTCGCCCGGCAGCAGGTTCGTGATCGTGAAGATGATCGCGGACACGATCAGCAGCGTCAGCGCGGTGACCGCGATGCGCCGGCCGATCAGCCCGATGAGGATTCGGTTCATGGAGCGAGACTCCGGAAAAAACCGCGCGTGGCCGGCGCGGGGGCCCGCACCGGCCGCGCGACGGCGGCCAGCGACAACGTCATGCGTTCCACCACACGTTCTCCGCGAACGTGAAGCCCATCATCGGGCCGGTCGGGATCGAACCGAGGCCCGCGAGACGCTTGTCGTATCCGTCGAGGAAGCTGATGAACGCCGGAATGCCGACCCGGCCCTGCTGCGACACGATCACCTGCATGTCACCGTACATCTGCTTGCGCTTCGCGTCGTCGGTTTCCGAACGCGCGGCAAGCAGCAACTGGTCGAACTTCGCGTTCTTCCAACCCGACTCGTTCCACGGCGCATCCGACTTGAAGAACTGCGTGAACAGCACGTCGGCGCTCGAGCGCGGATTGATGTTGCCGAAGGTGAGCGGGTGCTTCATCCAGTGGTTCGACCAGTAGCCGTCGGGCGACGCGCGGTTGACCTGCAGGTTCAGCCCGATCTTCTGGCCGGCCTGCTGCAGCAGCACGGCCATTTCGATCGACCCGTTCGCGTCGGACGTCGCGTAGATCGGCGGCAGCGTGGCGCCGAGCGCCCCCGCCTTCTGGAACAGGAACTTCGCCTTGTCCGGATCGTGCGCGCGCTGCGGCAGCGACGCGTTGAAGTAGCGATGCCCCGGCGGAATCGGCTGGTCGTTGCCGATCACCGAGTAGCCGCGGAACACCGCCGTGCGGAGCTGCTCACGATCGAACAGGTACTTCATCCCTTCGACGAAATCGGGGTTCGCGACGATCGGGTTGTCGCTGCGCATGATCAGGTCGGTATAGAGGCCCGACTTGGTTTCCTTCAGCGCGTAGCCCGGCGTCGACGAGACCCGCTGCGTCGAGCGCGGATCGATCGCGTTGATCAGGTGCACGTCGCCGGACAGCAGCGCGTTCAGGCGCGCGGCGCTGTCGCTGATGCCGATCAGCTCGATCTCGTCGAGATACGGCTTGCCCGGCTTGAAGTAGCTGTCGTTGCGCACACCGACGGTCGATACACCCGGCTTGAACGACTTCAGCTTGTACGGGCCGCAGCCGATACCGGTCGAGAAGTCGGTCGTGCCGTCCTTGACGATCACGAGCTGCGGCGTCGCGAGGATCACCGGCAGATCGGCGTTCGCGCTCGCGAGCGTCAGCGTGACTTCGTCGGGGCCGGTCGCCTTCGCATCCGAGAACTGTTCGGCGAGCGTCTTGACCTTCGACGCGGTGGCCGGGTTCTTGTGGCGCATCAGCGAAAACACCACGTCTGCCGGGCCGACGGGCTTGCCGTCGTGGAACGTGACGCCCTTGCGCAGCTTGATGATCCACGTCTTCGCATCGGTCGTTTGCAGCGACTCGGCGAGGTTCATCTGCGGCGTCAGGCTCGCATCGAGCTGCGTGAGGCCGCTGTAGAACATGAAGAAGCGCGTGTAGTCCGCGCCCGTCGAGCCCTTGGCCGGGTCGAGCGTATCGGCCGTCGAGCCGGCTTCGTTCGCGACCCGGATCTTGCCGCCGCGCTTCGGCGCGGGTGCGGCGAATGCCGAGCCGGGGGTCATCAGCAGTCCGCCGGCACCGGCGGCCATCATGCCGCCCGCCGCCATGACCTTCATCATGTCGCGGCGCGTCAAGCCGCCCTTGCCGCCATTGTCGATATCGTCGCTCATCCGAACTGCTCCTGACTGTGGAAAGTGGGTCCAAGGGTCCAGCGTGGTTGTTCAATCCCGCCGCGTCCGCTTGCTGGTGGCGGGCGCAACGTCGTACACATGCAATTCATTTAAGCATCGCCAAAATGCGGTTTGTCGCGATTCGGGCGGCCCGCACGATACGAATCGACCGTTTTGTGCCGCCCGCGCAGCATGAATTGCTGCGTGCGCGCCCGTGTCGCCGTGTGCCCGGCGGCGTGTCGCGGCGGCTGCCGCACCCGTGTCGATGAAGGAAATCGTAAAGCCGCAGCCGCCGCAGATTGCGCCGACAAAATTGCCCGTTCGGCATCCGGCGCGCGTTTGGCTCACGCAAACCGCACGTTTGTGTCGAATGCGTGTCCGCATGCCGACGACGGCTGAAGCGAGCGGTACGACGCGGCAGATCGCCGCGTGCACGGGCGTCGACGGTGGGGATCGCGACGGGATGTCGCGCAGGAAAGTTCAGAAGAATGCCGCTCGATCGGAACGGCCTGGCGGGAAGACGGGAAGATGACGGGACTGGCGGAAACCGGGTTCGTGCAGCCGTGAGGCGACGCGTGCGCGAGCGGCGACGCGTGCGTCACCGGCCTCTCGGCGCGCGCGCCGGCCAGGCGGCAGGATGACGCGCCGGCCGCGAGCGGCCGGCGCGAAGCCGTCACGCGGCGAGCCGGAATACCGACACGGCGGCTCGCAGGCGCGCCGCCTGCTCGTCCAGCGACGAGGCAGCCGCGGCCGCCTGCTCGACGAGCGCGGCGTTCTGCTGGGTGACTTCGTCCATTTGCGCGACCGCCAGCCCGATCTGTTCGATGCCGGTGCTTTGCTCGGCCGATGCCGCCGAAATCTCGCCCATGATGTCGGCCACCCGGTCGATCGACCGGACGATCTCCGTCATGCGCTCGCCGGCCGTCTCGACCAGCCGGCTGCCGCTGCCGGCCCGCTCGACCGACGCGTCGATCAAGCCCTTGATGTCCTTCGCGGCCGCGGCGCTGCGTTGCGCGAGCGAGCGGACTTCCGACGCGACGACGGCGAACCCGCGCCCCTCCTCGCCGGCCCGCGCGGCTTCCACCGCCGCGTTGAGCGCGAGAATGTTGGTCTGGAATGCGATGCTTTCGATCACGACGGTAATGTCGGCGATCCGCACCGATCCATCCGAAATCTGCCGCATCGTTTCGACGACCGCCTGCACGGCGGCGCCGCCGAGTTCGGTCGCATCCTTCGCGTGGGCCACGAGCGCATTCGCCTGGCGCGCGTTGTCGGCGTTCTGTTTGACCGTGGACGTGATCTGCTCCATGCTCGCGGCCGTTTCCTGCAGCGACGCGGCCTGCTGCTCCGTGCGCTGCGACAGGTCCAGGTTGCCTTGCGCGATCTCGCCGGTGCCGGTGGCGATCGAGTGGGTCGTGGTCTGGATTTCGGCGATGGTGTCGGTCAGCCGCGCCTTCATGTCGCCCAGCGCGACGAGCAGGCTGCCGGGCGCGGCATGCGCCGTATCGAACTGCACGTCCAGATCGCCGGCCGCGATGCGGGCGGCGATCTGCGTCGCATGCGCGGGCTCCCCGCCGAGCGTGCGCTTGACGCTGCGCAGCACGCCCCATGCGATGGCCGCGAGCGCCGCGGCGATGCCGAGCGCGACGGCGCCCAGCACCATCGCGAGCCGGGTGAACGCCGCATTGATGTCGTCGTAGAAGAATCCGGTGCCGATCCACCAGTTCCAGTCGGGAATCGCGACCACGCCCTGCAGCTTCGGCTCCAGGTCCGCGTCGGGGCTGCGCTTGACCAGCACGTCGACGAGCGCGAAATGCGCCTGCGCCATCCCCGCGCGATACGCCTCGCTGTCGGTCATGCCGCTGGTCGTGCGGTTGCCCTTCGCGCGCGTGCCGATGAATTTCGCGTTCGGGTGCACGAGGTTGACGCCATCGGACGTCGTGACCCAGAAGTAGCTCTTCGAATTCGCGTTGAGCGCCGACAGCGCGGCCTTGGCCTGCTGCTGCGCCTGCTCCTGCGTGAGCGCGCCGCTCGTCTGCATCGCGCGATACGAATCGACCAGATGCTCGGCCTTGGTCAGCAGAATCACGATCTCTTCGCGGCGGCTGTCGATCAGCGCGTCGCGCAACGTGTGCAGCGACAACGCGGCGAGCAGGACGACGCCGAGCAGCGCCGCGCCGACGAGCATCAGCAGTTTGGTGGACAACTTCATGCGAGGGGCCTCGAAATATTAACCGTTCGGTACATATATCGGCCTGGGCGGCCCCCGCCTTGAACGACTCCGTATCGGTAATTACCCTCGTTCAGTACGCTGATCGTACGCAGCGGGACGCGACGGCATCGCGGCCGCGCCCCGGCGCTCGATAGCCTGGCCGACGCAGGCGGCTTACAGCCCGAGCTGCGTCGCGAGCTGACCGATGTCCGACACTTCGTAATAGTTGTAGAACGGCGTGCCCGGCTCGTGGCCGCGGTTCACGAACGCCTTGTGCTTGATCCCGAGATCCTCGGCCGTCATCAGGTCGTAGCGCAGGCTCGACGACACGTGCAGCACGTCCTCGGGCTTGCAGCCGAGCTTGTCGAACATGTATTCGAAGCCCTGCATCCGCGGCTTGTACGACTGCGCCTGCTGCGCGGTGAACACGGCGTGGAACGGCGCGCCGAGCTTGTCGACGTTGCTCATGATCTGCTCGTCCATCGCGTTCGACAGGATCACCAGCTTGTACTTCGACGCCAGCCGCGACAGCCCGGCCGGCACGTCCGGGTGCGGGCCCCACGTCGGCACCGCATGATAGAAAAGCTCGGCCTCGGCTTCGTCGAACTTCACGCCGAGCCGCGCGCAGGTGCGGCGGATCGCGTTGACCACGACGTCACGGTACGGCTTCCACGCGCCGAGCACTTCGTCGAGCCGATAGGCGGCGAACGCGCGCACGAAGGCCTCCATCGTGGCCGGCGACAACCGGTCCGCATAGATTTCGCGCGCCGTCTCGGCCATCCGGAAATGGGTCAGCGTGCCGTAGCAGTCGAAGGTGATGTACTTCGGTTCAAACTGGATCATGGTGACGTCCTGTCGGTGTGAAGCCCCGGCAGGGCCGGGGATGGGCTGGGTTTAACGAAATTGAATCAGGGCAAAAAGTCGTTCGCGCATCGTTCGGCGCCGCTCAAAACGCAGAATCGCCGCGTGTTGCCCGCCCCATGCAGCACGATCTGCGGCGCGATCGGGCGCGCGGCGGCGGGGCCGGCCGACGGGTGCCGTGCGAGCGCGGCGGCGCCCGTCGGCCGGTGCGCCGTTCGACAAACGGCGGTGCCGCCGTGCATTGATCGTAGTGGCATTCCACAGCATGCGTGGCCGGATTGACCGGCCTCGCCAGCACGATCCGCGCGTTCGTTCGCGCCGACCGAGCCGGTTTGCATCGATCTCGCGGGCGCGCCCGCCGCCGCCGGAAAACAGGCGAATCGTCCTATCCGTGCCGCCACCGCGCTGGCAGAGTGACCGGACCATTCCCACCCATCCGGAGTCCGGCGTGTCCGACCTCAATCCTTCCCGCACGCTCATCTATCGCCCGTTCGCCGAAACCGACCTGCCCGCCGCCCATCGACTGTCGGAGGCGGTCAAGTGGCCGCACCGGCTCGACGACTGGCGCTTCGCGTTCCAGCTCGGCGGCGGCTTCGTCGCCGAAGACGAAACCGGCGTCGTCGGCACCGCGTTCGGCTGGCGCTTCGACGAATCGCACGCGTCGCTCGGCATGGTCATCGTGTCGCCCGAGCGCCAGGGCCGCGGCATCGGGCGCGAGCTGATGACCCGCGTGGTCGACAGCCTCGGCGCGCGGACCATTTTTCTGCATGCGACGCCGGCAGGCGAGCCGCTGTACGCGAAATTCGGCTTCGACGTGATCGATACGATCGATCAGCACCAGGGCGCCGCGTTCCAGCCTCCGCTGATCTCGCTGCCGCCGGGCGAGCGCCTGCGCCCGCTCGGCACCAACGACGGGCCGCGCCTCGCCGCGCTCGCGTCGCGCGCGGCCGGCTATGAACGTGGCGCGGTGATCGAAGCGCTGCTCGACGTCGCGAACGGCATCGCGCTCGACCGCGACGGCGAGCTGCTCGGCTTCGCGCTGTTCCGCCGGTTCGGCCGCGGCCACGTGATCGGCCCGGTGATCGCGCCGGATGCGCTGCGCGCGCAGGCGCTGATCAGCCACTGGCTCGCGCTGCACGAGGGCATGTTCGTGCGGCTCGACGTGCCGGGCGACAGCGGGCTGTCCGACTGGCTGCAGGGGCTCGGGCTGCCGCGCGTCGACACCGTCGTCGCGATGGCGCGCGGCGCGACGCCCGAACGCGATCCGGCGCTGCGCGCGTTCGCGATCGTGAACCAGGCGCTCGGTTGAGCGGAGCGCACGATGAGCTTTCTCTACAAGGCCGACCCGGTGCGCGGCGCGCAGTGGGCGGCGCGCTTCGCGCAACAGGCGCCCGATCTGCCGTTCCGGATCTGGCCGGACCTCGGCGACGCCGAAGCCGTCCGCTATCTCGCCGCCTGGCAGCCGCCGGACGACCCGGTCGCGCTGCTGCCGAATCTCGAGGTCGTGTTCTCGGTCGGCGCCGGCATCGATCAGTTCGATCTGTCGCGCGTGCCTTCGCACATCCCCGTCGTGCGGATGATCGAGCCGGGCATCGTCGAAGGGATGGTCGAATACGTGACGCAGGCCGTGCTGACGATCCATCGCGACCTGTTCGACTATGCGGCGCAGCAGCGCGACCAGGTGTGGCGCGAGCATCCCGTGCGCGCGGCCGGGTCGCGGCGCGTCGGCGTGCTCGGGCTCGGCACGCTCGGCCAGGCCGTGCTCGACATGCTGCGGCGCTTCGGTTTTCCATGCGCCGGCTGGAGCCGCACGCCGCGCGCGCTCGACGGCGTCGACTGTTATGCAGGCGATGCGGCGCTCGACGCGTTCCTCGCGCGCACCGACATCCTGATCTGCCTGCTGCCGCTCACCGACAGCACGCGCGGGCTGCTCGGCGCGCGCGTGTTCGACGCGCTGCCGGCCGGCGCGTCGCTCGTGCAGGTCGGGCGCGGCCCGCAGCTCGATGAAGCCGCGCTGCTCGCGGCGCTCGCGAGCGGCCGCCTCGACAGAGCGATCCTCGACGTGACGGATCCCGAACCGCTGCCCGCCGGCCATCCGTTCTGGACGCATCCGCGCATTCGCATCACGCCGCACATCGCCAGCGCGACGCGGCCCGACACCGCGGTGGACGCGGTGCTCGCGAACCTCGCCCGCCATCGCGCGGGGCAGCCGATGATCGGCGTCGTCGATCGCGCGCGCGGCTACTGACCCGACACGCGCGCCCGGCCCGCCGGGCGCGCAGCAGAAAATGCCGAAGCGCCCCGCACAAACGCCGCGCGCATACGTTTCGGGCCTCAAATTGAAGACGCATGCGGATTTCTCGCCCGTTAGCATGAACTCACCGCTGACACCTGACGAGAGTCCCGCCTTCCCATGAACCAAGCCGCGCTGATCGAAGCCGATCGTCAACACCTGATCCATCCCGTCGTCAATTACCGTGCGCACGAGGCGCGCGGCGTCACCGTGCTGGAATCCGCCGACGGCGTGTTCCTGCGCGACGCCGCGGGCCACACGCTGCTCGACGCGTTCTCGGGCCTGTGGTGCGTAAACGTCGGCTACGGCCGCGACAGCATCGTGAAAGCCGCCGCCGACCAGATGGCGAAGCTGCCCTACGCGACCGGTTATTTCCATTTCGGCTCGCAGCCGGCGATCGAACTCGCCGAGCGGCTCGCCGCGCTCGCGCCGCCGTCGCTGAACCGCGTGTACTTCACGCTCGGCGGCTCGGACGCGGTCGATTCCGCGATCCGTTTCATCACGCACTATTTCAACGCGACCGGCCGCCCGTCGAAGAAGCAGATGATCGCGCTGGAACGCGGCTATCACGGTTCGTCGTCGGTCGGCGCGGGCCTCACCGCGCTGCCCGCGTTCCACCGCCACTTCGACCTGCCGCGCGCGGACCAGCACCATATTCCGTCGCCCTACCCGTACCGCCATCCGCTCGGCGACGATCCGCAGGCACTGATCGCCGCGTCGGTCGCAGCACTCGAAGCGAAGGTCGCCGAACTCGGCGCGGACAACGTCGCCGCGTTCTTCTGCGAGCCGGTGCAGGGTTCCGGCGGCGTGATCGTGCCGCCGGCCGGCTGGCTGAAGGCGATGCGCGACGCGTGCAAACGCCTCGGCATCCTGTTCGTCGCCGACGAGGTGATCACCGGCTTCGGCCGCACGGGCCCGCTGTTCGCCTGCGAGGCCGAACAGGTCGACCCGGACCTGATGACCGTGGCGAAGGGCCTGACCGCCGGCTATGCGCCGATGGGCGCGGTGCTGATGTCCGACGAAATCTACGAAGGGATCGCGGGCGAGCGCGCCGATTCGCCGGTGGTCGGCCACGGCCATACGTATTCCGCGCACCCGGTGAGCGCGGCGATCGGCCTCGAGGTGCTGAAGCTCTATCACGAAGGCGGGCTGCTCGCGAACGGCCAGGCGCTGGCGCCGCGCTTCGCCGCGGGGCTCGATGCGCTGCGCGCGCATCCGCTCGTCGGCGACGCACGCTCGGTCGGCCTGCTCGGCGCGCTCGAACTGGTGGCCGACAAGGCGCACAAGACGCGCTTCGACCCGGCGCTGAACGTACCCGACAAGATCGCGGCCGCCGCGTACGCGAACGGCGTGGTGTTCCGCGCGTTCGGCGACGGCGTGCTCGGCTTCGCGCCGGCGCTGAGCTTCACCGCGGGCGAATTCGACCTGCTGTTCGAACGCGTGCGCAAGACGCTCGACGACGTGCTGGCCGACGCGGGCGTGCTGCGCGCGCTCGACGCCGCGCACGCGCAGCCGGCCTGAGCGGCCAAGGGAAAGCCGGGCTTGTGGCCGCCATCGTTCGACTCTAAAGTAACCGGACATTCCATTTTTGCCTTCTCACGTGAACATGACGGACAGCAAGCTGGATCGCATCGACCTGCGCATCCTCTCCCAGTTGCAGAAGCGCGGCCGCATGACCAACGTCGAGCTGGCCGATGCGGTCGGGCTGTCGCCCAGTCCATGCCTGATCCGCGTGAAGCGGCTCGAGAAGGCCGGCTACATCGGCGGCTACGGCGCGCACATCCAGCTCGAGAAACTCGGCGACGTGCAGGTCGTGTTCACCGAGGTCACGCTGGCCGACCACCGGCGCGAGGATTTCGACCGTTTCGTCGCGGCGATCCGCAACGTCGACGAGATCGTCGAATGCCATCTCGCGAGCGGCGGCTACGACTATCTGCTGAAGTTCATCACGCGCAGCGTGAGCCATTACCAGACGATCGTCGAAGGGCTGCTCGAGCAGAACATCGGCATCGAGAAGTATTTCAGTTACGTGATCATCAAATCGCCGTTCGTCAAACGGCACTACCCGCTCGAATCGCTGTTCGGCGAACGTCACTGACGCACCGGCGTGCGTCGCCCCGTCACGCGGCAGACCGCTGTCCGCGCAGGGGCGTCGCACGCCCGCTCCGCCATCGTTGCCGTCGTCGCCGAACCGCCTCATTCAAGGAACCGTCATGCCGCTTACGCTGTCCCGAACCGAACTCGTTCGCACCGCCAACCTGATCGACGGCGCCTGGCGCGATGCGCTCGACGGCCGCCGCTTCGCCGTCACCGATCCGGCCACGCTCGAGACCGTTGCCCACGCACCCGACAGCGCCGCCGCCGACGCGCGAGCGGCGACCGACGCCGCGGCCCGCGCGTTGCCCGCGTGGCGCGCGACGCCCGCGCGCGAGCGCGCCGCGATCCTGCGTGCCTGGCATGCGGCGATCGTCGCGCACACCGACGATCTCGCGAAGCTGATGTCGCGCGAACAGGGCAAGCCGCTAGCCGAAGCGCGCGGCGAAGTCGCGTACGGTGCGTCGTACGTGCTGTGGTTCGCCGAGGAAGCGACGCGCACGTACGGCGACCTGATCCCGCAGCAGCAGCGCGGCAAGCGGCTCAGCGCGGTGAAGGAGCCGATCGGCATCGTCGCCGCGATCACGCCGTGGAATTTCCCGCTCGCGATGATCGCGCGCAAGATCGCGCCCGCGCTCGCGGCCGGCTGCACGGTCGTCGCGAAGCCGGCGGAGGACACGCCGCTGACCGCGCTCGCGCTCGCGTTTCTCGCGCAGGAAGCCGGCGTGCCGGCCGGCGTGCTGAACCTGATCACCGCGTCGCGCGAGCGCGGCGTCGAAGCCGCGGCCGACTGGCTTGCCGACGGCCGCGTGCGCAAGATCACGTTCACCGGCTCGACGCCGGTCGGCAAGCTGCTCGCGCGCGAATCGGCGGCGACGTTGAAGAAGCTGTCGCTGGAGTTGGGCGGCAATGCGCCGTTCATCGTGTTCGACGATGCGGAACTCGACGCCGCGGTCGACGGGCTGATGGCCGCCAAGTTCCGCAACGGCGGGCAGACCTGCGTGTCGCCGAATCGCGTGTACGTGCAGGCCGGCGTCTACGACGCGTTTGCCGCGAAGCTCGCCGCGCGCGTCGCCGCGCTGAAGGTCGCGCCGGCGACCGACCCGGCCGCGCAGATCGGCCCGATGATCAACGCGCGCGCGGTCGACAAGATCGCGCGGCACGTCGGCGATGCCGTCGAACGCGGCGCGCGGGTGCTGACGGGCGGCAAGCGGCTGACCGAACTCGGCGCGAACTATTACGCGCCGACGGTGCTCGCCGACGCCACCGGCGACATGCAGCTGACCTGCGAGGAAACCTTCGGCCCGGTCGCCGCGCTGTTTCGCTTCGATACGGAAGACGAAGCGGTCGATGCCGCGAACGACACGCCGTTCGGGCTCGCCGCGTATTTCTATACGCAGGACGTGCGGCGCATCGCGCGCGTGTCGGCGCGGCTCGAAACGGGCATCGTCGGGATCAACGAAGGCGCGCTCGCGAGCGAGGCCGCGCCGTTCGGCGGCGTGAAGGAATCGGGCTATGGTCGCGAAGGTTCGCGCTATGGGCTCGACGATTATCTGTCGATCAAGTATCTGTGCCAGGGCGGGCTCGACTGAACCGGCGTCGGCGCGCGTTCGGTTTTCCGTTGCGCGTCCCGCGCCCGCTGGTCAGTCCTGGCGAGTTCGGGCGCCGCGAAACGGTAGGCGCGGGCGCGAAGCCGAATCATGCGTGCCCGACGCGTCGCCCCGTCGTCCCAGGTGGAACCGCGCCCGCAGCCACGGGTAAAAACGCATTGCCAACCGGAATTTGTGTGCGCATTGTCGGCGGACGCCTCGTCCATCGCCCCACTCGACCATGCATTCCGCTCCGTTGCCGTCCACCGCAGGCCTTGCCGACACCGCGCCTGACGCGCCGCCGTTGATCCGGCGCTTCGCCAGCGAGGATGTCGACACCCACGCGGAATGCACACACGGCTGGTCGATCCGGCTCGATCAACTGTCGCCCGGGCCGTTCCGCGGAACACTGCACGAAATCCGCTTCGACGGCATGCAGTTGCTGCGCGAACGCGTGAACCGCGCGCTGCTCAAGCGCGGCGACCAATGCGCCGGCAGGACGTCGTTCAGCATCCCGCTGGAAACCGCCGGCGCCGGCTTCTGCGGCGGCGCGCCGCTGCGCGACAAGGCCCTGCTCGTCTCCGGCGGCACCTCGTTGCCGGAATTGCGCACGCCCGACCATCAGGACGTCGTGCTGTTGACGGTGCCCAACGCCACGCTGCGCCAACTGGCGTGGCTCGGCGACCGGGACGAAAACGGCGACGGCGTATCGTCGAGCGAAACCCGCATCCTGAGGGTGCCCTCTGCCCGCCACGACGCGCTGACCGCGTTGCTCGTGGCCGGCTTCGAGGCGGCCGATACGCCGGAGCGCCCGCTTGCCCGGCCGCACACGCGCAAGTCGCTGCGCGACGCCATTCTAGTCGAACTCATGCACGCGACCGAGGCGGCCGGCCGCCCCGTCCGGCTCGATCCGTCCGCGCGGCACCGCGTCGTCGATCGCGTGCGCGAACTCGTCGCGGCGCGGCCCGATGTGCCGTTGACGGTGCTCGACGTATGTCGCGAAGTGGGTGCGAGCCGGCGCAAATTGCAGTATTGCTTCGAGGAAATCCTCGGCACCCACCCCGCGTGGTATCTGCGCGTGCTGCGGCTGAACGCGGTCCGCCGCGAACTGCGCGAACATTCCCCGGCCAGCGCGTCGGTCAGCGACGTCGCGTGCCGCTGGGGCTTCTGGCACCTGAGCCGGTTCGCGTCGCACTACCGGGAACTGTTCGGCGAGCTGCCGTCCGACACGCTCAAACGCGCGCCGCGATAATTACCAAAAGCGGATAACGCCCCGGATTTTGACGTTCCTAGACTCCGTACACATTTCAACTGTACGGGGAACGGCACGATGGAAATCCTCAGACGTCCGCACGGCGTGCGGCGCTGCCGCACACGCACCACCGCCGTCGCGATCGGCACGTTGGCGGCCACGCTCGCCTGCCAGCACGCCCATGCGCTCGAAAACGACGGCCCGATCACGCCGTTCGGCGTATTCGATTTCGGCGCGGGCATCACGCCGCCGCCCACGCCGAACGGCACGCTCGCCACCCGCTTCGCGTACTACTCGACCCGTACGATCCGCAACGGCGGCAACGCGGACTTCTCGCTGACGGTCGCGTCGTGGAGCCTCGCGTACATCCGGATGACGAACGCGAAGCTGTTCGGCGCAAACGTCGGCTTCGGCGCGATCGTGCCGTTCCTGAACATGAACGGGCACGTGAACGTGCCGACGCCGGTAGGCACGCTCGCGATGTCGGCCGCTCCGACCAACATCGGCGACGCGGACTTCCAGCCGCTGATCCTCGCATGGGCCTCGCCGAACCTGTTCGTCAACGTCGCCCTGCAGGTACAGGCGCCGACCGGCGCGTATCGCGCCACACGGCTCTTCAATCCGGGCGTCAACCATTGGACCTTCTCGCCGATCATCGGCGCGACCTACATCACCGATAGCGGATTCGAAATCTCGACCAGCATCGAGCTCGATCAGAACACGACCAACCACGCGACGAACTATCGCAGCGGCACCGGGTTTCGCCAGGAATTCGCGCTCGGCCAGCACATCGGCCCGTTCACGGCGGGCCTGGGCGGCTACATCGAGCGGCAGTTGACCAACGACCACGGCCCGAACGTCGACGGCAACCGCTCAAGCGTGAATGCGCTGGGCCCGGCGATCAGCTACGTCGAGCCGGGCAAGCCCGCGTTCTGGCTGCATGCATACAAGGAATTCGGCGCGCAGAACCGCGCGCAGGGTTACCAGATCGCGCTGCGTGCCGCGCTGTCGTTCTGATGTTCCGATTCGGGAGCTATCGATGAATCCGCTTTCTTCCGCGCAATCCGCACCCTATACGCATGCGGCCAGACAGGCCGGCGCAAGCCAGGGCGCCGTGCTGTTGCTCGGCAGCAGTCTCACCGTGATGGGCGCGGTCATGATCGCGCCCATCCTGCCGAAACTCGCGGCCGAATTCGTGCCGGCCGACCCGCGGTTGGCGGCGCTCGTCCCACTCGTCGCGACAGGCCCCGCGCTCGCGATCGCGCTGTGCGCGCCGCTCGCCGGCTGGCTGGCCGATCGGGTCGGACGCAAGATGTTGCTGTTGCTCGCGACGCTCGTGTACGGAGTCGTCGGCGCAGCGCCGGCGTGGCTCGACAGCCTCGCCGCGATCCTTGTGTGCCGGCTCGCGCTCGGTGCGGCCGAGGCGTGCGTGATGACCTGCTGCACGACGCTGATCGGCGATTACTGGCATGGCGAACAACGGGTGCGCTACGTGAACCGGCAGGTCGTCACGATCGGTATCGTCGGCACGGTGTTTTTCGTGCTCGGCGGCGCGGCCGGCGAGCACGCGTGGCGCTATCCGTTCTATCTCTACCTGCTGCCGATCCTGCTCGTGCCGGCGATTGCGGCCGTGCTGTGGGAGCCGCTGCGCGACGCTCAGCCCGCCGTGCCGGCCGACAGCGCGACGCCGCCGGCCGGAAACCGGCTCGTGCCGACGCGCGCGACCGGCTACGGACTGATCTGCATCGGCATGATCAGTTCCTTCGTGGTGCCGGTGCAGATGCCGCAGTTGATGGTCGACATCGGCCAGCGCTCGTCGACGATGATCGGCGCGGTCGCGGGCGTCGGCCTGCTGTCGACGTTGGCCGGTTCGATCGCGTGGCCCTGGTTGCGCGATGCGCTCGGCCGCCGCTTCGTCAACGTCGTGCTCCTGGCGCTGCTCGCGGCAGGCCTGACGCTGCTGGCCCGTGCGCAAACGGTGCCGGCCATCGTCGTGGCGGTCGTGATTCACGGCTTCGGCGGCGGCATGCTGGTGCCGAATGCGATCCTGCCGCTGATGCGCACGCTGTCGCTCGCGATGCGCGGTCGCGGCCTGGGCGGTTTCACGGCCGCGCTCTATCTGGGCCAGTTCGTCAGCCCGCTCGTCGTGCTGGGCTGTGCGCACGCATTCGGCGGGTTGCGCGCGGCTGTGTTCGCGGTTGCGGCGGGCACGGCCTTCACGGCGTTGCTGTGGTTGTTGCCGGCGCTTCGCCGTCGCGACGACGAATGACCCATTCACGTTTTCCTGTTCTTGAACGATCCCATCCATGACAGATTTCCAGACGCTCATCGCCACGCACGACGGTATCGCGCTCGCCGCGCTCGTACGTGCGAAAGAAGTGCAACCCACGGAATTGCTGGACGCCGTGCTCGCCAGTCTCGATACGCTCAACCCCGTGCTGAATGCCGTGGCGGAACGACTCGACGACTCGGCGCGACAGGCCGCCGCGTCCGTCACCGGACGCGAAAGCATCCTCGCCGGCGTCCCGACGCTGATCAAGGACCTGTTCATGCCGGTACGCGGCGCGCGGATGTCGAACGGATCGTTTTTGTTCGGCGACCACCGGCCGGACTTCGACGGCGAACTCGTGGCGCGGCTGCGGCGGGCCGGCATACCGATCGCGGGCACGTCGTTGTCGCCGGAACTGGGCACGTCTTATTGCACGTCATCGGCGCGTTTCGGCGTCACGCGCAATCCGTGGCATCCGCACATGAGCGCCGGCGGTTCGAGCGGCGCCGCGGCGGCACTCGTGGCCGCCCGCGTGCTGCCGTTCGCGCACGGCAACGACGGGGGCGGCTCGTTGCGGGTGCCCGCCTCCTGTTGCGGCGTATTCGGGCTGAAGCCGACGCGCGGCCGAACGCCGAATGGCCCGATGATCGGCGAGGGATGGGCCGGCATGGGCATCAACCACGCGATCACGCGCTCGGTCCGCGACAGCGCCGCGCTGCTCGATCTGACCGCCGGCGCCGATATCGGCGCGCCTTATGCGTCGCCGCATCAGGCCGACACGTTTCTCTCGGCCACGCAGCGCGACCCCCGGCCGCTGAAAATCGCCGTGATCGAGCGGGCGTCGCCCTGGCCGCTTGATCCGGCATGCCGGGCCGCGCTGGACCATACCGTCGGGTTGCTGCGCGCGCTCGGCCATCACGTCGAACCGCTCGCCAGCCCCGTCGATTCGGCCGTTTTCTATGACCGCGTGTTTACGATCATCGGCGCGCAAACGCGCGCGCTGCTCGATACGGTCGGCGACCAGCGCGGCACGCCGGTGCGCGACGACGAAATCGAGCCCCGCACCCGCATCATCCTGCGCGAAAAGGGCAACGTGAGCGGCGCCGAATACGCGAGTGCGGTCGACTGGATCCATGCATTGGGCAGGACGTTCGGCCGGCTGATGGAACGCTACGACGCGTTGCTGACGCCGACGCTCGCGATGCCGCCGCTCGCGCCGGCCGCACTCGCGACGGTGGACGACGCGCAATCGTTGAGCGACGTCATCGATCGGTCGCATCGGTTTTCGCCGTTCACCGCGTGGTTCAACGCGACCGGGCAGCCCGCGATGTCGGTGCCGCTTTACCAGGACGAGCACGGTTTGCCGATCGGCAGCCAGTTCGCGGCGGCATTCGGCGCCGAGTCCTTGCTGTTCTCGCTTGCTGCCCAGCTCGAACGCGCCGCGCCGTGGGCCGATCGAGCCCCGCCGGTGTGCGTCGGGCTGTCGGGCGCGGACCGGTTCGGTGGCGAGCGACAGGTGCGCGGCAGCCGGGTTTGAGCCTCGCGTGCGTCGCGTACCACCATCATCGGTGGCCAGAGCAGCCGGTGTGCCAGCCGTGGCCGACGTAACGTCGCGCGAACGCGCTACCGCCCCACACGGCGGCCGCGGCCGTGCCGTAATCCGTGCCAGGGCGGGCTCGACTGATCGGATGAATCCGGGCCGTCCGCGAGGACGGCCATCGCCGCGCCTAGTCGACATACGCACGTTGACATCGGAACCGATCGGTCCATATAATCCATCCAACTTCAGGCACCGCATCGTTTGCGAAACCGATCAATGGCAAATCCGGCTGGCGTGGGCCGTCCCCGCGAATTCGAACTTGGCGATGCCGCGCGCGACGCGATGGACGTTTTCTGGGACCGCGGCTATGAAGGCGCGTCCCTGCCCGATCTGATCGCCGGCACCGGCCTGTCGCGCGGCAGCCTGTACAAGGCGTTCGGCGACAAGAAGGCGCTGCTGCTGGCGGCGCTCGACCTGTACATGGCCGACGGGCTCAAGGCGACCGCCGACATCCTGTCGCAACCCGGTGCCGTGAAGGATGCGATTCGCGATTCGCTGCTGCGTTATGCGCGCCTGTCCGTCGGCGAGGCGGGCCGGCGCGGCTGTCTCGCAGTCGCGATGACCACGGAACTGGCCGCGCGCGACGCGGATGTCGCGGAACGCACCGGGCGCATGTTCCGGCGGCTGCAACAGCTCTATGCCGGTGCGATCGTCCGCGGCCAGGCGAGCGGCGAAATCGCCGAGCAGGACGAACAGGTGCTGGCGCGTTTGCTCGTCTGCCAGATCGAAGGCATGCGCGTGCTGGGAAAAACCGGTATGTCCGAGCCCGACATGCTCGCGCTTGTCGACCGCACGATGCGCATCCTCGACTGATATTTTTTTACCCATTTTGGAACCGACCGGTTCCGTATGGAGAGCCGTCCATGTCACGGAATGACCCCGTATCACCCGACCCGCGTCGCTGGGCCATGTTTGCGGTCCTGCTCGTCGGTGCGTTCCTGCCGCCGCTGGATTTCTTCATCGTCAACGTCGCACTGCCGTCGATCCGCGCGGAACTCGGCGCCTCGTCGTCGGCCGAGCAACTCGTCATTTCATCGTATGCGGGCCTGTACGCGGTGACGCTGATCACCGGCGGCCGACTGGGCGACCTGTTCGGCCGCGGCCGCGTGTTTTTCCTCGGATTGATCGGCTTTGCGATCGCCTCGACGCTGTGCGGTCTCGCGAGTTCGCCGTGGACGCTCATCGTCGGCCGCGCGTTGCAGGGCGTGACGGCCGCGATCATGGCGCCGCAGGCGCTCGCTTCGATCCAGGCGATCTTCCCCGAATCGGAAAAGCCGCTCGCGCTCAGCTTGTACGGCGCGGTGTTCGGCCTCGCCGCCGTGGTCGGGCAGGCGCTGGGCGGGATCCTGATCTCGCTGAACCTGTTGAATCTGGGCTGGCGCACGATCTTCCTCGTCAACCTGCCGCTGGCGATTCTGGTCGTCCTGTTCGGCATTCGACTGTTGAAGGAAACGCGTGCGCAGCATGCGCGCAAGCTCGACCTCGGCGGCACCGCGCTGTCGATGCTGACGCTGGGCGCGCTGATCGTGCCGCTGATCGAGGGGCGCGAAGCAGGCTGGCCCGTCTGGGCATGGGTGTCGCTGCTCGCGGTCCCGGCCCTCGCCGGGTTCTTCTGGCACTACGAGCGCCGGCTCGGCCGCCGCGGCGGCGCGCCGCTGCTCGATCCGGCCGCGCTGCGCGCGCCGGGGCTGGGGCGCGCGTTGCTGATCGCGCTGTTGCTGTACTCGATCGGCGCGTTCTTCCTGCTGTTCTCGGTGTATCTGCAGAATGCGTTGCACGTCGACGCGCTGAGCGCAGGCCTCGCGTTCTTGCCGTTCGGCGTCGGGTTCCTGCTCGGCCCGTTGTCGACGCCCTTCTGCTCGCGTGTCATCGGCGCTTACGTCAATCCGTTCGGCATGAGCCTGGAGATCGTCGGGCTCGTCGGCCTCGCGTGGTTGATCCATGCCACGCCGATCGGGATGCCGCTTGCTGCCGCGCCGCTCGCCGTCGTGCTCTTCGTCATCGGTTTCGGACAAGGTCTCGCGCTGCCGACGCTGATGCGCATGGTGACGGGACGCGTCGCACCGGCGCTGTCCGGCATGATCGCCGGCATCGCCAGCTCGACGCTGCAGGTCAGCACGTCGCTGAGCGTGGCGATCATCGGGGGCATTTTTTATACGACGCTCGGCACGCGCCAGGATCCGGCGGCCATCGCGCACGCGTTCATCGTCGCACTGCTGTCGATCTCGGTGTTCCTCGCGGTGGGCGCCGCGCTAGGCATCTCGCTTGCACGCGCGCCCGCCGCGCATACGTCGATGCGCGCCGCCGCCCGTTCGGGCTTCGGCCCTGAACGCAAACGGCCTTGATCGCCCGTATTTGCCCCTATCCGTCCGTATCGACACTCATCGGCGTATCAGTCCGACCTGGAGGTTCTTCATGTATCTCGTCGTTTCCTATCGCCGAGCCGCGGGCACGCGATTCGATGCCCGTTACTACGTCGAACAACACATTCCGCTGGTGGAAAAGTCCTGGAAGCCGTACGGGCTCGACTATATCGACGCTTTCTTTCCGGCACGTGAGGATAGCGAACTGATCGTCGTGGCGATGTGCCGCTTCAAGGACAGCGCGGCGCTGGACGCCGCATTCGCTGCCGCAGAGACGGCAGACGTCATGGCCGATATCGATGCGTTCACCGATATCGAGCCTGATCGGCAAGTCACGGATGCGTTATCGCGCGTGTCGTAGCGACGATCGCGCGCCGCCATGCAGCGGTTTCGGCCGGCGCCATCGGTCACTTGTCCGATAGCGCCGCGAAAGGTCGGGTGTCAGGATAGGCAATCGTCACGCGAATACCGGACCGGGAGGATCACCGCAATGTCCGTACGTCAGATCTTCATCGTTGCATTGGCGAACGGCCTGCCGCGTGCGTTCGGCGTGCTCGCTATCGTGTCGGGGCTGTTTCGGATTGGCGCAGCAATGCATCGCGGGAAGCACGCCGGCACGCCGGCGCAAGCGATCTCGGGTGGAGCGCGAACGGCGCTGGCGGGCGCGCTGCTTTCCTGCGAGGCAGTCGGTGCCGTCTACTTCGCAATCGCGGCGTTGGGGTACGGTTGGGCCGACGCCGAGGCTACAGCCCCCGATTGCAGGCAACGGATGAACGACTGGCCGACTTGAATGGGGCAACCGCCATCTGGGATACGCGGGATAAACCACCGGACAGGCGGAGCGTCAAAGCTCGCGCCGGCCTGACCGGCGGTCCGCGTACATACGAAAGCGAATGCGCATCAGAGCAGCCCCAGCGTAGACGCCTTGAGGGTCGCCGCGGCACGTGTCGAACATTCGAGCTTGCGGAACGCCTTCTCGACATGGGTGCGCACCGTGCTCGGACTCATCGCGAGCGCCTGTGCGACCTGCTTGTTGCTCGCGCCACGGGAGATCGCCCGCAGGACGTCGATTTCCCGTGCGGACAGGCGCGGGCCAGCGGCCGACGCGCCCGTGGCGATGCGCCGGAGCACGGGCGCCTCGCCCGTCACGAGCGCAGCCACCACTTCGCCGCATAGCCGGCCGCACACAACTTCTTCCTGCAACTGGCCGGAGGCGGCTGCATCGCTCAACGCCGCGCGCCACGGACGCGCCGAGCGCAACGCGACCCACGCCAGCGACGCCGCCAGCACGCGTGCTTCCAGCGTCAGCGCCGCATCGCGCGCGCCGCGGAAATAGCCCGAACCGTCCTGCCGCTCGTACGCATACGACGCAAGCATCGCGGCTTCGCCGAGCGCCCCCGTCTGCCTGCCGGCGCGCTCGGTCCAGTACGGTACGAGTCGCACCTTTTCCCATGCACTCGCAGGCAGCCGCGTCGGCAGATTCCACACGTCGTTCGGCACCGCGGCCCGGCCGATGCCATGAATCAGTCCGGCACGGTACACGCGTTCGCGCGCGGCTTCGTCCGGCGACAGACGGCCGTAACACGCGGCGGCCGTCGCGGCGACCGAACGCGAAAAACCCGTCATCCACGGCAATTTCAGATCGATGACGTCCGCGATCAATTCGGCGGACGTCGCGCCCTGCATGTCCGGCGTGGCCAATGCGGCGTCCAGGTCGGCGGGCGCCATGTGCTCGAGCGCCGCCAGCCAGCGCGGTGCGTCGCGCGTAGCCGTCTCGACGAGCGCGGCCGGATAGCGTGACTCCGCGCGTTGACCGATCAATTCGAGGGCCTGCTCGATGCCGTACGTGCGGCTGAGCACGTCGAGGTCCCCCGCCAGCGCGACGATCGACACGGCGGGCGGCACCTGTTCGCGCACGAGCCGAGCAGGCAGCCCGTTGCCGTCCCAGGTTTCGAAAATGTGCCGCAGCGCGGTTTCCGTCGCGCTGGACAGACCGAGTATTCGCGCCACCTCGCCCGAGACTTCGCAATGAATCTGCGCGAGCGGGATCAGCGCGGCACCCGCGCCGCCGACCGCTTCAGCCACGCCGGGCCGGCTCTCGAGCATCGAGGCGCGGATCGCGATGTCGTCGCCGAATACCTGCGCGAAGCCCGCGGCGTTCGCCGTGCAGCCCGACCAGCGCAACAGCGCCACCTCGCGAGCCGTGTCGCACACCGAGGCATCGAATCGTGCCGCGTGCGCGAGCTGCGCCGCCAGCCAGGCGGTGCGCGGCGAATGGTCGGTCGGCTGGCCCATGCTGAGGTCGCCGATGAAGGCCAGCGCGCGTACGGCGTCGACTATGCGCAGCGGGGCGTGGCGGGCTTCGGCGTCGGGCATCGGGTGGGCGCAGACATTCGCGAGGGCGGGAAAACGATCATACGCGACGGCGTCGCGGCGTGCATGAGCATGCGCGCCGGCGGCGCGCCGTGGCCAAGCCGGTGCGATGTTGGCCCTCGTCGGTGCAAGCCGCCTGTGGCCTTCGCCATCGGACATCTGACCGATGGCGGCAGGCGCGGACGATTGCGATACTCGGTGCACTGGAGATCCGGCCGGCGCCGCCCCCGAATCCGCACTGCGGACATGCTGCATGCCGGCCGGAACAACGATTCAATGCAAAAGGAGTACAAATGACTGATCGCTACCCCGAATTCCATGCGCCTGCCGACGAACACTGGCTGAAACGGTATTACTTTTCCCGGGCAGTGTTCTCGCTGATCTGGGTCGCGCTGGCGTTTTCCGTCGGCCGGCAGAGCGCGGCCGGCGCCGCGGTCCTGCTGGTCGTTTATCCGGCCTGGGATGCGCTCGCCAATTTCGTCGACCTGTCCCGCAGCGGCGGGATGGCGGCAAACCGCACGCAGGCGGTGAACGTCGCGATCAGCGTCGTCACGACACTGGCGGTATTTCCGGCGTTGAGTGCGGGCCTGCCGGCGGTACTCGCGGTGTTCGGCGTGTGGGCGATTCTGTCTGGCGCGCTGCAGCTCGGCACCGCCGTGCGGCGGTGGAAGCATGCCGGTGCGCAGTGGGTGATGGTGCTGAGCGGCGCGCAATCGGCGCTGGCCGGGTTGTTCTTCATTTTGCAAAGCCACGCGCCGATGCCGCCGGCGATCGTCAAGATCGCGGGTTACGCGGGAGTGGGTGCGCTTTATTTCCTGATATCCGCCATTTGGCTGCAGGTGCGGGGGATGCGGCGCAGGGTGTCGTAAGCGGTTGATCGAAAATGAAGATGTCACTGCACGGATTGTCATCGCCGTGCTTGCGGGCAACGTAAAGCGTCGTGCAAAGCATGCGCTCTTGCAGACGATCGTAGTCGTGAAAACAGGGTTTGTTTTGCGGTCGCGAACGGCTCTGAACGACCCGAAGCGGTCGGTCGGATTCGCCGGTAGCAGACATTCGCCGCGGAGTCAGGGCGCTGGTAGGATGCGAAATTTGATCGAGATGCCTCGCAATGAACCGATGAAATTCGAAGCTGAGGGTAAGGCGGGGATCACCACTCCTAGTCCAGCCCAAATCACAAAGGGGATCCGGACTTTGAGAAGCTACGGGAAGTCATCTTATGCGTCGTTGACCGATCCAGAAGGCAACTATGTTCAGGTGGCCGGCGGTGGCGTTAGTTGCCTGATCGAGCGTTTCGAAGTCAACGCGTCGCAACGATGGAGAGCATTCCACGATAGACCTTCCCCAGTGCGCCCAGATGGCACGCTCCTTGTCTTCCGAGCGGGAAGCATCCTGATGCGTGCAGATGAATGGTTCATATCTGATCAGGTTCTGGAAGTCTTCCTAGCCTTTCTCAAAGGCACGCCGTTCCCGGAAAATGTCCAATGGAGGCCATCCGTGGGCTTTTGACCTCTCAGGTTTGGTGAACATCGCGTGTCCGATACGCATAATCCGACCTGAGCAGACCTCAGATTTGTCGAAAGCAGCCGTTTATATATTTTTCCCGTGTCGTCAGGAAATCATCCATGCTCGCGAAAAGCATCGCATTTTTTATCGTGTGCACGTTGCCGTGCACGTCGTTTTCCCAGACTGATTCGTCGCGATTGGTACGCCCTGCCAGCCAACGTGAAATAGAGGGTGACTGGCAACTGGCGCGTTTCCCCGATGCACTCCAGGCGAAAATTCTTCGGGCGAACCCATGGCCATCAGAGTGTCAGTGGTTCGCTTACCGGAAAGATGGTGTATTCAAGAGCTTGAGCCGACCAGCTGCGCCTTGTCCTCCACTAACGGCTACCGACATGGACGCCCCGCCGTTTGCCTCACCACCGAATCTGCCAGAAATTTCATGGAAGTACGAAACAGTCGAGGCGAGTGGAGAAGGCTATATCGTCATAAGTCGCTCAGATAAGAAGGGTTATCACGAGATATGGCAAGCCGACATCGTTCAGAACAGCTTCCAGAAAGGCGATATCGACTTCGTGCAAGGCGACCTAATTCTCTCCCTTGTTGACCCCAAATCAAACAAGGCTCTCTGGTATCGCCATCTTCGGCATCTCGATTGACGCGATAGGCCACACGGTGTTTGTTGGCCGATTGTCGACAACCAAAGTCCGAATGACGAACGACCGGACAGCCGCCCGACACGTTTGACCGTCACCTCCCCGGAGAAACCGCCAGCCCCTGCGCAAACCAGCCTTTCGCACCGGTCGGTGCGCCCGGCGCGACCTGCATCCCTACCGCCTACTCAACGCCTGAGCCAGCGCATCGCCCGCCGCCAGAATATGCGCGGACAGCGCCGCACACGCCGCGTCCACATCGCCATCGCGTATCGCCTGCACGATGTCCCGATGCTCGTCGTTCGAGCGGTCCTGCCAGTCCAGTTGCTGCCACGTCGCATACAGATGCCGTGAACTGGCCCGATGCATGTCGCCAATCGCGGCGACGAGCCGCGGCATCCCGCACCGCGCGGTCAATGCGCGATGAAACCTCAGGTTCAGCGTGCCGAGCACAGCTATGCCGTGCGCCGCCGACTCCTGATCGAGGATCGCATCGAGTTCCTCCAGCGCATGTGCATCAAGAGCGGGCATCGCCTCCCGCAGCGCCAGCGCCTCGAAAGCAGCGCGCATCTTCGCCATTTCAAGCACGTCCGCCGACTCGAGCGGCGCCGCCCGCACGCCCCGCCGCGGCTCCACCACGGCCAACCCCTGCGCTTCCAGCCGTCTGAACGCCTCGCGTACCGGCACATGGCTCGCGCCGAACTCCGCCGCGATGTGGTCCTGACGCAGCCACTCCCCCGGCGCGATGACGCCCGAGATGATGCGGTCCGCCAAGGCGGCAGCGATCCGATCGGCCAGCGAGCGATCCTCCTTGACTTCAAAGTTCATTCCTACCACCATGCATATATTATCTATTAAATTGTAACAAAACCGGAGGCTCGATGCGCCACCACCGTCCTGTGCGCCTGCAGCACATTGCCGGCATCGGCGTCGATCGCATGGGTTCGATCGCCGATCATGCCGACGTCGACCTTTTGCGACTCGAAAATCTCGACACCGACATCCCACCCACTTCCGAGGCGCTCGCGTTCACCCGAGAGGCCATCCAGCGAGACTCGGCCAACTCCTATTTGCCGTTCGTCGGTCAGGACCGGCTGCGCGCGAGCGCTGCCGCCCACGTGTCGGCGCTGTCGGGGCAGCGCTTCACGGCCGACCAGGTGGTGGTGTCTGCGGGCGGGCTCTCCGGCATTCTGAACACGCTGCTCGCCACCGTCGAGACGGGCGATGAAGTCATCGTCACCGACCCGACGTACGCAGGTCTGCTGAACCGCGTCCGCCTGGCGGGCGGCGTGCCGCGCCAAGTGCCGTTCGCCTTCACGCCGGGCGGCGAATGGAAGCTGGACCAGGCCGCGCTGCGCGCAGCAATCGGCCCGAAAACGCGGGCCATGCTGCTGATGTCTCCGTCGATGCCTTCGGGCGGGTTCTTCGATACGTCCGACTGGCAACTGATCGCGAGCCTGTGTGTGGAGAACGATCTGCTGCTGATCCTCGACAGCGCGATGGAACGGCTGCTCTTTGATGGACGCGAGGTCATCCATCCCGCCGGCCTGCCCGGCATGGCCGAGCGTACGGTCACGGTCGGCGCCGCGTCGAAAGAGCTGCGCATGATTGGCTGGCGGGTCGGCTGGATCGTCGCGCCGGAATGGCTGATTCCCGATCTTGTGGCCGTGTCGCTCGCCAATGTCGTGGTGCCGGTCGGCATTGCCCAGGAGGCCGCGGCGGTGGCGCTCGAACACTCCGCATCCGATCTGCCTGGCTACGTGAGCGAACTCGAGAGACGGCGGGATGCGGTCGCCGCCGAACTGTCGGGGCTCCCGTTCGGCATGCCGGCGGGCGGCTGGTCGATGCTGCTGCGCGTGTCCGATTTCGGCCTGACCGGATCGCAGATGTCGGGGCGGCTGCTCCGCCGCGGCGTGTGTGCGACGGCCATGACCGGATGGGGTGCCGCACACGGCGAGCAGTACGTCCGTTTCGTGTTCTCGAACGAACCGGTCGAGCGGTTGCGCACGCTCGGGGGCAAAGTGCGCTTCGCACTGGAAGACGCATGACGCCCGCTCACGAGAAAGCGGCGTCGCGCGCAGGGCGTCACTGGCCGGAGGTATCCGGAATTCCGTGTGTGATGGTCGAGCGAACTCACACGAGATCAATCCACGTGACGCGATGCATCCGGCGCCGGGGCGACGCGATGCCCCAGCCCCGGCCGGACGTCACGTCGCGCGAACGCCCTATCGCCCCGCCGGCGGCCGCAGAATGTCGCGCGGAATCGACGCAATCAGCACGCAGCTGACCAGCAGGCAGGCGCCCAGCGCATAAGTCCCGTTGTTGATGTTGCCGGTCATCTGCTTGGCGACGCCGGTGATCATCGAGCCCGTGAAGCCGGACAGGTTCCCCACCGAGTTGATCAGCGCGATGCCGGCGGCCGCGGCCGTGCCGGACAGGATCTGCCCCGGGAAGGTCCAGTAGATCGGCATCAGCGCGAGGATGCCGCACGTGGCGATGGTCAGGAATACGATCGACAGCGCCACGTTCTGCGCGAACGCCGCGCTCAGGATCAGGAACACGCCGCCGATCAGCGCGGGAATGGCCGCATGCAGACGGCGTTCGCCGGTCTTGCGCGAGTGCGACGCGTTCCACACCATCGCGAAGATCGCCGTCAGGTACGGAATGGCCGTCAGCACACCGATGTGCAGCGGGCTCTGCACGCCCGACGCGCGGATGATCGACGGCAGCCAGAAAGCCAGCCCGTAGAAGCCGGTATTGAACGTCAGCAGGATGAAGGTGAGCAGCCAGACGCGCGGGCTGCGCAGCGCGGCGCCGATGCTGTGCGACTTGTGCGCGGCCTCGGATTCGAGGTTGCGCGACAGCACCGCTTTTTCGTCGGCGGACAGCCACTTCGCCGTCTGCGGCCCGTCGCCGAGGCAGGCCAGCACGATGAACGCGACCACGATCGACGGCAGCCCTTCGAGCAGCAGCATCCATTGCCAGCCGCTCATGCCCGACAGGCCGTGCGTCTGCTCCATCAGCCAGCCGGACAGCACGCTGCCGAGCGTCAGGCTCAGCGGGATCGCGACCAAAAAGCCCGACATCGCCACACTCTGGCGCCGCGCCGGAAACCAGTAGTTCATGTACAGGATGACGCCCGGGAAAAACCCCGCTTCGCACAGCCCCAGCAGGAAGCGCAACGTGTAGAACATCGTGGTCGTCTGCACGTGGAAAAACTGCGCGAGCGGCACGATGAACGCCATCGACGACGACACGATGCCCCACGTGATCATGATCCGCGCGATCCAGAAGCGCGCGCCATAGCGGTGCAGCAACAGGTTGCTGGGCATCTCGAACAGGAAATAGCCCCAGAAGAAGATGCTGGCGCCGAGCGCATAAACGCCGTCGCTCAGGTTCAGGTCGTCGAGCATCTGCAGCTTCGCGAAGCCCACGTTGACGCGGTCCAGGTAAGCCACGACGTAACAGAGCAGCAGCAACGGCAGGATGCGCCGCATGACCTTGCGGTAAAGGGCGTCTTCGGACGAGTCGGCCGCGGCCGGTGCAGCAGCGGCCTGCGTAAGGGATGGCATCGGTCTGTCTCCTGATTGTGTCGATCTTCTTCGTACCGTCGCGTGCGCTTCGCGCATCGATGTTACCGATAACATCCGGTGGCAAAAAAAGCCGACGATGCGACGGGAGCGATCTGCATGCTGATACCGGTAACAAAACTGAAGGTAGCATGCTGCGATACGCGCGTACAAGTGCCGCCGAACGCGTGGTTTCCCTAGTACGGCCCTCATCGCGACGGGCACGCCGCGACCGTGCCTGCGCGGTATGCCGCACCGGTATGATGTAGCCTTTCCGGCCTTCCCCCGATCGCGATTCCGATGCCCAGTCCCACCGCCGTCCGGCCCGCCGGGCCGCCCCGCATGTCCGACGTAGCGCGCCTCGCCGGCGTATCGAAGATGACGGTGTCGCGCGTGCTCGCCGGCCACAGCGTGGCCGCCGAGACGCGCGCACGGGTCTGCGAGGCCATCGACCAGCTCGGCTACGTGGCGGATGCCGCCGCCGGCGCGCTGTCGTCGGGGCGCTCGGAATTCGTCGCGGTGCTGGTGCCGTCGCTGTCGAGCTCCAACTTCTCGGACACCGTGCGCGGCCTCACCGACGCGCTCGAGCCGCACGGTCTGCAACTGCTGCTCGGCGATACCGACTACGACCTGGAACGGGAAGAACGGCTCGTGCGATCGATGCTGCGACACCAGCCGCGCTGCATCGCACTGACGGGATCGCAGCACACCGACGCGACGCGCAAGGTACTGGAGCGCTCGGCGATTCCCGTGGTCGAGATGTGGGACCTGCCCACGCGCCCGATCGACACCGCCGTCGGCTTTTCGAACGTGCGCGCCGCCCGTGCGATGGTGCGCCACCTGGCCGAGCGCGGTTATCGGCGCATCGGCTTTCTGGTCGGCGCGAGCGAGCTGGATCGCCGCGGCCTGGACCGGCTCAAGGGCTACCAGGCGGAGATCAAGGCGCTGGGCCTGGGCGAACCGCGCGTCGTGCGGCTGGGCGAATCGCCGATCACGATGAGCCACGGCGGGCCCGCGATGGCCGCGCTGCTGGAGCAATGGCCGGATACCGACGCGGTGATGTGCGTGAGCGACATGTCCGCATTCGGCGCGATCATGGAGTGCCACCGGCGCGGGCTCGCCGTGCCTGCCGACATGGCCGTGGCCGGCTTCGGGAACTTCGAAGTCGCGACGTGCTGCCACCCGACCATCACGACCGTGTCGGTCGACGCGTACGGCATCGGGCTGCGCACCGGCGAAGCATTGCTGGCGGCGCTGCAAGCGCGCGACGGCGGCGAGCGCACCGAATCGAAAAGCATTCGCATCGACTACACGATCATCGCGCGGGAAAGCGCCTGACGGGCCGACGGCCGCGCGCATTCCAGTACGCGACGCGTGCGGCCTCGTACCGCCTCTACCCCACGCCTTCGCCACGCGCGCACGAAATCCCTTCCGTGACGCAAAAAACCCGTGCTAACATCCAAGCGATGTTACCGGTATCATCCGGCACGCAAAATGAAAAAGGCCCTCAGGAGACAGCCTGCCATGTCACACACCCCTCGCCGCCTGCGCAGCCAGGAATGGTTCGACGACCCCGCGCACGCAGACATGACCGCGCTCTATGTCGAGCGCTTCATGAACTACGGGTTGACGCGCGAGGAACTGCAGTCGGGCCGCCCGATCATCGGCATCGCGCAGACGGGCAGCGACCTCGCGCCGTGCAACCGCCACCACATCGAGCTCGCCGAACGCACCAAGGCCGGCATCCGCGACGCGGGCGGCATTCCGATGGAGTTCCCCGTGCATCCGCTGGCCGAGCAGAGCCGCCGGCCCACCGCCGCGCTCGACCGCAACCTCGCCTACCTGGGGCTGGTCGAGGTGTTGCACGGCTTTCCGCTGGACGGCGTGGTGCTGACGACCGGCTGCGACAAGACCACGCCCGCGTGCCTGATGGCCGCGGCCACCGTCGACATGCCCGCGATCGTGCTGTCGGGCGGCCCGATGCTCGACGGCTGGCACGAGGGCAAGCGGGTCGGCTCGGGCACGGTGATCTGGCATGCGCGCAACCTGCTCGCGGCAGGCGAGATCGACTACGAAGGCTTCATGCAGCTGACCACGGCTTCGTCGCCGTCGATCGGCCATTGCAACACGATGGGCACCGCGCTGTCGATGAACAGCCTCGCCGAGGCGCTGGGCATGTCGCTGCCCGGCTGCGCGAGCATTCCCGCCGCCTATCGCGAGCGCGGCCAGATGGCTTACGCGACCGGCAAGCGCGCGGTCGAACTCGTCCGCGAAGACCTTCGCCCGTCGACGATCATGACGCGCGCGGCATTCGAAAATGCGATCGTCGTGGCCTCCGCGCTGGGCGCATCGACCAACTGCCCGCCGCACCTGATCGCGATTGCGCGCCACATGGGCGTCGAACTGAGCCTGGACGACTGGCAGCGCCTGGGTGAATCGGTGCCGCTGCTCTTGAACTGCATGCCGGCCGGCGAATACCTCGGCGAGAGCTTCCACCGCGCCGGCGGCGTGCCGGCCGTGCTGCGCCAGCTCGACGCGGCCGGCCTGCTGCGGCGCGACTGCCTGACCGTATCGGGCCGCGCGATCGGCGAGATCGCCGACACCGCGCAGGACGCCGACCGCGACGTGATCCGCACGCCCGACGCGCCGCTCAAGCATGGCGCCGGCTTCATGGTGCTGTCGGGCAACTTCTTCGACAGCGCGATCATGAAGATGTCGGTGGTGGGCGACGCGTTCCGCCGGACCTATCTTTCCGAGCCGGGCGCGGAGAATACGTTCGAAGCGCGCGCGATCGTGTTCGACGGCCCCGAGGACTATCACGCGCGCATCAACGATCCCGCGCTGAACATCGACGAGCGCTGCATCCTCGTGATCCGCGGCTGCGGCACGGTCGGCTATCCGGGCAGTTCGGAAGTCGTGAACATGGCGCCGCCGGCCGAACTGGTGAAGCGCGGCGTGACGTCGCTGCCGTGCCTGGGCGACGGACGCCAGAGCGGTACGTCGGCCAGCCCGTCGATCCTCAACGTGTCGCCGGAAGCCGCGGTCGGCGGCGGCCTCGCGCTGCTGCGCACGAACGATCGCGTGCGCGTCGACCTGAATCGCCGCAGCGTCGACGTGCTCGTCGACGAGGACGAACTCGCGCGCCGCCGCGAAACCGCCAGCTTCACCGTGCCGCAGGCGCAAACGCCGTGGCAGGAACTCTATCGCCGGTTCGTCGGCCAGCTGTCCACCGGCGGCTGCCTCGAACCGGCCACGCTGTACCTGAAGGTGATCGAGCAGCGCGGCAACCCGCGCCATTCGCACTGACCCCACCGCCCCCGACTCTTGCCGAGCTGACCATGCGTACTCCTTCCGTTTCCGACTGCCTGCCGCACGACCTCGACCACGCGCTGCTGATCGGCCGCGTCTGGCGGCACGACGGCGCCCACGCGGGCCCGAGCGTCGTCGCCGTGCGCGGCGGCGAAGTGTTCGACATCACGCGCACCGTGCCGACCACCGCCGACCTGTTCGACCGCGCCGATGCGCTCGCCATCGCGCGCACCGCTGCCGGCGAATCGCTCGGCCGCGTCGAGCCGCTGGTGCAGGCGGCGCTGGACGGCACGCCGGGCGTGACGCACCTGCTTGCGCCGTGCGACGTGCAGGCGATCAAGGCATGCGGTGTCACCTTTGCCGTAAGCCTGATCGAGCGTGTGATCGAGGAACAGGCCGGCGGCGATCCGGCCAAAGCACGGGAGGTGCGCGACACCATCGCCACGACCATCGGCACCGACCTGTCGAAGATCGTGCCGGGCTCGGAGGCCGCGCTGCGCCTGAAGGCGGAACTCGAGCGCCGCGGCGCGTGGTCGCAATACATGGAAGTCGGCATCGGCCCGGATGCCGAGGTGTTCTCCAAGGCGCAGCCGATGTCGGCGGTCGGCTTCGGCGCGGACGTGGGGCTGCTGCCCATATCGGTGTGGAACAACCCGGAGCCCGAGATCGTGCTGGCGGTCGCCAGCGACGGCCGGCCGGTGGGCGCGACGCTCGGCAACGACGTGAACCTACGCGACGTCGAAGGCCGCTCGGCGCTGCTGCTCGGAAAATGCAAGGACAACAACGGCTCGTGCGCGATCGGCCCGTTCGTGCGGCTGTTCGACGACGGCTTCACGCTCGACAGCGTGCGGCAATGCAGCGTGTCACTGCGCGTCGACGGCGCGGACGACGGCTTCGTGCTCGACGGCATCAGCCATATGCGCGAGATCAGCCGCGACCCGGCCGACCTCGTCGCGCAGACCTGCGGCGCGCATCATCAGTATCCGGACGGCTTCATGCTGTTCCTCGGCACGATGTTCTCGCCGATCCAGGATCGCGACGCGCCCGGCGGCGGATTCACGCATCACCTCGGCGACCGCGTCACGATCTCCACGCCCGCGCTCGGCGCACTCGTCAACACCGTGCGGCTTTGCACGGAGATCGCGCCGTGGACCTTCGGCGTGCGCGCGCTGTACGCGAATCTCGCGGCACGCGGGCTGCTTGCCTGAACGACACGACAGCGATACCGGCCTGCCCGCCCGCGATCGATCGCGGTCAGCCACGGCGTGAGCGACGCCTCCGCGGATCGGCGCCGGCAACGGGCGCGATCCTGCCCGTTGCCGGCGGGCATGCCGGCCGGACCGGCCGCGCGGCGCCACCCTGCTCCCGCGGTGCGGCGGACGAAGCCGGCGCTCGCCGGCCCGGTTCACCCGGCCATCACGCCGGCACCGCACGCTCCGCCAGCTTGAACTCGCCGACCGTCTGCGCGAGCCGGGCCGCCTGCTCGCGCAGCGACGTCGCGGCAGCCGCCGATTGCTCGACCAGCGCCGCGTTCTGCTGCGTCGTATCGTCGAGCTGCGACACCGCCTGATTCACCTGCTCGAGCCCCGTGCTCTGCTCCTTCGCGGCGACGCTGATTTCAGCGATCACGCTCGTGATGTTGCGCACGCCGTCGACGATTTCGTCCATCGTCGCACCGGCCGTCTGCACGAGCCCGGAGCCACCCTCGATCTTCTCGACCGACGAGTGGATCAGCTGCTTGATTTCGCGCGCGGCCTGCGCGCTGCGCTGCGCGAGCGCACGCACCTCGCCGGCGACGACCGCGAAGCCGCGGCCGTGCTCGTTCGCGCGGGCCGCCTCGACGGCGGCGTTCAACGCGAGAATGTTGGTCTGGAACGCGATGCCGTCGATCACGCCGACGATGTTGGCGATCTCTGCCGACGCCTGCGTGATGTCGTTCATCGTCGAGACGACGTCGCGCACGACCGTGCCGCCCCGCAGCGCGACATCCGACGCCGATTCCGCCAGACGGTTCACCTGGCTCGCCGCATCGGCCGAATTGCGGGCCGTGCCCGCGATCTCCTCGAGCGCCGCGGCCGTTTCCTGCAGGCTCGACGCCGCGTGTTCGGTGCGGGCCGACAGATCCTGGTTGCCCTGGGCGATCTCGGCGCTCGCGAGGTTGACGGACGTGCTGAACTCGCGGATCTGCAACAGGATCGCACTGATCTTCTCGGCGAACGCGTTGAACGCTCGCGCGATCTGCGCGGCTTCGTCCGCGCCGTCGGCGGGCAGGCGCTTCGTCAGGTCGCCGCTGCCGCTCGAAACGTCCGTGAGCGCGTCGCGCACCATCAGGATGCGTTTGAAGGCCGCGTTCGTCATCGCGCCGACGAGCGCGGCGGCGATGCCGGCCACGATCACGATCGCCAACAGCGTCGTCGTCGCGACCGCGCGCATGCCGGCCGTCACGTCGCCCTTGTCGAGCGCGAGCACCAGCGACCAGTCGGTGCCGGCGATCGGTTGTGCGCGCATCAGCTTGGCGGCGCCGTCGATATCGACCGCGACGGGCGCGGACGCCGTCTGCAGCGCGCCGAGGCGATCGGCATCGAGCTCCGGCGACAAACCAGTGGCCGGCTTCATGATCAGGTCGGTCTTGGCCGACGCGATCACGCGGCCGCCCTTGTCCACCAGGAACGCGAAGCTCGCCGGCGTCGGGTGAACGGAAGTCACGATCGAGCTCACGCTCTCCATGAACAGGCTGGCTGCCAGCACGCCCTTCACCGCGCCGTCGCGCACCACCGGCACCGCGAACGCGACGGCCGGCTTGCCGCTCGTCGCATCGCGGTAGAGCGCCGTCACGACCAGATGGCCCGCGCCGACGGCCTGCTTGTACCAGGGCCGCCCGGTCGGATCGTAGCCGGGCGCGAGCGGCACGTTAGAGAACGCCGTCTTGTCCGGCAGGCCGAGCGTCAGCACCTCGAAGCCGCCCGACTTGCCGAGCAGCTTCAACGCCGGCACCGGGTCGCCCTCGCCGATCGCGATCGTATCCGCGAGCGCCTGGGTTTCGCGCGACCGGCTGGCCACCCATTCGTCGATCGCCAGCGCGTGGCCGGCGAGGATCGACTTGTGATTCTGGTCGATGGCCTCGTCGTTGTGGGTCTTGACGACGTAATAGACGAGCCCACCGGTGACGGCCAGCGCCGTCACTACGATGGCGACACACGTCGCCAGTATCCGTGCGCGAATTGATGACAGCATGATGACTTCGGTCTCCGTTACCGCGTGATTGAACTGGATCGCTGAACAGGGCGACCCTGATCCGTTTAACGGCACCGGAGGCGGGAAGTTGAGCGATGCCGGCAGGACGGCGGCACGCAGGAGGCCGCAAGACGCGCTATCGCGCGAAGCGCGAACATGGATACCGGTTGTAACGTGCGGATCCGGAGCCGTTCGCGCGCTCGGCGTGACGAACGCGGACCGCGGTCGAATTTTTTTTGACGTCAGGCAACACGCAAACGATTGCCCGGAGAGCCCGTCCTAAACTGTTCGTTCTCCATTCCGTTAATCAGGAAATCTATTTGATACTCCCAACTGGATTCCTCCTATGAATGATCGACGATTGACGGTTCGCATGAAGCTGACCATGGCTTTCGGACTTCTTACATGCCTGGTCGTGCTCGTCTCGCTCCTCGGCATCATCTCGCTCGGCAACGCAAACGATGCCTTCGAGAATTACGTCAACGGCACCAACGCCCGCGCGAACCTGGCGGACAAGATTCGCTTCGCCGTCGACCGGCGCGCGATCGCCGCCCGCAACCAGGTCCTCGCGGCCAGCCCGCGCGATGCGGACCTCGAGAAGGAAGCGGCGCTGCAGGCCGACCGCGAAGTCGGCATGCTGATGAGCGAACTGACGAATGCGGTCCGCGACGGAAGCGGCGCGTCCGACAAGTCTCGCGAACTGGTTCGGCAAATCGGGGCGATCGAGACGCAGTACGGCCCCGTGGCGCGCGCCATCGTCGACGCGGCGGCGAACAACCGGCGCGACCAGGCGATCACGATGATCAACGAACAGTGTCGACCGCTGCTGGCGCAGCTTGTGGCGGCCACCGACACGTATGCGAAGTACTCGCGCTCGCGGGCCGACCAACTGGTGAAGGAATCGGACGACCGTTATACCTCGCGCCGACTGATGCTGATCGCCATCTGCATCGCCGCCGCCGCCGCGGCCGCGCTCTCGGGCCTCTTCATCACCCGCGGCCTGCTGCGCGCGCTGGGCACCGAGCCCGCCGTGCTCAGCGATATCGCCGGCCATATCGCCGCCGGCGATCTCGGCGCCGAATCCGCGACCGGCGCCGCGCCGGCCGGCAGCGTGCTGGCATCGATGCGCGACATGCAGGCGAACCTGATCCGCCTGATCTCGGAAGTCCGTACCGCATCGGGCAACGTCGCGACCGGCGCCGGCGAAATCGCGTCCGGCAACCAGGATCTGTCCTCCCGCACCGAACAGCAGGCCGCGTCGTTGCAGGAAACCGCGTCGAGCATGGAGCAACTGACGTCCACCGTGCGCCTGAACGCCGACAATGCGCAACAGGCAAGCGGCCTGGCCAACAACGCATCGGAGGTCGCGCAGCGCGGCAGCTCGGCGGTCGGCCTGATGGTCGACACGATGACCGACATCAGCTCGAGTTCCGCCAAGATTGCCGAGATCACCGGGATCATCGAAGGGATCGCGTTCCAGACCAACATCCTCGCGCTCAACGCGGCCGTGGAGGCCGCCCGCGCCGGCGAACAGGGCCGCGGCTTCGCGGTGGTGGCGAGCGAAGTCAGAAGTCTCGCGCAGCGTTCGTCGAGCGCCGCGAAGGAAATTCGCGAGCTGATCTCGCAATCGGTCCGGAAAATCCAGGACGGCTCGCATATCGCGAACACCGCGGGGGACACGATGAGCGAGGTCACGCACGCGATCTCGCGCGTGACCGACATCATGGGCGAGATCGCCGCGGCGTCGAGCGAACAGAGCCGCGGCATCGAGCAGGTCAATCTCGCCATTACGCAAATGGACGAGGTCACCCAGCAGAATGCGGCGCTCGTCGAGCAGGCAGCGGCCGCCTCGAAATCGCTCGAGGAACAGGGAAACCGGCTTGCCGAGGCCGTCTCGCTGTTCCGGCTGGACACGCGCACGGCAAGCGCGTAAGCCAGCTCCCGCCACCCTGTATCGGTGACGGACGACGCATCGATTCCGGCGTCCGTCATGTTCAGCACAGGAAATTAACCAGATAGTGGGAATTTTCGCCCGCTGCGTACGACGCGAAACAATTCCGTAACGACCGTGTAACGATCGCTCACCACAATCCTCCGTCTTCTACCCTCAGGATGGAGTTGTGCATGTTTGCGTCACCAAGCCGTTTCCCGCTGCACGTCGCGGCATTGTCGAGTGCGCTCGTATTGGCTGCCTGCGGCGGCGGCGACGACGTCGCGCCGACCGCCACGATCGCCGCGGCCGTTCCGGCGCCGCCCGCCGACCCCGGCTTCGTCGACAGCGCGCCGATCCCGAGCGCGCCCGCTTTCGTCGACAACATCGCGACCAACCAGCGCGGCGATGCGCGCTATGCGACGCTCTCGACCAACGCCGCGGTGCGCGTGTTGAGCCGTTTCCTCGATCTCTGGCAGCCGGCGACGATGCTGGTCGACGCAGGCGTGAGCGCGCCGGCGAACGGCGCGTTCCCGGCCATCTCGCCGTCGACCTGCTCCGGCCTGCCGAACAGCGGCGTGCCGTGCGGCACGATCCTGAACAATGCGGTGCTGTCAGCCAACGTGCAGTACGTGGTCAACGCGACGACCGCCCGCACGCCGCAGCAGGCCGATGCCGCGTACTACGACGACCGGCGCGGCAAGGGATACAGCGTGACCGACGGCATGGGCCCGCTCACCGCCGCATGGCGCACCGCGGCCCAGCAGACGACCAGCATCACCAGCGTGCCCGCCGATGCGACGACCGTGCTGTACAACGACTCCGGCAACAACGTCGGCGTCGGCAGCAGCAGCGGCAACGCCGGCTTCGGGAAGGTCGTCGACCTGCTCAACGAAATGGGCAACAACGCATCGACCGAACCGTCGAAGCGCTTCTTCAAATATGCGCGCCCGTACCGCTGGAGCTCCAGCGTGGTCGTCGCGCCGACGCTCGTGCCGGCCGAAAGCACGACGCCCGCGACCGACGGCGGCTTCATCAGCGGCCACACGGCCGAAGCGATGCGCGATGCGACGACGATGGCGTGGCTCGTGCCGGAACGCTTCCAGGAAATGGTCAGCCGCGGCCTCGAACTCGGCGAGAACCGGATTCTCGCCGGCATGCATTCGCCGCTCGACGTGATCGGCGGCCGCACGCTCGCGCTGGCCATCAGCGCGGCGAACCTGACCGCGTATGCGAGCGACGCGCAAGCCGCCTACACGCAAGCCCATCAGACGCTGCAACAACTGACCGGAACGAACGCCACGACCTTCTCCGCATTCGCGCACTCGGGCACGACGGCCACCGACCGGTTCGCCGACTACACGACGAACAAAGCCGCGTTCCTGCGCCGCATGACGTTCGGCTTCGGCGCGATCGAATCGACGAACGCACCGCCGGTCGTGCCGAAGGGCGCGGAGATCCTGCTGCAGACGCGCTTCCCGTATCTGAGCGCCGACCAGCGACGCGTCGTGCTGAAGACGACCGAACTGTCGTCCGGCTATCCGGTGATGGACGATGCGGAAGGCTGGGGCCGCCTGAACCTGTTCGCGGCCGCCGACGGCTACGGTGCGTTCAACGGCAACGTGATCGTGTCGATGGATGCGTCGCAGGGCGGGCTCAATGCCGCCGACCTGTGGCGCAACGACGTCGCGGGCGCCGGCAAGCTGACACTGCAAGGCAGCGGCACGCTGACGCTGGCGGGCAACAACGCGTACACCGGCGGCACGCAGGTGAGCGGCGGCACGCTGGCGGCCGCGTCGCCGACGGCGTTCGGCACGGGCGACGTGTACGTCGGCTCGGGCGGCAGCGTGCGGATCGCGGCCGCCGCGCCGGTGACGGTCGCCACCCGCTACACGCAGCTCGACAACACGACGCTCGAACTCGACATCGACGGCAACGGCGGTGGGCGTCTGCGCGTGGGCGGCCCGCTCACCGTCACGGGCGGCACGCTGCACGTGAAATTCGTGAACGGCTACGCACCGAAGGCCGGCGACACCATCGCGCTGATCGACGGTGCGGCGGGTGCCGCGAAGTTCGCGACGGTGACGGTCGAGGGGTTCAAGGCCACGCCGGTCTACACGGCGACGGGCGTGTCGATCAAGCTGTCGGCGGCGTAACCGGCAGCGAAGATCGATCCTGCAACGGCGCCGCTCACGGGCGGCTTCGGCTTGGACTACGCGAGGCGACCGGAGGCTGCCATGCCGGCGCCGTCCGGGCCGGATCGCGTACCGAAGCGCCGTTGCAGTTCGATGATCGTCGGCAGGTTGAAATCGTGAACGTCCGGCGCGGCGGCGCCCTGCCGCCGACTGACCTCCACGCAGAGCTCCAGCGCACGGGCCCGCGTCTCGGCGAGCAAGCGCAGCGCTTCGCCGAGCAACCCCTTCTCCAGTTCCGACAGCGAGCCGTCGTGACCGGCTTCGCCGATCGCCGGCTCGCTCATGCTGGTTTCCATCGCGGCTTCTCCTTCGCTGTCCGATTGCGCGCGCGGCAGCACGTCGCCTCACGCGTCACATGACCGCGCCGCGCAGCCACGGCACGAATTCGCGTTCGCCGATGCCGTTGTCCTCGCTGCGCGATCGCCGCCCGGAGGCGACGTCGAGCATCAGCCGGAACAGCCGCTCGCCCGCTTCGTCGACCGAGAGCGAACCGGCGACGATCCCGCCGCTGTCGAAATCCATGTCCGATTGCATCCGCTCGAACAGGCCGCTCGTCGTCGCGATCTTGATCGTCGGCACCGGCTTCGAGCCGAATACCGAACCGCGGCCCGTCGTGAAGCACACGAGATTCGCGCCGCCGGCGATCTGCCCGGTGGCCGACACCGGGTCGTAGCCGGGCGTATCCATGAACACGAGCCCGGCTTGCCGCACGGGCTCCGCATAGTCGTAGACCGCGCGCAGCGGCGAGCGGCCGCCCTTCGACACCGCGCCGAGCGATTTCTCGAGAATCGTCGTGATGCCGCCGGCGAGATTGCCGGGCGACGGGTTGTTGTTCATTTCGCCGCCGTTGTCGGCAACGTAGCGCTCCCACCACTGCAACCGACCGAGCAGGCGCTCGGCCACGTCGCGCGAGGCCGCCCGCGCGATCAGCAGATGCTCGGCGCCGTAGATCTCGGGTGTCTCGGACAGAATCGCGGTGCCGCCGTTGCGGACCAGCAGGTCGACGGCCGCGCCGAGCGCCGGATTCGCGGTGATGCCCGAGTAGCCGTCGGACCCGCCGCATTGCAGGCCGACCGTCAGCCGCGAGGCCGGCACGGCGCTGCGACGCGCGCCGTCGGCCGCCTCCACCAACTCGCGCACGATCGACACGCCTTTGGCCACGGTGTCGCGCACGCCGCCCTCGTCCTGGATCACCAGCGTGCGCACGGTGCCGGGCGCCGCCGCGTCGAGCCGTTCCGCGAGCGCGCCGACCTGGTTCACCTCGCAGCCGAGGCCGACGAGCAGCACGCCGGCGAAATTCGGGTTCCGTGCATAGCCGACGAGCGTGCGCCGCAGCAGTTCGATGCCGTCCCCGCTCGCGGACATGCCGCAGCCGCTCTGATGGGTGATCGCGACGACGCCGTCGACGTGACCGAACGCATCGAGCGCGCCGTGCCGGTATGCGTCGGCGATCGCATGACAGACGCTCGCCGAACAGTTGACGCTCGCGATCACGCCGACGTAGTTGCGGGTCCCCACGCTGCCGTCGGGCCGCACGAATCCGTCGAAGGTGTCGCGGCGATCCGCCGCAACGTCGTGCGTGTCGCCCGCAGGCCCATCCTCGTGCGCATGCCGATCAGGCATCCCGACGTTGTGCACGTGCACGTGCTCGCCCGCGGCAATGTCACGCAGCGCGACGCCGATCGGCTGCCCGCATTTGACGATCGCGTCGCCGCGCGCGATCGGCGCGGTGGCGACCTTGTGGCCGGCCGGCACCGCGGCCGCCGGCCGCAGCGGTGCGCCGCGCACGTCGATCGGCACGTCGGGCGCCAGCGCGTCGAGTGCGACGGCGACGTTGTCGTTGCCGTGAAGGATCACGATTGCCGGTTGCGTCACGATGTACCTCTTCCTGTCGTTGCGATGGCGGCCCCTGGAGCGCCGGCCGCCAGCTCATGGCGGGCGACGAGTTGCCGCAACCGCGATTGTTCGGCCGGCAGCGCCAGTGAATCCGCGAGTGCGAGCAGCGGCTCGATCCGCCGTGCCACCTTCTCGCGATGGTTCACCGCGATATCGGCGATGCGATGCGCGAGAAACGGATTGAGAAAGCGCTCGCGCACGCTGTCGACGTAGCGTTCGGCCGTTTCCCGCAAGCCCAGCGCGACGAACACCGGCGCGACTTCATCGCGCCACACGGCTTCGAGACCATCGCGCAGCCGCGCATCGTTCATCGCGTCCAGCACCGTTTCCGATGCGTCGCGCCCTGCCGTGAGCCATTGCTCCGCGAGCCAGCTGTGCCCGAGATTGAGGAAGAACAGCTTCAGCCGCTCGTGGCTGCGCAAATCGTCGGTGACGACAATCCGAGCATGCGTGCACGGTAGCGCCATGCCCGCACGTCGTTCGATCGCCCATAGCGCATAAGGCTCGGCGATCGCGCCGACCGGATGAAGCGGCTCGGACACGATGCGGTCGACGAGCGAGTTGATCCATACGCAGCGGTTGCACAGATAGTCGGCGAACGCGTCGGGCAGCCGCCACTGGCGCGCGAGGCCCAGCACGATGTCGCGCAGCGTGTCGCCGTTGTTCGTCACCAGTTCGCATGGCAGGATGGAAACGCCGTCATCAGGCCGCGCCTGCCAGCGCGCATGCAGCAGCGCGAGCAGCTTCGCCGGAAAACCGTGCGGTGCGTGCTCGGGCCGGGCCAGCAGATCCGCGGTGTCGCGCGGATCGGCGCGATAGCCTGCGTCGCCGGTGTTCGACACGATCACGCGCACCGTCTCGATCGCGGCGTCGCGTATCTCCGCCCAGTCGCGCTCGGCGTCCCATGCACGATGTACGGCGTGGCACTCGACGACTTCGTCGACCACGCCGCCGCGCTCGCGCCCGCGAATCCGCACCGGATAGCGACCGGTGGCGCGCAGCGCGTCGATGCGGGCGCGGCTGGCCGGATTGCCGGTCGTCTGCACGATGCCGATGCCGCCCATCGCGTTGCCGTCGTCCAGCGCCTGCGAGACGAACAGGTCGACGTGCGCGAGCAGGAAGCGGCTCGTGCCGAACTGCAGGATCGGTGGCGTCATCGCATGCGCTCCGCACGACGGATTCGATCGCTCAGCATTCGACGAGCGCCTTCACGACGGTCTGCCCCGCATCCAGCAAACGCGGCAGCGCGTCCGGCACCTCGTCGAGCCGCATCCGGTGCGTGTTCAGCGCGCGGTCCGGAATGCGCCCCGCGCGCATCGCGTCGAGCACCGTCGCGAAATCCTCGGCCGTCGCATTGCGGCTCGCGAGCAGCGTGGTCTCCCGCTTGTGGAATTCGGGATCCGAAAACGCGACGTGCCCGCGCACGATCGAGATCAACGTATATTTGCCGCCGTGCGCGACGAACTCGAAGCCGCGATTCATCGCATCGAGATTGCCCGTCGCGTCGAACACCGCATCGAAATACTCGCCGTTCGTCAACGACGCGAGACGCTCCGTGTCGCCTTCCCCCACCTCCACCGCCGCATCGACCGCCAGATGCTGCCGGCAAAACGCGAGACGGTCGGCCCGCGTGTCGAGGCACGTGACGTCGGCGCCGCGCAGCTTCGCGAAGATCATCGCGGCCATGCCGATCGGCCCGGCGCCAACGACCAGCGTGCGCTGCCCGGCGCGGACGTCCGCGCGCCGCACCGCATGCGCGCCGATCGCGAGAAATTCCAGCATCGCCGCCTGGTCGAGCGAAATGCCGTCGGCCTTGTGAACGAACTGCGCGGGCACGCTCAGGTATTCGGTCAACGCGCCGTCGCGATGCACGCCGAGCACCTTGATGTTCACGCAGCAGTTCGTGTTGCCGTGACGGCAGGCGATGCAGTGTCCGCACGACAGATACGGCATCACGTACACCGCGTCGCCGGCGGCGAGCCCCGACTCGGCTTCCGCCTCGACGACCACCGCCGACAGCTCATGGCCCATCACGCGCGGATAGTCGAGGTACGGCTGGTTGCCGGTGAAGATGTGCAGGTCGGTGCCGCAGATGCCGACCCGTTGCACGCGCAACAATACTTCGCCGCTGCCGCGCACGGGCGGTTCGCGATGCTGCACGCGCAGCACGCCGGGGGATTCGCAAATCACGCTGAGCATGTCGGGTTCCTTTCGTTCTGGTTCATTCGTCGTGGCGTGCGGTGTCGATCCGGTAGAAGCGGCGCGCGTTGCCGCCGAAGAGGCCATCCAGCGCCGCGGCGCCGAGCAACCGCGCGCAATCGTCCTCGCACGCGGCCAGCCATTCGCCGTAGCCGCCGCACGCCGACGCCAGCCGCAGCACCGGCCAGTCGCTGCCCCACATCAAGCGCGTCGGCCCGAACAGCTCGGCCAGCGCGTGGACGTACGGCCGCGTGCGCGTGCGGACGGCATCGGCGCCGGCCGACGGCCCCGCTTCGGTCCACAGGCCGGACAGCTTGCAATGAAGATTCGGCAGGCGCGCGAGCCGGCTCATCGCGGACAACCACGGCTGCAATTCGCCGCGCTCGATGAACGGCTTCGCGCCGTGATCGATCACGATCGGCAGCTCCGGATGGCGTCGCGCGAACGCATGCAGCGCATCGAGATGGCGCGGCATCACCAGCGCATCGAAACTCAGCGCATGCTCGAGCATCGCGGCGACCGCGCGATCCAGCCGCGGGTCGTCGATCCACGCATCGTCGGGCAGATCCTGCAGCATCGGTCGCAGGCCGCGCGCCTTCGGTGCGGATGCAAACGCCGCGATCCGCGCCGGTGCGCCGTCGGCCTTCAGGTCGACCCAGCCGACCACCGCGCCGACGGTCGGCGTGTCAGCCGCGAGATCGAGCAGAAAGCGCGTGTCGGCTTCGCTCGGCAACGATTGCACGAGGACGGTGGTATCGATGCGCGCGGCGTCGAGCAGCGGAGCCAGATCGGCGGGGCCGAAATCCCGGTGAATCGCATCGAGTTCGGCAGGCGGCCAGCAGCCGGCCCGCGCACCGATGCGCCAGTAGTGCTGATGGGCGTCGATCCGTGCGGTCATGCGCGAGCTCCCGGCACCGGCGCGTGCGCGTCGATCAGCCCTTCGTCGCGCAGCGCGTCCCACAGTTCGGCCGGCGCGGGGCGCTCGAACCAGTCGATGTTCTGCTGCAACTGCGCCACGCTGCGCGCGCCGACCACGCACGACACGACGGCCGGATGGCCGAACGGAAACTGCAGCGCGGCGGCGGGAAGCGGCACGTCGAAGCGCTCGCACAGCGCGCCGAGCCGCGTCGCCTTGTCGATCACGTCGGCGCTCGCGTCCGCATAGTTGAACTTGCCGTTGCCGGCGAGCAGGCCGGAATTGAATACGCCGCCGATCACGATTGCCGTCCCGTCACGGGCGCACGCGTCGAGCAGCGGTTCGAGCGCCGTCTGTTCGAGCAGCGTGTAGCGGCCGGCCAGCAGCACCGCATCGAGCGCCGCTTCGTTCAGCGCGTCGGCCGCCACTTCCCATTCGTTCACGCCGAGGCCGAATGCGCCGATCTCGCCGCCCGAGCGCAGCGCGTCGAGCGCGCGAAACCCGCCGCCGCGCGTCAACTGCTCCCAGTAGTGCGCGTGACGATCGCCGTGCGTCATCGCGCCGATGTCGTGCACGTACAGCATGTCGACGCGCGCGAGCCCGAGCCGTTGCCGGCTGTCGTCGTGCGAGCGCATGATCCCGTCGTAGCTGTAGTCGTAGACCGGCCGGAACGGCAGCGGCTCGGCCCAGCCGTCGTCGCCGGGGCGCACGCTCGCGTCGGCGCGCATCAGCCGCCCGACCTTCGTGCTGAGCGTGAACGCGCGGCGCTCGCGCGGGGCAAGCCCGGCCCCCACGCGCCGCTCGGACAGCGTGTAGCCGTAGTACGGCGCGGTGTCGAAATAGCGCAGGCCGGCCGCCCACGCGGCGTCGACGAGCGCGGCGGCGTCGGCGGCCGCCATCGGCCGATAAAGGCCGCCGAGTTGCGAGCAGCCGAGGCCGAGCGCCGACACCGTCAGCCCGCTGCGCGGCAAGGTGCGCGTATCGTGTGCGTTCATGAGGCGTGACTGGATACGGGGAAAGGGATCAGTACAGGACGTTCTTCGCCGCCTGCGAATCGAGGTTCTGCTTGTCGACCATCACGACGCCGGTATCGATCAGCTTCGGCGTGGGCTTGTGCTCGATCACGTCGAGCGCGGTGCGCACGCCCTGGTTCCCCATCTGCCACGAGCCCTGCACGGCGATCGCCTGCACGGTGCCATCGCGCACGAAGCCCTGCAGATCCTCGTTGCCGTCGAATCCGATCGCCACCACCTTGCCCGCCTTGCCCGACTGCTTCAGCGCACGGCCCATCCCGACCGCGGTCGGCTCGTTCGCGCCGAAGATGCCCTTCAGGTCCGGGTTCGCCGACAGCACGTCGGTCGTCTGGTTCAGCGCGGTCGCCATCTGCGATTGCGAGTAGTACGGACCGACGATCTGCAGCTTCGAATGGCTCTCGATGTATTTGCGGAACCCGCCGACGCGGCTGACCTCGGAGCCCGCGCCCGGCACGTACGACATGATCGCGATCTTGCCCGACTGCCCGACGCGGTCGATCAGCGCCTTCGCGCACAGCGCGCCCGCCTTCTCGTTGTCGGTCGACAGGAACGCCTGGTAGTACGGCTTGCCGGCGTCCGCGATCGCCGAGTCGATCAGCACGACCGGGATGTGCGCTTCCCACGCCTTCTTGATCGCGGGCACGAGCGCATCGGGATCGGACGGCGCGAGCACGATGGCCGCCACATGCCGCGTGACCGCGTTGTCGACCATGTTGACCTCCCCGCTGATGTCGGACTCGGCCGCCGGCCCCTGGAACGTCATCGTGTAGCCCTTGGCGCCGTCGAGCGCCGCCTTCGCACCTTTCTGCACGTTCTGCCAGTAGTTCGAATTGACCGTCTTGACGATCACCGCGATCTCGCCGCCCGCCGCATACGCGCCGCTGCTGCACACCGCGAACACGCATGCCGATGCCGCCAGCAGGATGGATTTGTTCATGTCTCGCTCCGCTTCTCGTTGGTAGGGACTGCTTGCTGCCGGTCAGGGCCGGCGGTTGCGCAACTGGTCGATCCACACCGTGCCGAGGATCACGACGCCGATGATGATCTGCTGGATGAAGCTCGATACGCCATTCATGTTCAGGCCGTTGCGCAGCACGCCGATCACGAACGCGCCGATCGCCGTGCCGGAGATCGTGCCGACGCCGCCCATCAGCGACGTGCCGCCGATGACCGAACTGGCGATCGCGTCGAGCTCGTACATCACGCCTTCGTTCGGCTGCCCGGTGACGAGCCGCGACATCAGCACGCAGCCTGTCACGCCCGCGAGCGCGCCCGACAGCACGTAGGTGAACAGCTTCACGCCCTGCACGTTCACGCCCGATAGCCGCGCGGCTTCCGCGTTCGACCCGACCGCGTAGATGTGACGGCCGAGCGACGTTCTCGACAGCAGCACGGACACCACGACGAACAGCACGATCATGATCACGACCGGATACGGAATGCCGGGAAACGTCGTGTCGGGGAACCCATCCGCGCCGATGTGCGAGATCCGCAGCAGCGCGCCGTTGCCGAGCGCGCCGAACGCGTCGCCGAGATCCGATACCGGCCGCGCGCCCGTGATCTGCAGCGCGATGCCGCGCGCGACGAGCATCATGCCGAGCGTCGCGATGAACGGCGGCAGGCCCATCTGCGTCACGCAGATGCCGTTGACGAGCCCGCACAGCGCGCCGACCAGGACGCCGGCCGCCATCGCCGCGGGCACCGGCACGCCGACCTTGACCAGCAGCGCGGCACAGACGCCGGCCAGCGCGAGCACCGAGCCGACCGACAGGTCGATGCCGCCGGTGATGATCACGCAGGTGGCGGCCACGCCCAGATAGGCGATGGAGGTGACCTGCAGGCCGACGGTCATCAGGTTGTCGACGGAGAAGAACGCCGCGCTCGATATCGAGAACGCGAACACGAGCACGACGAGGCTGCCCAGCGCCGCGAACTTCTGGATCAGGTCGCGCCGCCGCTGTCGCGCCGCCCGCTCGTCGGCCTGGCTTCGATCGGATGTCATTTCAAGCATGGGAACGCCCCGACGCGTAGTGCATGATCTCCTCCTGACTGGTGTGTTTCGTATCGAGAAATGCGGTCAATCGACCTTCGTGAAAAACGGCGATCCGGTCGGTCATGCCGAGCAGTTCGGGCAGTTCAGAACTGATCAGCACCACGCCGACGCCGTCGGCCGCGAGCCGGTCCATCAGCCCGTAGATCGCAAATTTCGCGCCGACGTCGATGCCGCGTGTCGGCTCGTCGAAGAACAGGATCTTCGAGCCGCGGTAGAGCCATTTGCCGATGACGACTTTCTGCTGGTTGCCGCCGGACAGGTTGCGCACGCGCTGGTGCACGGACGGCGTGCGAATCGCGAGGTCCTGCACGTAGCGGCGCGCGACGTCGAGTTCGTCGTCGAAGCGCAGGAACCCGAAACGTGACGTGATGCCGCGCACGTTCGCGAGCGTGAGGTTCGCCGCGACGGGCATCGGCAGCGCGAGCCCCTCCTTCTTGCGATCCTCCGACAGATACGCGATGCCGTGCCGGATCGCCTCGCGCGGCGAACGGATCGTCACGGGCCGGCCGTGCAGCGCGATCGTGCCGCCGTCGGGGCGGTCCGCGCCGAAGATCGCGCGGGCGATCTCGGTGCGCCCCGCGCCCATCAATCCCGCGAAACCGAGGATCTCGCCGCGGCGCAGCGCGAACGACACCGGCCCGAACACGCCGTCGCGGCGCAGGTCCCGCACGTCGAGCAGCACCTCGTCGGTCGGCACCGATTGCCGCGACGGATAGGCGTCGTCGAGCGTGCGTCCGACCATGCGCGCGACGATGTCGTCGATGCTCACGTCGGCGAAATCGTCCGTCGAGATGTGGCGCCCGTCGCGCAGCACCGTCACGCGATCGACGATCTGCGCCATTTCGTCGAGCCGGTGCGAGATATACAGAATCGCGACGCCGTCCGCACGCAGTTCCTCGATGATGCGAAAGAGCTGCACCGTCTCCGCTTCCGTCAGCGACGACGTGGGCTCGTCCATGATCAGCACGCGCGCGTCGTGCGACAGCGCCTTCGCGATCTCGACCATCTGCTGCTGCGCGATCGACAGCACCCCGACCTTCGTCGTCGGGGCCACGTTCAGGCCGATGCGCGCGATGCAGCGCGCCGCATCCGCGTTCATGCGCTTCGTATCGACGAACGGCCCGCGCCGCGGCTCGCGCGCGAGGAACAGGTTCTCCGCCACGCTCAGGTGCGGAACGAGATTGAGTTCCTGGTGAATGATCGAGATGCCGGCCGCCTGTGCTTCGGAAGCCGAACGAAACCGCACCGGCGCGCCGCGATAGTGAACGACGCCGTCGTCGGGCAGGTACTGGCCGCTGATGATCTTCATCAGCGTCGATTTGCCCGCGCCGTTCTCGCCGCACACCGCATGCACCTCGCCGCGGCGCAGGTCAAGGCGAATCCCGTCGAGCGCGAGCACGCCGGGGAAGCGCTTGCGAATCCCGTCCAGGCGCAGGATCTCCCGGTCCGCTTCGTCGTGCGCGGCCTGACCGGGCAGATTGCGAGGCATTGCCATTGCGTCTCCTTGGGGTGGATCGACCTCGGCACTATCCGGTCAGTCCAATTTGGATGAATTACAGCAATCAAACCACTTTTGGTCAAGCCAATTTAACTATTCACATCCGATCTTACCAATAGTGAAAACCCGGACATCCGGAGGACCGCGCCGCCACACGGGGCGATGCGGCAAGCATGATAGACTCCGCGACACGCACTTTCGCCCAAAGCGCATCGATCCCTATCAATCGGATGAAATCGACAGAACCCAAGCGGCTTTACCAATCGGTCGCGGCCCAGATCGTCGCGTTGATTCGTCAGGGCGAATTCGCCATCGGCGAGCGGCTGCCGCCGGAACGCGAGCTGGCGCTGACGCTCGGCGTATCGCGCCCGTCGCTTCGCGAGGCGCTGATCGCGCTGGAAATCGGCGGCCAGATCGAAATCCGGATGGGCTCCGGCGTCTATGTGCGCGACACGGCGGCCGACGCTGTCGGCACGATGGTCACGCTCGGCGACAGTCCGTCGGAATTGATGCAGGCGCGCGCGGCCGTCGAGGGCAGCGTCGCCGCGCTGGCCGCCGCGCGGATGACGGCGGCGATGCTCGAGCGCTTGCGCCGCACGGTGCAGCGCATGAAGCGGCTCGCGGAAGCCGGCAAATCGCCGGTCGAAGCCGACCGGCAGTTCCACATGCTGATCGCGGAAGCCGCCGGCAATTCGGTGCTCACCCGCTTCGTCGGCGAGCTGTTCGACAGCCGTCACGACCCGATCGCGACCGCGATGCGCGGGCACGCGGAGAATCCGCAAACGTGGACCGCCGCCGTGCGCGAGCACGAGGACGTTCTGCTTGCGTTGCAGGCCGGCGATCCGATCGCGGCCCAGACGGCCATTCGCGCGCACCTTCGCGCATCCGAAGCGCGGTGGATCGAGGGTGGGCTGAAAGCCGATCCGGATTGAGCGTGCGCTGGCGCGGACACGCGTCGGCGATCACGCAGCCTCGGCTACGCGCTATTCAACGCCCTGCCACGCGGCCCGTTCGCTCGCCGTGCGGCGCGACGGCAGCGTGCGCGGCACCAGGCTCGTCACCAGCACCGAGCCGACCACCAGCAGCCCCGCGACCACCGCGAACCCTGCATACGGGGCGCCCGTACGTGCGAACAGGACGCCGACCAGCCACGAACTGAACGCGCCGCCGAGCGAACCCAGCATGCTGATCACCGCGATGCCGGCTGCCGCCGCCCGGCCGGTCAGCTGGGCAGCCGGAATCGTCCAGAACACGATCGGTACGGTGAACGCGCACAGCTGCGCGATCGCAAGCAAGGCCACGGTGATCCCTACATGGCCGACCGAGAAGCGCAGCAGCAGCAGGCTGCACGCGGTGACGAGCATGCAGGCCACCGTATGCCAGCGGCGCTCGCCGTATCGGTCGGAACTCCATGCGATCGCCACGTTGCCGATCATCGTGAACACGGAAATCAGTCCGGACAACCAACCGATTCCGGTGACGCTCGCCACCCCGGCCGCCTTCAGCACCGTCGGCGACCAGAACGTCACCGTCCCCATCCCGACGTAGACGCAGAAATAGATCGCCGCGAGCCCCAGCACGCGCGCGTTGCGAACGATGTCGAGCACGCCCGCCCGGTCATGGCCGACCACGGCCGACGCACGCTCCGCGTCCAGATCGCGCAAGAGCGCCTGCCGGTCCGCAGGCGACAGCCATGCCGCCCGCTCCGGCCGGTCGCTCAGCATCAGCGGCGCGACCAGCCCGAGCGCGATGGCCGGCAATCCCTCGATCAGGAACAGCCACTGCCATCCGCGCAACCCCATCGTGTCCTGCAGGTGCGCCATGATCCAGCCGGACAGCGGTCCGCCGATCATCCCCGCGACCGGCACGGCAAGCAGCAGCACGCTGTTGACGCGGGCGCGCACCGCATCCGGAAACCAGTACGACAGATACAGGATCAGGCCCGGAAAGAAGCCGGCCTCGGCGGCGCCGAGCAGAAAGCGCACCACGTACAGCGACACGCTGCCGGTCACGAACATCTGCGCCACGGTACACAGGCCCCACAGCACCATGATTCGCATCAGCGTGCGGCTCGCGCCGATGCGCGCCAGCACCAGGTTGCTCGGCACCTCGAAGGCGGCGTAACTGATGAAGAAGATGGCCGTCGCGGAGCCGAATACGGCTTCGCTCAAGCCGAGATCCTGCAGGAACTGCAGCTTGGCGAAACCGATGTTGACGCGATCGACGAAGTTGATCACGTAGCAGACGAACAGAAACGGAATCACGCGCAGCGCGATCCGACGATACAACAAGGCAGGGGGTGACTCGGACATGGACCGCTCCCGGTATGTGGACATGCGTCACGAACAGGCGAGGCGTGGCGGGACAATTATACAAATCCCGTATTTCGGGATTTATTGGTAGTTAACACGAGGCGAGCTGTTGCATGCCGCCTGTGCCAGGTTGTCGGCCTTCATTCATCAGTTTTATAATAAATTCTTGACCCTTCTCGATTGCCTTGACCGTGAAGCCCACGTTACCAGGTCGCGCGGGACACCCTATGTAAACCCCACCTCATAAATAAACCCAATCCCTTATAATGAGATTAATAAAAAATATTGGTTGTCAACGACATTCGCTGGCCGATATCGCCCGGCACCCCCGCATTTCTTTCGATTTAGTTACGCTCCGTCACCTTCCGCGGGGGTGTTCGCTCGACGAGCGCCCGCAGGCTCTTCGATCGCGTCACGCGGTGTTTTTTTCTGGATATGATCGTCGGCAGGACTGACCGCATTGCACCGCGCGTTCGGAAGCCATCCGGGCCGCGCGCGCATGGCACGATCGCGCTGCCCGCGCCAGCAGCATGAGCCGGCTTCGGCCGGCATCGAATTTGAAACGGGATGCATTCGCCACGCCATGAACCTGCGCGCTGAAACACTGTGCTTCTCGGATGTGTTCCTCCATTCCCAGGCGATCGTGAACTGGTCGCAGCACTACGACCAGATCAGTCCGGGCACCGCGACGACCACGCTGCGCCAGGTCGCCGGCCAGCGTTTTCACGTCTTTCGCGAACGCATCAACCAGCGCGTGATGCAGCACGGCCTCGCGCCGCGCGACCGGCTCTGCTTCGCGCTGCCGATCGCCAGTGCGGTCGCGCCCGTGGTCCAGGGGCGCACCGTCGAGCGCCCGAGCCTGCTGACGCTGCGCGGCGGCGAGGAGTTCGTCGCCCATCTGCCGTGCGACACCGAGGTGCTCGCCTTCACGATCGACCGCACGCTCGCGGCCGATCGCGAGGTGGATGAACTCGCGAACCTGCCCGCGCGTTTCCTGAAGCAGCCGGTGCTGCCGATCTCGCCCGCGCGCTACCGCAACGCACTGGACGGCCTCGAACGCGTGCTGGGCCAGGCGCTCGACAGCGGTTCGCTCACCGCCCGCGATGCGTTCGACGAACGCGTGCTCGCGCACAGTCTGGTCGGCATCCTGCTCGACCTCGTGCAACCCGACGACCCGGATGCCGGTGCGCTGCCGTCGGCCTCGACGCAAAGCTACATCGTGCGCCGCAGCCAGGAAATCGCGCTGGAATCCGACGACGTGCCGACGGTGATCGATCTCTGTCACCATCTGCGGATCAGCCGCCGCACGCTGCAATACAGCTTCCAGAACGTGGTCGGCACCACGCCGACCGCCTATCTCCGCTCGATCCGGCTGAACGCCGTGCGCCGCTTCCTGATGACGACGCCCGACACGATACGGATCGGCGACGCGGCAGCGCAATTCGGCTTTTGCCACTTCGGACGCTTCTCCGCCTACTACCAGCAGCATTTCCACGAGCTGCCGTCGCATACGCCGCGCCTGAGCTGAGCCCGCAACGGGCGCATGGCGGCGTCGCATGCGGGTAATCCCCTGCCGCCGCCGCGCATGCGGATTGCCGATTACGGACAACGCCCGTTTTTTCGGCACCGTAAATTTTTGTCGTCGGCCCTGCTCGCATGCGCGCTGCACCGCATCGAGCGGCCGTCCAAGCGCACACCCGTGTCGTCGGCGAACGTCGGCATCGCTTGCCGGCGCGTCAGGATCGGCGCGCGGCACGGGGCTATCGATCAGGCATGCCGGTGTCGACTCCTGACGGACGATCCGGCCAGCGGGACTACTCATGAACGAATCGTCACCCCGGTCCGAAGCGGGGCTCAGCAGGAACGCCGTCGGACTCTCCCACATCGTCTTCTTCGTCGTCGCCGCGGCCGCGCCGCTCACCGCGATGGTCGGCGCGACGCCCGCGGCATTCTCGCTCGGCAACGGCCCCGGCGTGCCCGGCGTATTCGTGCTGGCGGGCATCATGTACCTCATCTTCAGCATCGGCTATGCCGCGATGAGCCGGCACATCTCCAATTCAGGCGCCTTCTATGCGTACATCGCCAACGGACTCGGACGCCCCGCCGGCGTGGGCGGCGCGTTCGTCGCGATCGTCGCGTACAACGCGGTGCAGATCGCGATCTACTGCATGTTCGGCTTCTTCCTGAACGACAGCATCCAGCGGCACTACGGCGTCGACGTGCCGTGGTGGGCGTTCGCGCTCGCGTGCGTCGTCGCGGTCCACTTCTGCGGCGCGCGTCGCATCGAGTTCAGCGGCCGGCTGCTCGGCATGCTGATGATCGGCGAAATCGCGATCGTGATGCTGCTCGATCTCGCGATCGTCGTGCACGGCGCGAGCGCCGGCGGCTTCAGCGCGAAACCGTTCAGCCCCGCGATGGTGTTCGCGCCCGGGCTCGGCACCGCGCTCGTGTTCGTGCTCGGCTCGTACATGGGCTTCGAGGCGACGGCGATCTTCTCCGAGGAGGCGCGCGACCCGAAGCGCACGATTCCGCGCGCCACCTATCTGGCCGTGATCCTCATCATGGCGTTCTACGCGCTGTCGTCGTGGGCGATCGTCGAGGCGTGGGGCGAGCGCGCGATCGCCGCGCAGGCCGCGCGCGATCCGGCCAATCTCTGGTTTGCCGTCAGCGGCCGGCTGCTCGGCGGCATCGCGACGGACGCGATGAACGTGCTGCTCGTCACGAGCCTGTTCGCGGCCATCCTGTCGTTCCACAACACGATCACGCGCTATTTCTACGCGATGGGCCGCGAACGCGTGCTGTGGCGCAAGCTCGGCCATACGTGCCCCGTACATCGTTGCCCGGACGTCGCCGGCAAGGTGCAGACGTCGATCGCGCTCGCGGCCATCGTCGGGGCGGCCGCGTTCCGCCTCGATCCGTTCGCGGTCGTGTTCTCGTGGATGAGCGCGCTGGCCACGATCGGCATCATCGCGGTGCAGATCCTGGTGGCGGCGTCGGTGATCGCGTTCTTCGCGCGCGATCACCGCGACGCCGGCGTCGTGCATCGGCTGATCGCGCCGCTCGTCAGCGTGATCGCACTGGGCGCGTGCCTCGTGCTGGTCGTGCGCAACCTGTCCGTGCTGAGCGGATCGGATTCGACCTTCGTCGCGATGTTTCCGTATTTCCTCGTCGCCGTCGGCGCGCTCGGCATCCGCGCCGCGCTGCGGTTGAAGCGCAGCGACCCCGACCTGTATCGCGAACTCGGGCGCGCCGCCCAGTAACCGCCGCCCGGACGGTGCCGCGCCGCACCGTCGTCTCGTTGCGCCCTCCCCGAGCATTTCCCGCTGCCGACGCGACCCGCCATGCGTCGCGCCGGCGCGGGTATTCCCTATCCCGCTCGCGCCGCAACGATTGCCGATAGCGGACAAGGCGGGCGTTTTCATCGACATACAGTGAATGCGACGTCGAAGCCGCGCCGCGGGCAGTTGCCATCGCCCTCACCCGTTCGGCCCGACGATTCGCCCCTCGGAAACACGGAACACCATGATGAAAATTCAGAATCTGATCGACGGCAGGCATTGCGACGCAGCGGCCGGCCGTACCTTCGAAAAGCTGGCGCCTGCGACCGGCGACTACGTCGCCGCCGTGCCCGCATCGACCGCCGAAGACGTCGATCGCGCGGTGCGTGCCGCGCACACCGCGCTGCACGGCGACGCGTGGGCACGCGCGGGCGGCCCGGCCCGGGCCCGCTGGCTGCTTCGGCTGGCCGACCTGGTCGAGCGCGACCGTGACGCGCTGGCGGAATGCCTGGCCGTCGAACAAGGGCGCCCGCTTGCCGAGATGCGGATGATGGACCTCCCGATGTGCATCGACACGCTGCGCTATTTCGCCGGCTGGGCCGACAAGCTCGAGGGCCGCACGATTCCGACCGACGGCTTCATGGGCCGCCCGACGCTCAGCTACACGCGGCGTGCACCGGTGGGCGTCGCCGGTCAGATCATCCCGTGGAACGCGCCGTTGATGATCGCGGTGTGGAAGCTCGCGCCGGCGCTCGCGGCCGGCTGCCCGGTGGTCGTCAAGCCGTCGGAGGACGCGCCGCTGGCCGTCGCCCGGCTCGGCGAACTCGTGTGCGAAGCCGGCCTTCCCGCCGGGGTGGTCAACATCGTCCACGGCGTGGGCGCGGAAGTCGGCGCCGCGCTGGTCGCGCACCCGCTCGTCAACAAGATCAGCTTCACCGGCAGCACCGAAGTCGGGCGCGCGATCGCGGGCGTGGCGGCGAAGACCTTCAAGCGCGTCACGCTCGAACTCGGCGGCAAGGCCGCGCAAATCGTGTTCGCGGATGCCGATCTCGACCGTGCGATTCCGTCGCTGATGGCCGGCATGTTCGCGAACCAGGGGCAGACGTGCGCGGCCGGCTCGCGCGTGCTCGCGCACCGCTCGATCGCGCAGGCACTCGAAGAACGGCTTGCCGACGCGGCCCGCGCGATGCGCGTCGGTCCGCCCTCGGAGCCGGGCGTGCAGATGGGCGCACTGATCAACCCGCGCCACCTCGCGCGCGTCCGGGCGCTCGTCGACGGCGCGCTCGCCGAAGGCGCGGTGATGCTCGCAGGCGACGAACAGGTGCCGCCGCGCGGCTGCTTCATGCGCCCGACGATTCTGGGCGGCGTCCATCCGGGCATGCGGATCGCCCGCGACGAGGTGTTCGGCCCGGTCGGCATGGTGATGCCGTTCGAGACCGAGGACGACGCCGTTCGCATCGCCAACGACACGCCGTTCGGCTTGTCCGCGTCGGTGTGGACGCAGGACGTCGGCACCGCGCACCGCGTCGCCGAGCGGCTCGACGTCGGCGCGGTCGCGATCAATGCGTGGAGCCCGATCGACGCGCGCCTGCCGTGGGGCGGCACCAAGCAAAGCGGGATCGGGCGCGACCTGTCGAAGGCCGCGCTCGATTCGTACCTCGAGGAAAAGATCGTCACCGCAGCCCTGTGATCCGGCGGCGCACACCGCGCCGCCCCCTGTTCAAGCACTTCGTAAGAGAGACGAGAGACACCATGGACTATCAAAAGCGTCAAAAACGATTCTGGCACCCGATGAGCTCGGCGGCCGCCGGGCATACGACGCCCACCGTGATCATCGAGCGCGGCGACGGCAACTACGTGTACGACGTCGACGGCCACCGCATGCTCGACGGCGTCGGCGGACTCTGGAACGTCAACGTCGGTCACAACCGCCCGGAAGTGAAAAGCGCGATCGCGCGGCAGATGGACGAGCTGTCGTACTACCAGACCTTCGACGGCGTCGCCCATCCGCGCGTCTACGATCTGGCCGACCGCCTGTGCGCGATGTTCGCGCAGGAAGACATGCAGCGGGTGATGTTCGGCAGCGGCGGCTCCGACGCGATCGAGACCGCGCTCAAGATGGCGCGCCAGTACTGGGTCGCCGCGGGCGAGCCGTCGCGCACGAAATTCCTGTCGCTGCGCAACGGCTATCACGGCGTGCACATGGGCGGCACGTCGATCGGCGGCAACGGCGTCTACCATTACAATCATGGCCCGCTGCTGCCCGGCTGCGTGCTGCTCGACACGCCGTGGCTCTATCGCAATCCGTGGAATTGCGAAGATCCGCACCAGCTCGTCGAGCACTGCATCCGGCAGCTCGAGGAAACGATCGCGTTCCACGGCCCGCAGACCATTGCCGCGTTCGTCGCCGAGCCGGTGCAGGGCGCGGGCGGCCTGATCGTCCCGCCGGCCGATTACTGGGCGCGCGTGCGGGCCGTGTGCGACCGCAACGGCATCCTGCTGATCGCCGACGAGGTGGTCACCGGCTTCGGCCGCACCGGCAGCCTGCTCGGCAGCCGCGGCTGGGGCGTCGCCGCCGACATCCTGTGCGTCGCCAAGGGCATTTCCGCCGGCTACGTGCCGCTCGGCGCGACGCTGTACAACGGGCGGATCGCCGACGCGATCGAACACGGCGCGGGCTTCTCGCACGTGGTCATGCACGGCTATACGTACAGCGGGCATCCGCTCGCGTGCGCCGCGTCGCTCGCGGTGCTCGACATCGTCGAGGCCGAGGATCTGCCGGGCAATGCGGCACGGGTCGGGCAGCGCCTGCTCGAGCAATTGCTGCCGCTGAAGGCCGACTTCGAAACCGTCGGCGACGTCCGCGGCAAGGGGCTGATGCTGGCGCTCGATCTGGTGACCGACAAGGCCAGCCGCACGCCGCTCGATCCGGGCAAGGGGTTCGCCGCCCGCGTGGCCGATGCCGCGCGCCGGCGCGGCGTGCTGGTGCGCGCGATCGCGAACAAGCTGGTGATGTCGCCGCCGCTGACGCTGCAGCAAGGCGAAGCCGACTTCATGGCCGTGACGCTGCGCGAGGCATTGCAGGAGTGCTGCGCGGATTCGCGCGCGATCGCCTGACCTCGCGAAACAGCCTGGCGCACGGGCCTTTCGTCGAAGGTCCGTGCGTATCGCCATCCGGCCTCGGTTCGACGAAGATCGCCGCGGGACGTCGAAGTCGACGATCGGCATCCCGCCCGTCGCAGTGTCGTTTCAAAGGAAGACAAGTCAAATGGACAACCAGGCCATTGCATTCCCCGCGGAGAAATACCCGCTCGCGCTTCGGCTGCTGCACTGGGTCAGGGCGATCCTGATCGGCGCGCAACTGTGGACCGGCTGGACGATGGTCCGGCTCGACGACAACCTGCCGGCCAAGTTCGACTGGTACTACCCGACGCACAAGGAGTTCGGCGTACTCACGCTGCTGGTGGTCGTCACGCAACTGGCGATTCGCTCGATGAAGCCGTTGCCGCCGCTGCCTTCCACGCTGCCGACGCTCGACCGCAAGCTCGCCAAGATCGGCCACTACCTGCTGTATGCGCTCGCGATCATCGTGCCGCTGATGGGCTATTCGATGTCCAGCACGTATACGCAGAGCGACGGCGTGCCGTTCTTCTTTTTCCGCGTACCCGAGCTGCTGCCGAAGAACGACCATTGGTTCGAGGCGTTTCAGTGGTTGCACAAGACGCTCGCCTATACGTTGCTCGCGCTCATCGTGCTGCATGTCCTTGGCGCGCTGAAACACCGGTTCTTCGACCGCAACCCGGAAAACGACGTGCTGCGGCGGATGCTGTAGCGCCGACGCCACGCGGAACCGCGAGCCCTGCGCGGTTCGTCATTCGGTCCGCTCAGTCGCGCGGACCTCTTTTCTTCAAATTTTATATTTCGTTTTACTAACAAGAAGCGGACCCACTGCATGCGTCCGGTGCTGGCGTATGCCGTCTGAAATCGCACCACGCCGCGTGGGCCGCCACACCTGGAGATCGACGATGAAGAAGATGATGGCGGCCATATCGGCCGCGAGCGCGATGGGATGCGGCCTGACGGCCCACGCGCAAAGCACCGTGACGCTGTACGGCCTGATCGACGAAGGCGTCAATTTCACGAGCAACGCGGGCGGCAGCAAGGCTTACCAGATGGTCAGCGGCGATACCGTCGGCAGCAACTGGGGGCTGAAAGGCACCGAGGATCTCGGCGGCGGGCTGAGAGCACTGTTCCAGCTCGAGAACGGCTTCAACGCGAGCAACGGTGCGCTCGGCGTGACGTCGCGGATGTTCGGCAGGCAGGCCTACGTCGGCCTCGATTCCGACCGGTTCGGCACGCTCACGTTCGGCCGCCAGTACGATCCCACGCTCGACATGTGGAGCCCGTTCACGGCCACCGGCAACTGGCTCGGCGATTTCGGCGCGCACCCGTACGACAACGACAACGCCGATTGGGACTACCGCATCCAGAACAGCGTCAAGTACGTGTCGCCTTCCTACGCCGGCTTCAAGGGCGAAGTGCTCTACGGGCTCGCGAACCAGGCGGGCGGCTTCGCGCGGAACCGCGTCTATAGCGCCGCCGTGCAGTACCAGGCGGGCGCGTTCTCCGCCGCCGTCGCGTACCTGAAGGCCAACAATGGCGGCGCGACCGCGGGCGGGGCATTGTCGAGCGACGACACCGTCTTCAGCGGCCGCTCGCAGCAGAACATCGATGCGGGTGCCTCGTACAAGTTCAGCGACAAGCTGACGCTGTCCGCCGCGTATTCGCACGTCGACGTGACCGACCCCGAATCGAATCTCTACTTCGCGAACCAGCCGGCCGCAGGCTCGCAGAACGCGTGGAAATTCGACAACTTCGAGGTCAACGGCCAGTATTTCTTCCGGCCGGACGTCTGGCTCGGCGCCGCCTATACCTACACGCATGCACACGTCGCGACGGCGGCGGGCGATGCGTCGCCGAACTGGCACCAGGTGTCGATGATGCTCGACTACGATCTCAGCAAGCGAACCTCGACGTACATCCAGGGTGCGTACCAGCACGCGACCGGCCATACCGGCACCGACTTCGACTACGCGCACGTGCTCGGCACCGCTGGACAATCGTCGGGCCGCAACCAGTTGGCGCTGCGCGTCGGGATGATGCATCGCTTCTGAACCGAGTGGGAAAGCACGGGCTCTCGCGCGACGGACGCGGCAGCCCGTGTTTCTCGCGCGTCGTCAGAACTGATGCCGCAAGCCGAGCCGAACCGCGGTCTGCGTCGAGCCGGACGCCGCCCCGCCGAGCGCCGCCTCGACCTGCGCGCCATACGCACTGTCGTGCCCGCGTGCGAATACCGCGTAAAGGCCGGTGCGTTTCGACAGCGAATAGTCGGCGCTCAACGTGACCTGGTTGGCCGAGCCGACGTCGCCGCCGCGCTGCTGGTACTGGAAGCCGCCGCCCAGCTGCAACGACGACGTGACGGCATAGGTCAGCCCGGCGTCATAGGTGGTGGCCCGCAGCGGCGCGGCCGCGCTGATCCGCACGTCCGACACCATGCCGAAGACGCGAAACGGCCCGACGTTGTAGCCGGCACCGCCCGAGAAATTGCGCAGATTGCCGCCGGCAGTTACGTCATGCTGGCCGAAATAAGCCAGCGCGGCGCTGAACGCGCCTTGCGTGTAGGACAGCATCGCGCTTTGCACGCTGCTGCGCGCGACCGTGCCGGGCACGTTGCCGAAGCCCCACAGGCCGCCGAACGCCACACCGCCGAACGACGGGCTCACGTACTTCACCGCATTGTTCACCTGAACGCCCCACACGCGGTTGTCGAGCGCGCCGCCCGCCGACGCGTTCGCCGGCAAGCCCCACGCGAGCAAACCGGCCGGCGTGTTCGCGCCGATCGCGAACGCCGGCAGCAGATCGCCGACGAAATCGAACTGGCGCCCGAGCGTCACGGTCCCCCAGTCGCCGCCGAGCCCGACGTACGCTTGCGAACCGAACGCGGCGCCCGGCACGGTCAGCGCGCCGTCGGAGGTCTGAAACTGGCTTTCGAGCCGAAAGACCGCATAGTTCGCGCTGCCAAGATCCTCCCTGCCCGTCAGGCCCCACACGTCGTTGCGCGACACGCCGGCCTGCAACGCGAGCTGACGCCCGCCACGCGGCGCGGACGCCACGTCGCTCGTATAGGTCACGCCCGTGTCCAGCGAACCGTAGAGCGTCACGCTCGATTGCGCGAATGTCGGTGCAACGGCACCGCAGCCGCACCATGCCACCATCCTGAGCCACCCCTTCATCTGCTTCTCCTCATCGAATTTTCCCGGCCGATGCGCGCGTGAACCGACCGGCGCGCCAGCAACATCGATCCAGTGCGATTTCCTCGTTAAAAGTAGGAATCCCTATCAATCGGCGTCGAAACGAACGACCTGGCCACGGCCGGCATGCTGACCGCATATGCATCGATGCGGTTGCGGTTCCCGTTGCCGCCCGCACGACTTAAGTTAGACTACGGCCTGTCGCCCGCGGCACTGCATGCCGTGCCGCAGCGCGGCAACCCCGAAACCGCCTTCGTCGTTTACATTCCATAGCCGCAAGCCGTCTGAGCCCGGATTACGTCATGTCGAGCCTCACCAAAATGCTGTCCATCCTCGACGTCTTTTCTTCGTCCGCGACGTCGATGACCGCCGAGGAAATCGCTGAACACATGGGCTTTTCGCGCACCACGTGCTATCGCTACGTGAAGGAACTGGCATCGGTCGGCCTGCTCGTCGGCACCAACGGCCGCTATACGCTGGGCCCGCGCATCATTCATCTCGACTACAACATGCGGCAGTCGGACCCGACGCTCACCGCGGCGAAGCCCGTGATCCAGAAGCTGGTTCACGTCACCGGCGGCGATGCGCTCGTATCGACACTGTTCGACGAGCAGATCATCAACGTGATGCACGAAACCGGCGCCGAGAATCTGCAACTGGGCTTCGGCCGCGGCCGCATCATGCCGTTGTTCCAGGGTGCTTCGTCGAAGGTGATCGTCGCCGCGATGTCGCGCGCGCGGCTGAAGCGCCTGCACGAACGGCACAACGCCGAGCTGGGCGAGTTCGCGGCCGACTGGACGCAGTTCTGGCGCGCCTGCCAGCAGATCGTCGAGGCCGGATACTGGATCTCGCGCGGCGAGCTCGACGCCGGGTTCGTCGGCATCGCCGCGCCGATTCGCACCGCCAGCAGCGGCGAGGTCAACAGCAGCCTGTCGCTGGTCTTTCGCGCCGAACACTTCGCGCTGTTCGACGAACACGTGCTCGGCAAGCTCCTGATCGACGCCACCGCCGAGATCGGCGACGCGACCTGAGCATGCGCGCGGCATCGCGCACGATGCCGTGCCCGGTCGCCCACGTGCGCACGGTCAGTTCATCTGCGTGATGAACTTGGTGACCAGGTAACCGTCGAACGTCTCCGTGCCGCCCTCGCTGCCGAAACCGCTGTCCTTCACGCCGCCGAACGGGATCTCCGCCGGCCCCATCCCGAAGTGATTGATGTTGACCATGCCGGCCTCGAGCGCCCGGCCGATCCGGTGCGCATCGCGCGCCGACGTCGTGAACGCGTACGATGCAAGGCCGAACGGCAAGCGGTTCGCTTCATCGAGCGCATCGTCGAGCGCGTCGAACGGCACGATCCCGACGATCGGACCGAACGGCTCCTCGTTCATCAGCCGCGTGTCGCGCGCCGGGCCCAGCACGACCGTCGGCGCGAAGTAGTGCCCTGGCCCCGCCCCCGGCAAGCGCGTCCCGCCCGCGGCAATCTCCGCCCCTTTCGCCTTCGCGTCGGCGACGAACGCGTCGATCTCGGATACGCGTCGTGCGTGCGCAAGCGGCCCCATCGTGGTCCCCTCTTCCAGCCCGTAGCCGACGCGAATCTTGTCGACCGCCTCGAGATACGCGCCGACGAACCGGTCGAACACCGGGCGCTGCACGAAGAAGCGCGTCGGCGACACGCAAACCTGTCCGGCATTGCGAAACTTGTACGCGGCCAGCATCGCCGCCGCACGTTCGATTTCCGCGTCCGCGCAGACCAGCACGGGCGCATGCCCGCCCAGCTCCATGGTCATGCGCTTCATGTGCGACGCGGCGAGCGCCGCCAGTTGCTTGCCGACCGGCACCGAACCCGTGAACGAGATCTTGCGCACGAGCGGCGACTCGATCAGTTGCCTGGACACGTCGGCCGGCACGCCCCAGACGATGTTCAGGCAACCCGCGGGCAGGCCCGCATCGTGAAAGATGCGCGCGAGCGCGACGATCGCGCTCGGCGATTCCTCCGGCCCTTTCAGCACCAGCGTGCAGCCCGACGCAAGTGCGGCCGCGATCTTGTGCATCGCCTGGCTGAACGGAAAATTCCACGGCGAGAACGCCGCGCACACGCCGATCGGCTCGCGCAACACCATCTGCGCGACCTCCGGCGAGCGCGACGGCACGACACGGCCGTACGTGCGACGCCCCTCCTCCGCATGCCATTCGAGCTGCTCGGCGGACGACACGACCTCGGCGATCGCCTCGCGAAGCGGCTTGCCCTGATCCATCGTGATGTGGCGGCCGATCGCCGGCGCACGCTCGCGCACCAGCGCAGCCGCGCGGCGCAGGATATCCGAGCGCGCGAGCGGCGACTCGCGGCGCCACGTCGCGAACGCACGATGCGCGGCGCGCACCGCGGCGTCGATATCGTCCGGCGTCGCATGCGGCAAGTCGCCGAGCACGCTGCCGGTTCCCGGATCGAGAACGGGCTGCGTGCGCCGGCCGTCGGCCTGAAGGAACCGGCCGTCGATATACAGATGGAGCGACGCGTAATCGCGTTGCGCATCAGGCGTCATGCGGGAAGTCAGCGGCGTAAACGGGATCAAGACGAATACCTCGGTAGAGATTGCACGATGGGCCGGCACGGCGAACGCGTCACGCGGCCGGCGGCGGTGCACGCAGCAGGCCGCCGATTTCCTGTCGGAGGATCTGGTTTTCCTGCCGGACGAGCAGATGCCGGACCTTGCCGCGAAACGTCCTGAACTCGGGATCGGCCATCAGCACGGCACGACGTCGCGCCCGATCGTCCAGCGAATCGAACGCCCACAGATAGACGAGCTGGTTCAACGGTCCGATTTCCGTCGCGAAACAGCCGACCATCGTGCCGAGCGCGTGCTCTTGCGCAGCGCGGCCGCACTCCGCATAGAGCCGCAGGTACTCGGCGACGCCGCCCGGCACCAGCGTATAGGTGCGTTGCTCAACCAACATCCGCGGTCTCCCGTTGTCGCGGTGCGAACGCCTGGAACGCCGCGGTCACGCCTGCGATGCCGGCGGCGTCCGTCTGCGCCGCCACGTAGCGATCGGGGCGCACGACCACGAGCGGGCCGCGATGCCGGTCGAACCATGCCGCCAGCGCGTTGTCGACATCCTCGACGCACACGCTGTCGTGGGCGCTCGTCACGCGCCGTGCGCGACCCGTCCCGCTACGCGAGCGATTGACCTGAACGAAGGTCCCGCCCAGCGCCGTCCAGTACGCGCGATCGTCGTCGCTCAGGCACGCCTGCGGATCGCATTGCCAGCCGACGATCGAAAACCATGGGCCGAGCACGTCGTCGAGCTTGCGCCGCACGCCGTCGGCCGTTTCGACGTCGGGCTGCGCGATCATCCTGCCCGCCGCGTCGCCCGGCGCGCCCGGCAGCACGACGCCGCGCGTATAGCTCGGCATCGGCTTGAAGCGCATCTGCAGCACGTAGTCCTTCAGGCCCGGCGCATACCGCGCGAGCCCGAGGAACCGGTCGCGCAGAAACGCGACGACCCGGTTGGTCGGCATCAGCATCGCGCCGAACGTGTCCGCGAGATCGATCATCGCCTTCGCGTGGTCGCGTCGCTCCGATTCGTAGGTCGGGATCACGCCGGGATCCAGCGTGCCGTTCACGACGCCCGCCAGTTTCCACGCGAGATTGCCGACGTCGCGCAAGCCCGCGTTCAGGCCCTGGCCGATCCACGGCGGGCTCAGGTGGGCGGCGTCGCCGACGAGCGCCACGCGGCCCGCCACGAAGCGCTCGGCCACGCGAGAATGGTGCGTATAGGTCCGTGCGCGCACGATCTCGATACGATCGACGTCGTCGACGTACGGCGCGATCAGCGCGCGGATCGATTCGGGCCGGGCGATCGCCTCCGCGTCCTCGTGCGGGAATACGAGAAACTCCCAGCGCCGGAAATTGAACGGCAGATAGATGCACACGTTCGGGCGGCGCGGGTCGCAGTTCAGCGCCGTGCACGGCTGCTCGAGCCCGGCGTTCTTCACGTCGACCACGACCCATTTGATCGGGTGCGTCGTGCCGGCCAGCTTGATGCCGAGCCAGTCGCGCATCGGGCTGCGCCCGCCGTCGGCCGCCACCACGTAGTCGGCGTCGAGCGCATACTGCCGGCCGTCGGCATCGCGCACCTGCAACGTGACGCATCGGTCGTCCTGTTCGACACCGACCACTTCCTCGCCAGTCCGCAACGATACGTGCGGATAGCGCGCCAGCCCGGCGCGCAGCGTGTGTTCGGCCAGTTGCTGCATGAAGATGTTGCGCCGCCACCAGCCGAATTCGCGCATCGACGGGCGGATGTCGGCAAAGCATTCGCCGTTCGCCTTGAACATGCGCAACGGCACGTTCTGGATGATGTCGCGGCTCAATTCGTCGGCGAGCCCCGCGGTCTGGAACATCCGCAATGCTTCGTCGTCGATGCCGACCGCGCGCGGAAAATCGACGACGTCCGCCGCCTTCTCGATGATCACCGTCGCGACGCCATAAAGGCCGAGCAGATTCGCCATCGCGACGCCGTTCGGGCCCGCGCCGACGATCGCGACCGACGTCCGGTTCCGGTTGTTCGCTTTCATTCGCCCGCGCCTCCGCTGCGCCATGCAGGATCGTCGAGACGATCGAGCCACGATCGCAATGCGTGATTGAACGCATCGGGTTGATCGTCGTGCACGTAATGCGTCGCGCCGGGAATGTCGATCCGCTCGATTTCCGCATTGGCGGCCGCCATCTCGGCCGCCACGTCGGCGGACAGGAAATCCGAGTCGCCGCCGCGCAACAGCAACGTGGGTACGTGCAGGTTGAGGATTAGCGGCCACAGATGGACGAGCTGCTCCGGCGTCGCGGCCAGCCGTGCGGCCGCAATCCCTTGCGCGTCGTGTCGCCAGACGATCCGGCCGTGCTCGCCTTTTTTCAGCGAGTGCGCGATGCGCGAATCGAGCGCGGATTCCGCGATGTTCGGCCGCTGGCGTCGCCAGAACGCGCGTGCGTCGTCCCACGACGAGAACGCGTCCGGCGTTTCCCGCAGCTCGCGCTTGATGCGCTCGGAACCCGCCGAGCCGGCCGACGCGCCGGGGCCCATGTCCTCGATCACGAGGCCCGCGAGCCGTTCGGCATGCCGTTCCGGCTGCGCCGCCGCGTAGACGAACGCATTGGCGCCGCCCATCGAGTGCCCGACCAGCACGAATCGTCGCAGGCTGAGTGCACGCACCAGTGCGTCGAGATCGCGCACGTAGGCCGCCGCGTAGTAATTGCGTTGCGGATCCCAATCGCTCAGCCCGCGTCCGCGCTGATCGAGCGCGACGACCCGGTAGCGGTCGACCAGCGCAGCGGCGACGGGCGCCCAGGTATACGCGTAACTGCGCAAGCCGTGCAGCATCACCACGGTCGGCGCATCGTCGCGCCCCCAGCTCACGTAGTGCAGCCGCAATCCCTCGTTGTCGATCCATCCCTCGTTGACGGACGCCGTGTTCATCATGTGCTCCCCGGCCGGCATGCGCTCAGACCAGACCGTCGCGACCGACGATCTCGCTCGCCTTCAGGCCGCCGAGCCGTGCATGCAGCCGCCCGCGCGTCGCGAACGCGAAGATCACCAGCACTTCGTCGTCGTTCGGTGCATCGGGAAACAGGCACGTCACCGTGTCGTAGTGGGAGCGCACGTAGAGCGCATCCTTGTGCGCGAGCGGCACGTCGATCACCGTATTGATCGGGCCGCGCTTGCCGCTCGACGGCACCCATGATTTGCCGCCGCCCAGCGCCGCGCGGATCGGCTCCGCGAAGATCGACGTGAGAAACGCGTTGCCGTGTTCGTATTCGCCGGCCGAACCGACCAGGCACGCCTTGCCGTAGCTCTCGATCGCACGGCCGTCGGCGAGCGACGCGATGCGTCGCGCAAACTCCTTGCCGAGCGCGGGTGACGGACGCACGAGATCGTCGAGGTTTTCGCTGAATCGCCCCGCGTACGGGTTGTGAACGGCCGCGGCGATCACGATCTTGCGCAACGGCTCGCCGTCCGCGAGCTGCCCGGTTTCGTTCGCGAGCGAATCCTCGATCTGCGTGTACCACTTGCGGATGTGAAAGCCTTCGAAATTGGCGGTCTTGCTCATTTGCATTCCTGTATAAAACGTCGATGATGCGGAGGGAAAGGCGGCGACTCAGTCGCTCAGTCGAACAGCGGTTCGAGCTGGACGGGATCGCTCGGCGCGTTGTATCGATGCAGCACGCGCTTGCCTTCTTCGTCGTCCGTGACCATTTCGCAGAAGAATTCGAGCCGGTTGCCGTCGGGGTCCGTGAAATACACGCCGATCCCGACCTTGTGATCGGTGATCTTGACGATCGGCACGTCGCGGCGAATCAGCATCCCGTACAGGCGGCGCAATTCGGTCAGCCCGCCGGCGATTTCGAGGCCGTAATGCTGCAGGCCGATCGTGCCGAGTTCCGCATCGGACGCCGCGCGAATCAGCGCGATGTCGTGGTGCTTCTGGCCGAACGACATGAACACCCACTGCTCGTCGCGCGCGGTTTCCGTCATGCCGAGCACGTCGGCGTACCAGAGGCTGGAGCGAACGGGGTCGCGCACGAACAGCGACAGGTGGGTGCGCTGCACGCGCGGCGTCGGCAGCGGCAGGCCGCTCGCGTTCGCACGCTCGGCGTGTTGCCGAATATCGGACGGTGTCATCGTTTGCTCCGCTCAGTGGGTCGACTGCGCGTGGGCGGCCAGCGGCGCCTCGAACGGGGTCCATGCCACCGCCGTGATCTCGCTGAAATCGCGCCATTCCTTGGTCCAGTTCCGGCCGCCGTCGCGCGAGCGGAACAGGTGCCCGTACTTGGTGCCCGCATACACGAGCGCCGGTTGGGCCGCATGCACGCCGAACGCCCAAAACGTGGAGTTCGGCGGCGTGTGCAGATCCGTCTCGTGCCACGCATGGCCGCGATCGGTCGAGCGGTAGATGCGGCTGCGGCTGCCCGGCGTGCCGTCGCCGATCGCCATCAGCAGGTCGCCTTCCGGCGCCGGCAGTTGCACGACGGTGCGCGTGTAGTACAGCCCGTCGAAGCGGTCGCGCGACAGCTTGCCGTCCCACGTCAGGCCGTCGTCCTCGCTCACGTACACCGCGTTGACCGTCAGCAGCACCGTGGTCTTCGGCCGGCCTTGCGCGGCGGACAGGATCGCAATCGCATGAATGTCGCTATTGCGGATCGCGGTGCCGGGGCCGTCCACGCGCGTCCAGCTCGCACCGGCATCGCGGCTGCGCCACGCGCCGCCCTCCTCCACGCCGTACCAGACGTTGCGGCTGTCGTCCGGATCCACGCAGATCGTCAGCAGCCGCGGACGATTGACGCCCGAGCAAAACTCCGGAAACTCGGGCGCCGTTCTCGCCCAGGTCACGCCCGCGTCGCTCGACTTGTAAAGCGCTGCGCGCGACGGCGCGCCGGTGCCCGCATAGAGCACCGCCGGGTTCGCCGGATCGATCGCGATCGACCAGACCGTCTGCCCGTTCAGCAGGTTGTCGGGCCGGAACCAGTGCGCGCCGCCATCGTCGCTGATGCACAGCCCCGAATCGGCGCCGGCATAGACGCGCGACGGCGTCGCGGGGCACACCGCGAGCGCGCGCACGATGCCGTCGAACTCGATCGGTTCGGCGAGCCCGAGGCGATGCCAGGTCTTGCCGTCGTCGTTCGAGCGCAGGATGCCTTGCCCGGCGGTGGCGACCAGTACGGTTGCGGTCATGAAGTGCTCCTTGTGTCAGAGAAAAATGCCGCGCGTGAGCCCGCCGTCGCAGCCGATCGACTCGCCGGTGATCGAGCCGGACTTCGGCGACGCGAGAAACGCGACGATCCATCCCATCTCTTCCGGCTGCAGCACGCGGCGGATCGGCGTGACCTTCACGTAGTTGGCCTCGACTTCCGCGGCGGTGAGCCCCTGCTTCTGCGCTTCCTTCTCGTAGAGCTCGTGGATGTGCGGCGTCTCGACGACGCCCGGATGAATCGTGTTGACCGTGATGCCGAACGGGCCGAGCTGGTCGGACAGCGTCTTGGTCAGGTGCACGATCGCCACGTTGCGCATGCCGGACAGCTGCTTGCTGCCGCGCCCAGTCAGGCCGCCGATGTTGACGATCCGGCCGAAGCCGTTGGCCCGCATGTACGGTGCGGCCGCCTTCGCGCAGCGCAGATAGCCGACCACCTTGATGTCGATGTCCTGCAGCAACCCCTGCGGATCGGCGTGCTCCAGCTCCGCGCGCACGAGCCCGCCCGGATGCGCGGCGCCGTTCAGCAGGATGTCGAGCCGGCCGAAGCGCTCGACGCTCGCGGCCATCGCCGCGTCGATCGACGCCATGTCGGTCGTGTCCACCGTGACGGGCAGGATCGCGCCGGCCGCGTCGCCGAACGGCGCGAGCGCCGCGCGAATTTCGGCGGCCGCTGTTTCCAGGTGTTCCAGGCGACGCGCGGCGATCGCGACGTTGACGCCTTCGCGCGCCAGTTCGAGCGCGACCGCCTTGCCGATGCCCATGCTGCCGCCGGTGATGAATGCGGCTTTTCCGTGCAGTTGCAGATCCATGTCGATGAAAGGTGAGAGTCGAGATTGAAGAAAGGAGCCGGTTGCGCAATCAGGACAACTGCATTTCGATGAGCGTCGGCCCGTCGGTGTGCGCGAGCGCGTCGTCGAGCGCTTGCACCAGCGCATGCGCATCGCTCACGCGTTGGGCCGGCACGCCGTAGCCGCGCGACAGCGCGAGCCAGTCGATCGGCGGATCGTCCAGTTGCGTCAGGCGGCTCGCGTGCGGCGTGTCGGCCGGCAAGCCGCTGCGCGCGAGTTCGGTCTGCAGGATCCCGTAGCGCCGGTTCGATGCGATCAGCATCACGATCGGCAAACGCTCGCGCGCCATCGTCCACAGCGACTGGATCGTGTACTGCGCACTGCCGTCGGACTGCAGCGCGAACACGCGGCGGTCCGGGCACGCGACGGCGGCGCCGAGCGCCACCGGCAGGCCCTGGCCGATCGCGCCGCCCGTGTTCGTCCAAATGGTGTGACGCCGCGCACGCGCCGATGCAGTCACGAACGGATAGCCGCACGTGCCGCCCTCGATCGACACGATCGCATCGTCGGGCAACGCATTCGCGAGCACGCGGCCGACGGCCTGCGGCGTGAGCGGGCCGTCCTCCACGCGCCAGCGCTCGACATGCACACCGTCGTCGTTCGTCGACGCACCGATGCGATCGGCCAGCGCCTCCAGCGCGTCGTCCGCCGCGTCGCCCGGTGTTGCCAGCGTCACGATGTCCTCGGGCCGCGCGAGTTCGCCCGGAATACCTTCGTAGCCGAAGTAGGTGACGGGCGCGAGCGCGCCGGCCAGCACCACGCGCCGGCCGGCCAGCGCCGCGAGCGCCGGCTCGGGGAAATAAGGCAGGCGGTCGATGTCCGGCAGGCCGCCGCCGCGCTCCGCCCGCGCAGGAAAAGTCTCGCTGAAGCAGGTCGCGCCGGTGGCCGCCGCGATGCGCGCCGCCGCGCGCTGCCCGCGCGCCGACAGCGCGCGGGCGCCCATCAGCAGGACGGCGCGATGGCCGCTGAGCAGCAGATCGGCCACCTGTTCGACCCGAGCGGCATCGAACGACACCGCGGCCGGGCGCACGACGGCGGGCCACGCCGCGCCGCGCACGCCGGCCGACTGGAGATCGACGGGCAGCACGAGGGTCGCGACGCCGCGCCGCGCGCCCATCGCGGCCGAAATCGCGTCGGCCGTATCCGTCGCGAGATCGGTGTCGCGCGCCACGCTGCGATACCACACCGACACCGGACGGGCGAGCGATTCGATGTCCGACGTGAGCGGCGCGTCGTACTTCAGATGCTCGCGCGTGTGATCGCCGACGATGTTCAGGATCGGCGTGCGGGCGCGGCGCGCATTGTGCAGGTTCGCAATGCCGTTCGCATGGCCGGGCCCGAGGTGCAGCAGCGTCATCGCGGGCTTGCCGGTCATGCGGCCATAGCCGTCGGCCGCGCCCGTGCACACGCCCTCGAACAATCCGAGGATCGACCGTACGCCGGCCACGGTGTCGAGCGCACCGACGAACGGCATTTCGGTCGTGCCGGGATTGGCGAAACAGACGTCGACGCCGGCGTCTCGCGCGGTGGTGAGCACGACGCTCGCCCCGCTTCTTGCTGCGGTATCGCTGTCCAACTGTGGGATGTTCATGCGGCTGCTCGACGGGTTTGGCTGAAGTGTTTTTACTTTAATCCCGAATTACGGGATTTGTCAAACAACCCATTTCACTTTTTAGAGCCACGAAGGGGCACGTTTACCCGACATTTCTTATATCTACACCGTTCGAACGAGATCAAGGCGCTATCCGATCGCCCCCACGAAACGATTCATTTCCCGTAATTCGGAATTTTTCGAAACCCTCACGCCCGATCGACCGCCTTCGTGCCGTGCACCGTTTCCCCTCCCTCATCCGATCTCAAAATTACGATTGCAAATGCCTCTCATTTGCATTAAATTGCCGCGCAAATGTACTGTTTGGAACACAGATGTCGGCGCAAGGCCGCCCGCCGTGCCCGAACGCGAACGACACGAAAAGGAGATGTATGAGCAGGAGGAACTGGGCGGCCGCACCGATGGCCATCGTCGTCGGCACGGCCGGCATGGGCGCCGCCGACGCGCAGGAAACGTCGCTGCCGACCATCGAAATCTCCGCGCAACGCGCGACGACGCCGTTTCGCACGCGCGAATCGACGAGCGCGACGCGCAGCGAGGCCGACGTGATGGAGATTCCGTTCGCGGTCAGCAGCGTCGACACGAAGCTGATCCAGACCGTGGCCGCCACGCGCGGCGACGACCTTTACGACTGGGTCGCGGGCGTCTCGCGCCAGAACAACTTCGGCGGCCTGTGGGACAACTACGCGGTGCGCGGCTTCGCCGGCGACGGCAACACGTCGGGCACCGACTATCTGGTCAACGGCTTTTCGTGGAATCGCGGGATGAGCGTGCCGCGCGACACCGTCAATCTCGAGCGCATGGAAGTACTCAAGGGGCCGGCGTCCGCGCTGTATGGCCGCGGCGATCCGGGCGGGATCATCAGCTATACGACGAAGCAGCCGCAGTTCGCACGCGCGAACACCGTCGGCGTGTCGGCCGGCAGCTACGGTGCGCTGCGCCAGACCCTCGATTCGACCGGCCCCGTCACGAAATCACTCGCGTACCGCTTCGTCGCGATGAACGAGAACAACGGCAGCTTCCGCGATACGGTGTCGAGCAAACGCTACCTGTTCTCGCCGTCGTTCACGTGGGACATCGGCGCGGACACGACGCTCCACTACGAATTCGAGAGCGCGCGTCAGCGCGCGCCGCTCGACCGCGGCGTGCTGGCGGTCAACGGCCAGCTCGGCGTGATCCCCGCGTCGCGCTTTCTCGGCGAGCCGCGCGACGGCGACTACGACGTGCGCAACACGGGCCACCAGTTCACGCTCGAGCATCGCATCGATTCCAGCTGGTCGATCAATGCCGGCGTCGCGCAGCGCAACACCGACCTGTCGGGGCGCTCGTCCGAGGCGTTCGCATTGCAGCCGGACGGCCGCACGCTGTGGCGTCGCTACCGGCAAGTCGCGTTTCACTCGAACGACCTGCAAGGTCGCGTCGAAACCACCGGCTCGTTCCGCACGGGCGGCATCGGCCATACGCTCGTGATGGGCGTCGACGCGTATCGCTTCAACTACGACCAGTTCGTCACGCGCTCCACGCCAAGCGCCGCGGCGCCGTATGCGATCGACATCTTCGATCCGGTCTACGGCCAGCCCGCGCCGACGCCGCGCACCGCGACCAACCTGCTCGAACGCGATAACGGACAAGGCGTCTACGCGCAGGACACGCTCGCGTTCGGGCCGCACTGGAAGATCCTGGCCGGGCTGCGCTGGGATCGCTTCCACCAGTCGATCGACAACCGCCTGAAGGGCGTGACGACGAGCCAGTTGCAGACCGCGGTGAGCCCGCGTATCGGCATCGTGTATGAAATGAGCCCCGCGTGGTCGTTCTATGCGAACACCGCGTATTCGTTCCGGCCGAACAACGGCGCGGACGTCGGCGGCAACGCGTTCGATCCCGAAAAGGGCCACGGCTACGAAGCCGGCGCGAAATGGGCGGGGGCGCGCTCGCTCGCGACCGTCTCGGCGTTCTACGTGACCAAGCGCAACGTGCTGACCGCCGATCCGGCGAATGCCGGCTTCTCGCGCGCGGCCGGCGAAGTGCGCAGCCGCGGCGTCGAATTCGAATGGAGCGGCGATCTCGGCCACGGCCTGCGCGGCATCGCCAACTTCGCGTATGTCGACGCCGAGGTCACGCGCGATACCGTGCTGGCGCCCGGCTCACGCCTCGTCGACGTCCCGCGGCTGAGCGGCAGCGCGCTGCTGATGTACGAGACCACACTGCCGTTCGCGGACAAGGCCGGTGCTGGCGCCGGCGTCATCTACGTCGGGCGTCGCGCCGGCAACACGGCCAACACGCAGGACGGCTTCGAGCTGCCGGCTTACGCGACCGTCCAGCTCAACGGCTACGTTCAGGTCAACAAGCACCTGCGTGCCTCGGTCGTGCTGAACAACCTGTTCAATCGCACCACCTACGTGAGCTCGTACAACAGCCTGTGGGTCGCGCCGGGCGCGCCGCGCAGCCTGTTCGCATCGCTCGCGTACTCGTTCTAGGCCGGCCGGGACGGCTGACGCGACGCGCATCGCGCATCAGCCGCCCACCACGAACCGCGCGCCCAGCGCGAGCAGCAACGCAGGCGGCATCACGCACGCGCCGACCGCGAGAAATTCGCGGAAACCGACCTGCAACCCTTCGCGCCGGATCGCCGTCAGCCACAGAATCGTCGCGAGCGATCCGGTGATCGACAGGTTCGGACCGAGATCGACGCCGATCAGGATCGCATCGACTACCGTTTGCGGGCTATGCGCGGCGTGGATCGTCGAACTCGCGATCAGCCCGGCGGGCAGGTTGTTGACCCCGTTCGACACCAGCGCGACCGCGACGCCGGCCACGCCCGCGGCGACGTGCTCGCCGCTTTGCATCAGCATGCGCAGCAGGCCGGCCAGCGCGCGCACCGCGCCGGTCCGGTCGAGCGTCTCGACGACGACGAACAGCCCCGCGACGAGCGGCAGCACGCTCCATGAAATCGCGCGAACGATCGGCACGCCCGCCGCGCGATCCCGCATCACCACGCACGCGACCGTGACGATGCCCGCCAGCGCGGTCGGCAATCCGAGCGGACGATCGGCGACCGACACCGCCATCAGCGCGACGGCCGTTGCGGCGATGCCTGCCAACGCGATGCGTCCGCCGCCCGTCAGCGGCTGCACCGGCAGCCCGGATTCGCAATGGCCGGACAGCGCACGTCGCTGCACGATCCTCAGCATGACGAACGTGCACGCGATCGACGCGACGGACGGCGCCGCGAAGTGCGCGAGCCAGACGCCGAGCGCCGGCATGTGCGCACCGTACAGCACCAGGTTCGCCGGATTCGAAATCGGCAGCACGAAACTCGCGGCATTGGCGACGAGCGCGCAGCTGTACAGCAGCGGCATCGGGTCGGCCTTCGCGCGGCGCGCGGCGGCAAGGACCGCGGGCGTCAGCACGACGGCGGTCGCATCGTTCGACAGGAACACCGTGGTGACGACGCCGACCCCGTAGATCAGCGCGAACAACCGCCGCGGCGAGCCCTGCGCGAGATTGACGACGTGCGTCGCGACCCAGTCGAACAGCCCCTCGCGACGGGCCGCCTCGGACAGCAGCATCATGCCCGTCAGGAACAGGTACACGTCGCCGCCTTTCGCGACGGCGTCCAGCGCCTGGGCGGCGGGCAACAGGTTCAACACGACCAGCAGCAGCGCGCCGCTCACGGCCCAGATGGCCTCGGGCCAACCGAACGGACGCGTGATGACGCCCGCGGTGGCGAGCGCGGAAATCAGCCAGGCAAGCGAAACAGGATTCATGGGCAAGTGGGCGGAGGCAGGGGAATCGACATCGCCGTCACGACGATGTCGCCGATAGATCGGCGGGCTTGCCGCACACGCTGCTCAGCGAGCGCGCATGGCCGAGCCACAGCGCGAGCGAGCCCGTCGACACGGCGCCCAGCACGACGAACGCGGCCGGATAGCCGAAGTGTTGCGCGAGCACGCCGCCCAGCACGGGACTGAGCGCCGCGCCGATACCCTGCGCGGTCGCGACCGCGCCCTGCCCGGCATTCACGCGGCCGGAGCCGTGCAGCAGGCGAACCACGAGCGCGGGCACGACCACGCTTTGCAGGCCGGCGCCGATGCCGTCGAGCACCTGCACCGGCCACACGCCCGCTTCGCTCATCCACGCCGCGGCGACCAGCCCGCGCACCGGCAGCACGAGGTACGAGAACAGCAACACCCGCCAGTAACCGTGCGTGCGAATCAGCCGGGGCGCGAGCCACGCCGCCGCGATCATCACGAACTGCGCGATGACGATCGTCTGTGCGGTGAACGCGCTCGGGTTGCTGCGATGCGTGACGACGACGCCCATCCCGTAGAGCGGCAGCATCGCGGCATTGCCGAGATGAAACAGCGCGAGCGACGCGCCGAGCAGCACCAGCGGCCTGTTTTCAGCGAGCGTGCGCAGGCCGCCGACACGTGACGTCGACGTCGCGGCCGACGCATGCGGATGCGCGGCATCCGTTCCCGGTGCGGCACCGGCAGGATCGAGGCCACGTGCGGACGCATGATCGATCGCGTGCCCGGGAATCGCCAGCGTGCTCACGATGGCGAGGACCGTGAACACGCCGACGAGCGCGAACACGGCGTCGAACCCGACATGCCAGCCGAGCCACCCGGCCAGCGCCGCACCGGCGACGTTGCCGGCATGGTTCGCCATCTGGTTGCGCCCGAACTGCCGGTCGAAACCCTGCCGGCGCACGATGCCGAGCGTCACGCCCGCGGCGGCCGGCGCCAGCACCGCGCCGCTGACCGCCGCCAGGACCTGCGACGCCGCCACCGCCGGATAGCTGTGGACGAACATCATCGCCAGCGACGCAAGCGCCGTCACCGCGGTGGCCACGACGATCAGCGCCCGCTTCGCGCGCACCGCATCGACGAGCGCGCCGGCCAACGGCGTCGCGGCCATCGCGGCGAGCCCGGCCAGCGTCATGACCGAGCCGATCGCATCGGCGCCCCAGCCGCGCGACAGCAGGATGACGCCGATGAACGGGCCGATGCCGGCCTGCACGTCGGCGAGGAAGAAGTTGAGCGCTTCGAGCGCGCGTGCCGCTCTCATGGTCGTCTCACCGTCGCGCGATCATTCGGCGTCCGCATCGACGAGCTCGGCGATCTCGCTCACGTCGAGCGTCGTGCCGTGCGGCGTGACGACGCCGTGCCCCCACGCCTGCACATGGACACCGGGACGCAGATAATCGTGCGGCGCCTCAGCCGCATGCGGCGGCACCCGCAGCGCGACGCCGCTCGTCAGCAACGCGCCGTTCGACTCACCTTTCGGGCCGTGCAGCGCAAACGCGACTTCGCCGCTCAGTTCCATCGGTTTTCGAGCGGCGTGCGCCGGCTTCGGCGGCGCGGCGTGCGCGGGCCCGCCGTCGACGATGTCGACGCCGTCGCGCCCGGTCAGTTGCACGGCCGCGATCATCGCCGCGCGACGCGGCTTGACGCCCCGCACGCGGATGCGGTCGCCGACCGCGATATGGCGTACCAGTTCGCGGCCCAAATGCGGCGGCACGTGAACCTGGAAGTCGCCGTTCAGGATCAGGCCGTCGATTTCTCCGTGCGGATCGAGCAGGAACTGCGTGACGCGGCCGCGCGTTTCGGGCAGGCAGGCGGGATCGATCCAATGCATGGCAGGACTCCTTTCGATGGATGGGGGGAACAGCGTCGCGCGATCAACGCGCGACGTCGTCATAGAGATTCACGACATGGCCCGGCGCGCCGAACGCCGTCGCCTGCAACGCTTCGCCGTAGGCGTTGCGCGTGCCGTAACCGACCGCGGCCACGCGCTCGCCGGGGACGAGCAGCGCGCCGAATTGCTGGGCGGCCGGCACGGTCAGCTTGACGACCGCACCGCTGTCGAGGATCACGCCGTCCGGCTCGCCGCGCGGCGCGCGCGTCACGCGGCGCACGACGCCGGACACGCTCAGGCGGGCGAGGTTGACGCCGCGCAGCATGGGCGGCACGGGCGCGACGAGCGGGGGCGGCTGATCGGACAGCGACGCGCCGGTGCCGTCGTTGCGAACCACGCGTGCGCGGATTTCATCGTCGGCGCGTCGTTCGCCGGCTACCGTGACACGCTGGCCCGAACGCACGAGCGCCGTCAGTTGCGAACCGAGATGCGGCGGCAGGCGAACGAGCGTGCCGTCGGTCAGCACGAAGCCGTCGACGGCGCCTTCCGGATTGATCGTCAGGCGCGACAGCGTGCCGGACACCAACGCATCCGATGCGGTGTCGTTTCCTGGCCCGGCAGGCGCAAGCGCGCGCGGCCGAGGAGGCGCAGGAGGCGGCGGCATGGCGTCGGCCGGATCTTCCGCGCGCGGCGCCGGCGGCACCTGCGCGAGGCTGACCGTTGCGACGGCAACGAGTGCGGCAGCGCAAAGCATGCGACACGACCGGCGAACGGCGGCACGGCGCGGCGGCCGCGATCGAGCGACAGGCAGGTACGACTTCATGACGGGCTCCGGCGACGGGTTGCGATGCACCGGTATTCGCAATACCCGTGCCAACCCGCGACGCGCCGCGCGGCCGTGCGCCGAACGACGACGCGCGGCCAACATGTCGGATTTCCCGACACGTCGCGTCACCGCCTGTCGGCATTCCCGACAGTCGTAACGGCTGACTAGTCGTCGCGCTCGATCCCGAGATTCGCCATGCGCGCATAGAGCGACTGGCGGCCGATCCCGAGCTGCCTCGCGGCCTCCGCGCGATTGCCGTTCGCGCGCTCGAGCGCGCGCAGGATCGCCGCGCGCTCGAGCGTCGCCAGCGCATCGGGCAGCGGCATGTCGAGCAGGTGCGCCGGCACCGCCTCGGCGCCCGATTCGCGCGCGGGCACGGCGGCCAGGCCGAGATCGACCGCGCTGACGGCCGGCCCGGGAGCGAGCGCGGCCGCCCGCTCCATCACGTTGCGCAGTTCGCGCACGTTGCCCGGCCAGCGGTGATCGAGCAGCGCGCGCTGCGCGTCGTTCGTCAGATGCAGCGCGCGCATGCCCGCCGCGCTGCCGAGGAAATGCGCGGCGAGCGGAAGGATGTCGGCCACACGTTCCGCGAGCGGCGGCAGGTGCAGCGGAATGACGTTCAGCCGATAGAAGAGATCTTCGCGGAACGTGCCGTTCGCGACGGCCGCGGCAAGGTCGCGGTGCGTCGCGGCCACGACGCGAATGTCGATTGCCGTGGTGCGATCCGCGCCGAGCGGCGTCACCTGGCGCTCCTGCAGCGCACGCAGCAGCTTCGCCTGCATCGCGGCGGGCATGTCGCCGATCTCGTCGAGAAAGAGCGTACCGCCATCGGCCTCGACGAGGCGCCCCGCGCGATCGGCATGCGCCCCCGTGAACGCGCCGCGACGATGCCCGAACAACTCGCTTTCGAGCAGATCGGCCGGGATGGCCGCGCAGTTCACGGCGACGAACGGCCCCGCATGCCGGGCCGACGCGGCATGCAGCACGCGGGCGGCCACCTCCTTGCCCGTGCCCGTCTCGCCGGTCAGGAGCACGGTCGCGTCGCTCATCGCGGCGCGGCCGACCTGCTTCTGCACGTCGCGCATCGCGGCGCTCACGCCCAGCAGTCGCGGTCGGTCCGCCGAAGGTTCGCCCGCGAAACCGTCGTCGGGCGGCGCGAGCGCGGGCGGCTGATTCGCCGACACGATGCGTTCGAGCAATTGCGCGATGTCGCGACGGCCGATCGGCTTCGTCAGGTGATCGAATGCGCCGAGCCGCATCGCTTCGATCGTGTTGTCGCTGGTCGCATGGGCCGTCAGCATGACGACCGGAATCGCGGCCAGCGCGGGATCGTCGCGCAGTTGCGCGAGCACGGCCAGCCCGTCCAGATCCGGCAGGCGGAAGTCCAGGAAGATGCATTCGATACCGTTGCCGCCGCCGTCGCGCAGCGTGCCGAGCGCGGCGCGGCCGGATGCGGCCTCGACGGCCCGATGACCGAGATCGGCGAGCGTTTCGGCGAGGCTGTCGCGAAAGGCCGCGTCGTCGTCGACTATGAGGATGTTTGCCATGGAATTTCAATCACGAATGCGGCCCCCCCGTCGAGGCGCGCGTGACCGCCGTGCGCCGCCGCCACTTCGCGGACGACGGCAAGGCCGAGGCCCGTGCCATCCGCGCGGCCCGTCACGAAAGGTTCGAAAATCCGCTCGCGCTGCGCGGCCGGCACGCCGGGGCCGCTGTCCGACACGGTGAGGCACAGCCAGTCGCGCCCGGCGAACGCGCGCCGCTCGGCGGCGAGCGTGACCGCGCCGCCGTCGCCCGCGTGGTGCAGCGCGTTGAGCAGCAGATTGTCGAGCGCGCGCCGCATCTGGTCGGGATCGAAAGCGGGAAAATCCGACGGCCACGCGAGCCGTTCGCCCTGCCCCGCGAGCGACAGCGTCAGATCGATCGCTTGCCGCTGCGCGAGTTCGCGGTGCGCGTCGACGGCCTGCGCGAGCCACGCGTCGACGTCGACGCGTGTCGCATGCGGACGCACCGGCTGCGTCAGCGCGAGCAGGCTCGACAATTGCGCATCGATGCGCTCGATCTGCGCGAGGATCACGCGCAACGCGTCCTGCTGCCGCCGGCCATCGCCCTCCAGCGCGTTCTCCGCCTTCAGCCGCATCGCGCCCATCGGATTGCGAATCTCGTGCGCGACCTGCGCGGCCAGCTTGCCCAGCATGCCGAACCGTTCGGCCTGCGCGAGGCGCGTGCGCAGTTCGTCGGCCTGCTGTTTCAGCAAGTCGGCGCGCCGCGCCCGCTCGTTGAACGCATCGATCACGCGGTCGAGATCGGGTTCGCCGACGTACGGCAGGTGACGCTCGCGCCCGTCGGGTTCCAGCCCGCTCTCGATCCGTGCGAGATTGCGCTTCCATCGGCGCAGCGCCACGGCCAGCGCCGCCGCGATCGCCAGAATCACGGCGAGCACGGCCGCGAGGCCCGTCGCCAGCAACTCACCGTGCCGGCCCAGCGGCGGGCGCGCACGCGTCAGCATCCACACGTACAGCCCCGAGCCGCCGCGTACCGGGCAGGCCGCCGCGATCACGGCATCCTGCGCGCCTTCGACGACGTTCGCCGTCGCGGCATGCGTCGCGGCCGCGGCGCGCAGCGTGCGGAGGATCAGCGGCGTTTCCGCTTCCGGAACGTCGTGTTTGACGCCGCTACCCTGATAGGTCGGAAAGGAATACGCGAGAAAGCCGCTCGCCGCAGGGGCGGCGTCGGGCATCCAGAACCCGCCTTCCATGTCGGGCGCACGGGACAGCACGATGTCGAGGATCGCGTGCATCAGCTCCGGGGCGGGCCCGGCGCCCGCCGACGCGGAAGACGCGCTGTAACGCGACGCGACCGCTTCGCATGCCGACGCGCCGGCGGCCTTCGCGCTGGCCACCTGCTGACTCTCGGCGGAACTCGCCGTGATCCAGACGACCGCGACCAGCGTCGCGCACAGCGCCGCGACGAGTGCCCAGAGCATGACGAGTTGGGTGGAAAACGACGGACGCTTCATCGGATCGGGCGGATGGTCGAGGACGACAGAATAGCGTATTGCATGTCATGCGAAGCCGTCGTGACCGCCATGCATCGCACCGGCGGCTTGCCGGATCGGAGCGACAACGGCTCACGCCGGAAAACCGGGCGAAAGCCTCGGGCGCCAGACTGCCTTCGGTCCAGCGTCCAGCGCCGAACCCTCCCCGCGCCGCTCGTTCGGCGAATGGCGGCTCGGCGGCGACGTGCCGGCCGCGTGGGGCGCGCCGCGGCCATGATGCGCGGCGCATTCGATCAGAATCGGTGGCGAATGCCGACGATCGCAAGCTCCTGGGTCGCCTTGCCGCCATCGACGTAGGCGTCCGCGATCACCGCCTGCGCGGGGCCCGCGCCGTTGCTGCCCGACGCATGCCCGTAGCTCGTCGTCGCATAGAGATCCGTGCGCTTGCTGAGCGCGTAGTCGGCCGCGAGCGTGACCTGCCGGTACGCGGCCGACGAATCGCCGTGCGATTTCAGGTAGTTGTAACCCGTCTCGAACAACAGCGCGGGCGATGCCTGCCACGCGACGAACACCGAGCCGGTGTTGTAGCGCTCGGCCGCCCCGAACGTCGCGGCGACGAGCGCGGGAATGTCCGCAACCACGCCCGCATAGGTGTTCTCCTTCGACGAACCGTATGGCGATTCGCGCCGGATCTCACCATCTCCGCGCACGACCGACTGCCTCTCCATGATGCGTCACCCCTTTTCGTGTGCCGATAACGCGGACGCCCGTGTCAGATGCCCAGCGCGCAGCCGTCCTTGCGATGGTCGGACGCGCCGATCAGCGTACCGGCCTCCCAGTCGATCCGGATCGCCTGCGCGCCGCCGATCGCCGAGCTCGGTGCGACGAGGTTGAAGCCGCGTCGCGCGAGCGCTTCACGCACCGCCGCGGGCATCGTGCATTCGACCTCGACGTGATCGGTGCCTGGCCGCGGAAAGATGCGCGGCAGGTCGATCGCCGTTTGCAGGTCCAGGCCGTAGTCGAGCACCTTCGACAGGAAGTGCGCATGCCCCATCGCCTGATAATGACCGCCCATCACGCCGAACGCGATCTGCACCTTGCCGTCGCGGGTCACCATGCCGGGAATGATCGTGTGCATCGGCCTCGCGTGCGGCGCGATCGCATTCGGGTGGCCGGCTTCGAGCGTGAAGCTCTGGCCGCGGTTGTGCAGCATCACACCCGTTTCCTCGGACATGATGCCGCTGCCGAACGGGTGAAACAGCGAGTTGATGAAGCTCGCGCAGTTGCGATCCTTGTCGACCACGCAGATGTAGACCGTGTCCTTGTGCTCCACCGACGCCGCGACCGGTGCGCCGATCGCGTGCAGCGCCGCGATGCGCGTGCGCAGCGATTCGACGGACGCCTCCGACAACAGCATCTCGACATCCATCGGCCGAAGGCGCGGGTCCGCCAGCAGCACGTCGCGAAGCGCATACGCGACGCGCGCGGCATCGATCTCCCGGTAGAGCCGCTCGGCGCCGAGCGGATCGTCGTTCGCGTCGAATCCTTCGAGCAGCTTCAGCATCAACAGCGCGATGACGCCCTGCCCGTTCGGCGGACACTCGTGCACGTCGTAGCCGCGAAAGCGCGCGGTGATCGGCTTCACGTATTCGCCATGGAACGCCGCGAAGTCGTCCATCGTGTGCAGGCCGCCCATGCCGCGCAGGCGGGCGACGATGTCCTCCGCGACCTCGCCTTCGTAGAACACGCGCGAGCCTGCCTGCGCGATCGTCTCGAGGGTGCGCGCGAGCAGCGGCTGCCGATGCACGGTGCCCGCGCGCGGCGCGTGGCCGCCAACCAGCATCTGTGCGCGGCTCGTGGCGTCCAGCGACAGCAGTTGCGCCTGATGCGCCCAGTCCGCCGCCGCGCGCGGTGCGACCGCATAGCCGTCTCGGGCGAGCCGGATCGCCGGCGCAAGCAACGCGGAAAGCGGCAGCGAACCGTGATCGCGCACGAGCGTCGCCCATGCGTCGACCGCGCCGGGCACCGTCACCGCGTGCGGCGAGTGGCGCTCGATCGACGTGACGCCGAGCGCGCGCAGCCGCTCGACGCTCGCGGCGGCCGGCGCCCAGCCCGACCCGTTGAAGCCGACGATGTCGTCGCCGCCGCCGCGCGAATAGAGCGCGAAGCAGTCGCCGCCGATGCCGGTCGAGCCGGGCTCGACGACGCATTGCACCGCGCACGCGGCAATCGCGGCGTCCATCGCGTTGCCGCCCGATTCCAGGATCCGGACGGCGGCCAGCGTCGACGCGGGATGCGACGTCGCGGCCATCGCGCCGGTCGACATGACGAGCGAGCGGCCAGGTTGTTCGAAATTCCTCATGGTGTTCTCCTGATTCAACGTGCGGACAGCGACCGGCGCCACGCGAGCGTGTCGTCGAGCGCCCGTTTCGACGCATCGAACAACTGGTCGATTTCGTCGTGCGTGATGATCAGCGGCGGGCAGAAATTGAACGCATCGCCCAACGCGCGCGTGATCACGCCGTACGCCAGCGCCCGCTCGCCGGCATGGGCGGCCACGCCTTCGGACGGCGGGAACGGCGTTTTCGTCGCCTTGTCGGCGACCAGTTCGACCGCGGCGAGGAGCCCCGCCCCGCGCGCCTCGCCCACGAGCGGATGCCCGGCGAGATCGGCCACGCGCTGCTGGAAATGCGGGATCACGCTGCGCACGTGGTCGAGCACGCCGTCTTCGTCGTAGATGCGCAGCGTCTCGAGCGCGACGGCCGCGCAAACCGGATGGCCGCTGTACGTGAAGCCGTGCCCGAAGGTACCGATCTTCTCGCTTTCGGCCACGAGCGCGCGATAGATCGCGTCGTTGACCATCAACGCCGAGATCGGCAGATAGCCGGCCGACAGTTGCTTGGCGACGACGATCATGTCGGGCTGCATGCCGAAGGTTTCCGAGCCGAACATGTTGCCGGTGCGACCGAACCCGCAGATGACCTCGTCGGCCACGAGCAGGATGTCGTACCGCTTCAGCACGCGCTGGATCTTTTCCATATAGGTGGCCGGCGGCACGATCACGCCGCCCGACGCCATGATCGGCTCGGCAAAGAACGCGGCGATCGTGTCGGGACCTTCGCGCAGGATCAGTTGCTCGAGCGACTCGGCGCAGCGTGTGGCGAACTGCGCCTCCGATTCGCCCGGCAGCGCATGACGATAGTAGTGCGGGCAATCCGTATGCAGGATGCGATCGATCGGCAGGTCGAAGTCGCGATGGTTGTTCGGCAGGCCGGTCAGGCTCGCGGACGCGATCGTCACGCCGTGGTATGCCCGCGTTCGGGCGATGATCTTCTTCTTCAGCGGCCGCCCGAGCGCGTTGTTGTAATACCAGATCAGCTTCACCGCGGTGTCGTTGGCTTCGGAACCCGAGTTCGCGAAGAACACCTTCGACATCGGCACGGGCGCCATCGCGATCAGTTTCTCGGCCAGCAGAATAGACGGTTCGGATGACTTATGACCGAACGCGTGATAAAACGGCAGCTTGCGCATCTGCCGGTCCGCCGCGTCGGCGAGCCGCGATTCGCTGAACCCCAGCGACGCGCAGAACAGGCCGCTCAGCGCTTCGATATAGCGGTTTCCTTCCGTGTCGTACACGTAGACGCCCTCGCCGCGCTCGATCACCATTGGCCCGACATCGCGATGACGGCTCAGGTTCGTGTATGGATGAAGGACGTGTTCGACGTCGTTCTGCTTCAGAGTGTGCATGAGTCCCTTCCTGGTTTTCGTCTCTTCCATGGTCGTGTCTTGTGTGCGGCACGGGCCCGAACAGGCGCCGGCTCCCGCTATTTGAGCCCGCCGGACAGGAACTTCTGCAACCGTCCGCTTTTCGGCGTCTTCAATATGTCGCGCGGATGGCCTTCTTCCTCCACCACGCCTTGATGCAGGAACATCACGTGGTTCGACACCTCGCGCGCGAAGCCCATCTCGTGCGTGACGACGATCATCGTGCGGCCTTCTCGCGCGAGATCGCGCATCACCTTGAGCACGTCGCCGACCAGCTCCGGATCGAGCGCCGACGTCGGTTCGTCGAACAACAGCGCGTCGGGTTCCATCGCGAGCGCGCGGGCGATCGCGACACGCTGCTGCTGGCCGCCGGACAGGTGCGCCGGATACGCGTTGGCGAAACGCGTCATGCCCACCTGCTCGAGATAGCGTTCCGCCCGCTCGCGCGCCTCCGCCCGGCCGAGCTTCAGTACGTGCAGCGGCGCCTCGACGACGTTCTGCAGCACCGTCATGTGCGCCCACAGATTGAAATGCTGGAACACCATCGCGAGCCGCGTGCGCATCCGGCGCAACTGGACGGGATCCGAAATCCTGATCCGGCCGCTGCGGTCGACCGACGTCCTCACCTCGCCGCCGCCGAGCGACACGCGGCCCGACGAAGGCGATTCCAGAAAATTGATGCATCGAAGCAGCGTGCTCTTGCCCGACCCCGACGAACCGATCACGCTGATCACGTCGCCCGGGTGGGCCGCCAGCGAGACGCCTTTCAGCACCTCGTGGTCGCCGTAGCGCTTGTGGAGATTCTCGACGGACAGTGCATTCATGTGGCGTGGCTCCGCGATTGCGCAAGCGTGGAAAGCGGCAGCGGCCGCAAGTGGACGAGCAGGCGCCGCTCGGTTGCCCGGATGAGCAGCGCGACGAGCCCGGTCAACGCGAAATAGACGGTGCCGACGGAAATGAACGCCTCGAACGGTGCGTAGTAGTTCGCATAGAAATCGCGTGCCGCGCCCGTCAGGTCGATCAGCGTGATCGCGCTGACGAGCGACGTGCCGTGCAACATCAGGATGACTTCGTTGCTGTAGGCGGGCAGGAAGCGGCGCAGTGCCGACGGCAACACGATGCGGCGCCAGGCGGTCGCACGCGACATCCCGTACGCCTGCGCCGCTTCGATTTCGCCGTACGCGGTCGCGCGGATCGCGCCGGCCAGGATTTCGACGGTATACGCGCAGGTGTTCGCGGTCAGCGCGATCATCGCGCAGCCGAACGGATCGCGCAGCAGCAACAGCAGCGGATTGCCGCGCTGCCACGCGTCCTGCACCCACTGGAACTGGCCGAAGCCGTAATACACGATCATCAGTTGCGCGAGCAACGGCGTGCCGCGCATGAACCACGTGTACACCGCCACCGGGCCGTGCACGAAGCGGTTAGGCGACACGCGCAGCACCGCCAGCGGAATCGCGAGCAGCAACCCGAGGGCCAGCGAACCCGCAGTCAGTTGCACCGTGACCCATAGCCCGCCGGCGTACGCACCAAGCAGCGAGATCAGTTGGTCGTGGCTCATCCGTGCAACCTCCCCTCGCGCATGCCGCGGTTCAAGTGCACGCGGGCGCGCGCCGCGCACGCCGTCGATCCCGACGTCACCAGCAGATACACCGCGCAGGCGGCGAGATAGAACGTCATCGGCGCCTGGGTCGTGCGGCCGGCCTGGTCGGAGATGAACATCACGTCGTGCAGGCCGATCAGCGACGCGATCGCCGTGGTCTTGAGCAGCACCAGCCAATTGTTCAGGGCGGCGGGCAACGCGAGCCGCGCCATCTGCGGAAACAGGATGCGGCGAAACGCGAGCCAGCCCGAGAATCCGTATGCGCGCGCCGCCTCCATCTGGCCGCGCGGCACACCGAGGATCGCGCCACGGAACGTCTCCGTGTAGTACGCGCCGAATATGAAACCGATCGTCAGCACCGCGGTCGCGAACGCGTCGACGTCGGGCGCATGCAGGCCGAACGCGGCCGACAGCCGGTTCAGCACGATCTGGCCGCCGTAGAACACCAGCAGCATCGTCACGAACTCCGGCACGCCGCGAATCAGCGTGGTGTACGCGGTGGCGGCGGACGCCAGCACGCGCGAGCCCGACAGCTTGGCCATCGCGCCCGCCATGCCGATGCATACGGCGAGCGCGACGGACAGCACGGCGAGCACGATCGTCATCTGGGCGCCGCGCAACAGGGCCGGCAGGTATTGCTGCAACTCGGACATGACGCTCCTTTCCTGCGCTCTCGCGGTTCGTTCCGGCCGCGCCGGCGCATACCTGCACGCCAGCACGACGCCGATCGACCGACGATCAGTAGATATCGAAGTCGAAGTACTTCTTCTCGATGGACTGATACACGCCACTGGCGCGAATGGCCGTGATCGCCTGGTTCAGCTGCTGGCGGAGATCGTCGTCGGTCTTGCGCACCGGAATGCCGTAACCCTCGCCGAGCAGCGTCTTCTGCTCGGGTGTCGTACCGACGATCGGCGTACCGATGAACTTGAAGTTCGCGCCTTCCGGTTTCGTCAGGAACGCGGAATACGCGGCGGTCGCGTCCTGCAACGCGGCATCGATGCGGCCCGAGCGCAGATCGAGATAGACCTCGTCCTGGGTCGGGTAGCGCACCAGCTGCACGCCGTTCTGCACCCAGTACGCGCTCGCGTACTTGTCGGCCAGCGTGCCGCGCTGAACGCCGACGCGCTTGCCCTTGAGTTCCGCCGGCGTCGCGTCCTTGATCGGGCTGTTTTTCGCGGCGACCAGCCGGCGCGGCGTGTTGTAGTACTTGTCGGTGAATGCGACCTTCTGCTTGCGCTCGGCGGTGATCGCGACCGAGGCGACGATCGCGTCGACCTTGTCGGCCATCAGGGCAGGCAGCAGGCCATCCCAGCCGATCTGCACCAGCGTGCAGTTCGCGTGCATCTGCGCACACAGTGCATGGATGACGTCGATGTCGAAGCCCACCGGCGTGCCGTCGGGCTGTATCGACGAAAACGGCGGATACGCGCCTTCGTAGCCGATCCGGATGTCCTTCCACTCTTTCGCGTGGGCCTGCGCGGCCGCCAGCAGGACGGTGACGAGCAGCAGGAATCTCATCATGGGTCGTTTCATGTCGATACTCCGTAACGTGTTTCGTTGGAAATGACTGCGTGGTCGTGTCGCACGGTTCTTGCCCGACAATTGATTTGGATCACTTATCGACAGGCACGAGGCGGCAACCGCCGCCTGGTCCTGTTTCCTTCAATGGCCGCCCGTCATCCAGTCGCGCACGGCCGGGACGGTCGCTTCGATGTGCTCGCGCACCGCGGCCTCGAGCGCGACAGGATCGCCGTTCCGGATCGCGTCGATCAGCCCCATGTGGTCGTCACGCGACGTCTTCGGCTTGTAGGCGCGCTCGAGCCACAAGCGCATGTGCGGTTCCACCACCGTGTGCAGCCCGGCAATCTGCGTGATCAGGCGCTGGCGCCCGCACAGCCGGCACAGATATTCGTGAAAGCTGCGATGCGCGGTCACCCACTGCTGGCCGTCCGGCTCGGCGCGCTCCATCGCGTCGATCAGGCGCGTCAATTCATCGACATGCTGCGGCGTGATGTTCGGCAGCGCCATGCGCGCGGCCAGCCCTTCCAGCACGCCGCGCATGCCGAACACCACCTCCATCTCGTCGACGTCGAGCCCCCGCACGATCGCGCCGCGATTCGGACGGATCGCGACCAACCCTTCGCTCGCGAGCCGACGGAACGCCTCCCGCACCGGCATGCGGCTCGTATTGATCTCGGCGGCGATGTCCTCGGGAATCAGGCGATCGCCGGCCTTGTACGTTCCCATCCGGATGCGGTAGAGCACGTGTGCGTAGGCCTCTTCCTCGGCCGTGGCGGGAAATTGCGGATGCAGCGGCGGCGTACGGGTGTCCATGTTCATGCAATGACCTCTTTCGCGGACCCTCGGCATCGCCGCGACGCGCCCGCACACCGAAGGCGCGTGGCGGGCTCGCGAACTTCCGTTCGATCTCGATTGAAAGGTATTGGTAATAGTGGATATTTGTATCTACGGCTGCACTATACGACGCCAGAAATAATGTCGAATATGGGTTAACCCGTAGAATCGGCGAGACACCGACGCGCCCTCGCCCGCAAACGAAAACGCCCGACGCCGGGCATCCGGCGTCGGGCGTGTCGGCCAACCATGACGGCGGACGGTGCGCCGTCAGCCTCCACCCGCGGGCACGGCCGCGCGCTTCGACGCGCCGTCCCGCTCGATCCGCTCGACGATGCGCGCGAGCCGAATGATGTCGGTCAGCGCGAAATCGGCCGCATCGGGCCGCGGCCGGCCGCACTGGTCGGCCATGCGCATCGCGAACGCGAGCGCCTCGGAACGCTCGCGCAGCAGCGCGCGCAATGCATCCGCGATCACCTGCCGGTCGCGCGGGTCATCCAGGCCCAGCACGGAACCGGCATCCGGCATCGCGAACGGGCCGGCCGCCAGCACGGCAACATCGGGCACGCGCATCGTGTTTCGTTCCATGATCTTCCTCTTTGTCGACTCGCGACCGACGGCGCGTCACCGCCGGTTCGAGCGCGACACCACGTCGATCCACACCGCGAGCACCAGCACCGCGCCCTTGACGATCATCTGCCAGTACGCGTCGACGTCGAGCATCGACATCCCGTTGTCGAGGCTCGCCATCACGAGCGCGCCGATCAGCGCGCCGTAGACGGTGCCCGACCCGCCGCGCATCGACGTGCCGCCGATGAAGCACGCGGCGATCGCATCGAGCTCGCCCATCGAGCCGGCGGACGGCGACCCGGCCGCGAGCCGCGCCGTGTTGACGAGGCCGGCGAACGCGCACATCAGCCCCATCAGCGCGAAGATCACGAGCTTCACACGATCGGTGTCCACGCCCGACAGCCGCGTCGCTTCCAGGTTCGACCCCACCGCATAGATGCGCCGGCCGAACACGGTCTGCGTCGCGATCCACGAGAACACGCCGAGCAGCACGAGCAGCAGCAGCACGGGCACCGGAATTCCGCCGTAACGGTCGAGCGTCGCGACGAACGCGAACAGCACGGCGCCGGCACCGACGATCTTCGCGACGTCCTGCCACAACGGCGCGACCGTGAGCCGATAGCGCCGCCGCGTGCCGCGCTGGCGCACCACCAGCAGCGTCGCGACCACGAACAGCAGCACCGCGAGGGCGTCCCCGGCAACGCGCGGCAGATAGCCCTGCCCGATGAACACGAAGCCGTCCGACACGGGCGCGATCGTCGAGCCGCCCGTCACGCCGAGCAGGATGCCGCGAAACGCGAGCATCCCGCCGAGCCCGACGATGAACGACGGCACGCGCCGATAGGTCGACCACCAGCCGTTGAAGAGCCCGATCAGCACGCCGAGCGCGAGCACGACCGGGACCGTCGCCGCGACCGGCCAGTGGCGGTTGACGTCGAGGATCGCGGCGACGCCGCCGAGCAGCCCGAGCAGCGAGCCGACCGACAGGTCGATCTCGCCCGCGATGATGACGAACACCATCCCGCACGCGAGCATGCCGGTGATCGACATCTGCCGCAGCAGGTTCGATACGTTGCGCGGCGTGACGAACGCGCCGTCCGTCAGCACCGAGAAGAACGCCCAGATCGCGACGACCGCGAACAGCAGCGCGAGCACCTTGTAGCGCGTGAAGACGTGGCGCAGCGCGAGCCGCGGCGCATGCCCGTCGGGACGACGCGCATCGGTATCCGGCGTCGCCGGGGTCGAGGAAGAAAGTTCGGAATTCATGTCGCACTCGCTGCGGTGGGTTCGGCGGCCGCCCGCGCGGGCTTCAGCGCGGCGGCGAGAATCTGTTCCTGCGTGAGGCCCTGGTTGACGAAATCGCCGCGCAGCTCGCCTTCACCGATCACCAGCACGCGATCGGCGAGGCCGAGCACTTCCGGCAGTTCCGACGACACGACGATCAGCGCGACGCCGCGCCTGGCCAGCGCGAAGATCAGCCGGTAGATCTCGGCCTTCGCGCCCACGTCGACGCCGCGCGTCGGTTCGTCGAGGATCAGCACCTGCGGCTCGGTCAGCAGCATCTTCGCGAGCACCGCCTTCTGCTGATTGCCGCCCGACAGGCTCGCGATCGACAGGAATGGATGCGCGGCGCGCACCGACAGCCGCTGCATCTCGGTGCGGATCGCGTCGAGCTCGGCGGCCGCGTCGATGCGCCCGCGCGCCGCGAAGCGCCGCAGCACCGCGAGCGTGATGTTGTGGCCCACGCCGAGCTGCGGCACGATGCCGTGGCGCTTGCGGTCCTCCGGCACCATCGCGATGCCGGCGCGGATCGCGTCGGCCGGCGAGCGGATCGCGAGCGGCCGGCCGTTCATCGTCACGCTCGCCGTGCACGCGCCCGGATACGCGCCGAAGATCGCCTGCATCAACTCGGTGCGGCCCGCGCCGACGAGCCCGGCGACGCCGACGATCTCGCCGCGCCGCACGCTGAACGACACGTCGTCGACGCGCTTGCGGCGCGCGTTCGTCACGTCGCGGCACGTCACGTGGCGCACGTCGAGCACGACGTCGCCGATCTCGTGCGGCTCGCGCGGATACAGGTCGCGGATCTCGCGGCCGACCATCATCGCGATGATGCGGTCGGTGGTCAGCGCGGCCATCGGCTCGGTCGCGACGTGGCGTCCGTCGCGGATCACGGTGACCGTGTCGCACACGGCCGCCACCTCGTCGAGCTTGTGCGAGATGTACACGCACGCCACGCCGCGCCGCTTCAGGTCGCGCACGATGTCGAGCAGGATCCGCGTTTCCGACGCGCTCAGCGACGACGACGGTTCGTCGAGGATCAGCAGCTTCGCCTGCTTGTTCAACGCCTTCGCGATCTCGATCAGCTGCTGGTGGCCGCCGCCGTAGTTCATCACCGGCTGCGCGACGTTGATCGCGTCGATCCGCGGTTCGTGCAGCAGTTCCTCCGCGCGCTGGACCATCGCCGCGAAGTGCATGCGCCCGCCCGGCAGCGTGATCTCGTTGCCGAGGAAGATGTTCTCGGCCACCGACAGTTCGGGCACGAGCATCAGTTCCTGATGGATGATCACGATGCCCGCGCGCTCGGTGTCGCGTATGCCGGATGCCGCGAGCGGCGCGCCTTCCCAGCGGATTTCGCCGTCCCACGTGCCGTGCGGGTACACGCCCGACAGCACCTTCATCAGCGTCGACTTGCCGGCGCCGTTCTCGCCGCACAGCCCGACGCATTCGCCGGGGCGCACGGTCAGGTCGATACCGTCGAGCGCCTTCACGCCGTCGAATGCCTTGACGATGCCGCGCATCGTCAGCAAGGGTTCCGTCATTCGTTCATGCCTCGCAGGATGCGCGCGGGCGCGACGGTGCGCCGCCCGCGCGTCGTGCCGTTACTGGCTCGCCAGCTGGGCCTGGGTATAGAAGCCGTCCTTCACGACGACGTCGACGTTGCGCTTGGTCAGCAGCGTCGGCTGCAGCAGCACCGTGTCGACCTTCTTCTTGTCGTTGTCGTATTGCGCGTTGAACGCGGGCTTCGTGCCCTTCGCGAGATCGACCGCGAGCTTCGCGGCTTCGCTCGCGATCAGCTTCAGCGGCTTGTAGACGGTCATCGTCTGCGTGCCGGCGATCACGCGCTTGACCGCGGCCAGATCCGCATCCTGCCCGGACACCGGCACCTTGCCGGCCAGATGCTGCGCGGCGAGCGCCTGGATCGCGCCGCCGGCCGTGCCGTCGTTCGATGCGACGATCGCGTCGATCTTGTTGTTGTTCGCGGTCAGCGCGTCCTCGACGATCCGCAGCGCGGTCGATGCGCTCCATTCGGGCACCCACTGCTGGCCGACGACCTTGATGTCGCCGCGGTCGATCGCGGGCTTGAGCACCTTCAGTTGTCCTTCGCGCAGCATCTTCGCGTTGTTGTCGGTCGGCGCGCCGCCCAGCAGGAAATAGTTGCCCTTCGGCTTCACGTCGTAGACGCCCTGCGCCTGCAGTTCGCCGACCTTCTCGTTGTCGAACGAGATGTATGCGTCGACGTCCGCGTCGAGGATCAGGCGGTCGTACGACACGACCTTGATGCCGGCCTTCTTCGCCTCGGCGACGACGTTGCCGAGCGTCTTCGAGTTGAACGGCACGATCACGATCACGTCGACGCCGCGCGAGATCAGGTTCTCGATCTGCGAAATCTGCCGCTCCTCGCTCGCATCGGCCGACTGCACCGACACCTTCGCGCCGAGCTTCGTCGCGGCCGCGACGAAATAGTCGCGATCGCGCGACCAGCGCTCGACGCGCAGATCGTCGATGCAGAAGCCGATCTCGGGCTTGTCCTTGCTCGCATGGGCGAGCGGCGAGCCCAGTGCGAGGATCGCCAGCGCGGCGGCGCCGGCAAGCGAACTCAATACGGTACGACGCGTCACGGATTTCATGTCTCCACTCCTTGTTATGGAACCACTCACGAACCGCGGGCGGCCGCCGGATTGCACCGCCCGCATCGAGTCACTGCGACGTGCGTCTCACGCGCCGGTCGCAAACACCGGTTCGAGCGCACGATACAGCGCGCGAAACGTCGGCCGCCGCACGTCGCGATACCATGCGTGCCGCTCGGGATCGGGCTCGCGCACCGCGACGACGGGTGGCTGCGGGCACACGTCGCCGAGCCGCGCATCGGGCTCGAGCGCGAGATGCGCGAGGCGCGCGGCGCCGAGCGCCGGCCCCACCTCGCCGCCCTCGCGCAGCGTCAGCGCGCGGCCGCTCAGATCGGCGAGCATCTGCGTCCAGTACGCGCTGCGCGAGCCGCCGCCGATCACGGTAATGCTGTCGGGGGCGAGCCCGGCCGCATGCAGCGCGTCGATGCCGTCGAGCAGCGCGAAGCCGACGCCTTCGAGCGTCGCGTTCGCGAAATCGGCGCGCCGCGTGTCGGGCGTGAGCCCATAGAACACGCCCTTCGCGTTCACGTCGTTGTGCGGCGTGGGGGGGGCGCTCAGGTACGGCAGGAACCACGGGCGGCTCGCGCGTGCGTGCGTTTCGGCGTCGTCGAGCAGCGCCGCGACGCCGTCGTAGCCGGCCAGTTGCGCGGTGAAGTCGATGCAGCCGGCCGCGTTCAGCATCACCGACATCAGATGCCAGGTATCGGGCAGCGCATGGCAGAAGCTGTGCACCGCCGATTCGGGATTCGCGCGAAACCCGTCCGACACCGCGAAATACACGCCCGACGTGCCGAGCGACAGCAGCGCGTCGCCGGGCCGCACGATCCCGACGCCGACCGCGCCGGCCGCGTTGTCGCCGCCGCCGGCCACCACCGGGATCTCGCGCAGGCCGAGCGCCCGTGCGACGGCCGGCAGCAGCGTGCCGGTGATGCGGTTGCCCTCGAAGACGGCCGGCATCTGCGTGCGCGACAGCCCGCAGGCGGCGAGCAGCGTATCGTCGTAATCGCGCTTCGCGACGTCGAGCCACAGCGTGCCCGCGGCATCCGACGGATCGGTGGCGAACGCGCCGGTCAGCCGGTAGCGCAGATAATCCTTCGGCAGCAGCACGTAGGCGATGCGCGCGAACACGTCGGGCTCGTGACGCCGCACCCACAGCAGCTTCGGCGCGGTGAAGCCCGGCATCGCGACGTTGCCGGCCACCGTGCGCAGCGACGGCGCGAGCCGTTCGAGTTCGTCGCACTCGGCGTCCGCACGCCCGTCGTTCCACAAAATCGCGGGGCGCAGCACGTCGCCGTGCGCATCGAGCAGCGTCGCGCCGTGCATCTGGCCGGTCAACCCGAGCGCGTCGATGTCGCGCGGATCGATGCCGGCCGAACGCGCATCCGCCACGACTGCGGCAAGCGCGCCGCAGGCGGCCTCCCACCAGTCGCGCGGCGCCTGCTCGGACCAGCGCGGCCGCGGCCGGCTCACCGTCAGCGGGCGGCTCGCGCTGGCGCGCACCGCGCCGTCGCGGTCGAGCAGCACCGCCTTCACGCCCGACGTGCCGAGATCGAGTCCGATGTACATGGCGTCAGCGCAGCCCGTAGATCGCCTGGTTCACGATGTTCTCCAGCCGCTCCTGCGCACCGCTCGCATGCCGCGGGTCCACACCGCGCGCGAGCGCGTCGGCCGCCAGCGACTCCAGCGTGTAGCCACCCGACAGGATCTTGCGGCCGAATTCATCGTCCCACCGCGCATAACGCTGCCGGCGCAGCGCGTCGAGCCGGTCGTTCTCGACCAGCACCGCCGCGCGTTCGAGCGCGAGCGCGAGCACGTCGATCGCGCCGACGTGGCCGTAGAACAGGTCTTCCGGATCGATGCTCTGGCGGCGCACCTTCGCGTCGAAGTTCATCCCGCCGGTCGTGAAGCCGCCGTGGCGCAGGATCTCGTAGAACGCGAGCGTCAGCTCCTCGACGCTGTTCGGGAACTGGTCGGTATCCCAGCCGTTCTGCGGATCGCCGCGGTTCGCGTCGACGCTGCCGAACACGCCGAGCGCGAACGCATTCGCGATCTCGTGATGGAACGAATGACCGGCGAGCGTCGCGTGGTTCGCCTCGATGTTCACGCGGATCTCGTTCTGCAGCCCGTACTGCACGAGAAAGCCGTGCACGGTCGCGACGTCGTAGTCGTACTGGTGCTTGGTCGGCTCCTGCGGCTTCGGCTCGATCAGCAGCGCGCCCTTGAAGCCGATCCGGTGCTTGTGCTCGACGACCATCGACAGGAAGCGGGCGAACTGGTCGCGCTCGCGCTTCAGGTCGGTATTGAGCAGCGTCTCGTAGCCTTCGCGTCCACCCCACAGCACGTAGTTCTCGCCGCCGAGCCGATGGGTCGCGTCGAGCGCGTGGCGCACCTGGGTCGCGGCCCACGCGAACACGTCGGGGTTCGGGTTCGTCGCGGCGCCCGCCGCGAAGCGCGGGTGCGAGAACAGGTTCGCGGTGCCCCACAACAACCGCACGCCGCTTGCCTCCTGGCGCTCGCCGAGATAGTCGGCCATTCGCGCGAAATTGGCCGCGTATTCGCGCAGGCTGTCGCCTTCCGGCGCGACGTCGGTGTCATGGAACGTATAGAACGGCGTGCCGAGCTTCGTGAAGAATTCGAATGCGGCGTCGGCCTTCATCCGCGCCCGTTCGAGCGCGTCGCCCGGCTGCTGCCACGGCCGCTGGAACGCGGGCTGACCGAAGATGTCGTGGCCGGGCCAGACGAACGTATGCCAGTAGCAGACCGCGATCCGCAGATGTTCGGCGAGCGTCTTGCCGAGCACGCGCTTGTCGGGGTCGTAATGGTGATACGCAAGCGGATTGTCCGACTGCGGGCCTTCGTAGCGAATCGCGGGAATGGGTTCGAAATACGACATGGCGTCTCCGTGCAGGTTCTTGTTGCAGCGCAACGCGCGTCGCGGCGACGCACGCGGCCGAATTCGGTTGGCTGGATCGTGCCCCCGCGCCTGCCGGCCGGCAATTGCGAAATTGCGCAGCGTGCTTGATGTTTCTTGCCAGTCGTACGCGTGCGGCCCGCGTTCCGTCCTACAATCGCCGTACACCAGACAACCGCGCCGCCTCCGCGAGCGCGCCCCGGAGACAACGGCACCGCGCCCGCCAGGCGCGCGCCCCGACACCGAGATGACACGCGCCCCATCCGCCCAGACGCCGCACCGCATCGCGCTGCTGTTCAACGCGAACAAGGTCTACGACCGCGAGATCATCAGCGGCATCGGCCAATACCTGCACACGACGCGCGTCGTGTGGGACCTGTTCCTCGAAGACGATTTCCGCTGCCGGCTCACCGGGATCGAACGTTTCGACGGCGACGGCATCATCGCGGACTTCGACGACCCGGCCGTCGCCGACGCGCTCGCCGGCTCGCCGCTGCCGATCGTCGCGATCGGATCGTCGTACGAGGATCCGGCGCAGTACCCGGACGATGTCCCATATATTGCGACGGACAACCCGAAGCTCGTGTCGCTCGCGTATACGCATCTGATCGGCGCCGGCCTCGCGCACTTCGCGATGTACAGCCTGCCGGTCGCGCAGGAGAACCGCTGGGCGCAGCAGCGCGAGCAGGCGTTCGACCGGCTCGCGCGCGCGGACGGGCTCGACGCGCCGATCTACCGCGGGCTGTCGACCAGCGCGTCGGGCTGGAATCACGCGATCGAGCAATTGGTCGACTGGCTGCATGCGCTGCCGAAGCCGGTCGGCGTGATCGCGGTGACCGATGCGCGCGCGCGGCATCTGCTGCAGGCGTGCCTGATCGCCGGCATCGCGGTGCCAGAACAGGTCGCGATCATCGGGATCGACAACGATCCGCTCACACGCACGCTGACGCGCATTCCGCTGTCGTCGGTGATCCAGGGCACCGAGGAAATGGGCCGCACCGCCGCGCACCTGCTGCACCGGATGCTACTGGGGGCGCGCTTTCCCGGGCAGCGCATTCTCGTGCCGCCGGTCGGCATCAACGTGCTCGAATCGACGCGCCACCAGCCGCTGGCGAGCCCGCACGTGATGCGCGCGCGGCATTTCATCCGTCAGTACGCGTGCCAGGGCATCAAGACCGAACAGGTCGCCGACTACGTCGGCGTGTCGCGCTCGCTGCTCGAGGAGCACTTCCGGCGCGAACTGCAGCGCACCGTCCATCAGGAGATCCTGCGTCACAAACTCGAAGCCGCGCAGGCGCTGCTCGCCGGCCGGCAGGCGTCAAGCGCCGAAGTCGCGATCCGTTGCGGGTTCACGTCGCTTCAATACATGTACGCGGTGTTCCGGCGCGAACTCGGCTGCACGCCGCGCGAATATCAGGACCGTGCGGCCGCCACGAACTGACACGCGCCGCCCATTCGACATCCACTCATGCACATCGATACCGAATCCTCACCTCTGACACCCGGCGCGGCACGCGTGCTGGCCGAGCCGTGGGGCACGCTGCCCGACGGCGAGCCCGTGCGGCGCTACACGCTGCGCAACGCGCACGGGATGCGCGTCGTCGTCAGCGACCTCGGCGCGACCGTCGTGTCGTGGCTCGCGCCCGATCGCACCGGGCGCCTGGCCGACATCGTGCTCGCGCACGACACGCCGGCCGAGTACCTCGCATCCGGCGCCTATCTCGGCGCGACCGTCGGCCGCTGGGCGAACCGGATCGCCGGCGCGCGCTTCACGCTCGACGGCGTCGATTACCTGCTCGACCGCAACGAAAACGGCAATCTGCTGCACGGCGGCGCGAACGGTTTTCATCGCGCGCGCTGGGACGTGGTCGACGATAGCGGCGCGCTCACGCTGCGGCTCGATTCGCCGGAAGGCGATGCGGGATTCCCCGGCAACGTGAGCGTGCAGGTGCGCTATACGCTCGACGACGACGGCACGCTGACGATCGATTATTCGGGGTGGACCGATGCGCCGACGCCGCTGAACCTGACGAACCACAGCTACTTCAACCTGAACGGGCGCGCGGGCAGCGACGTGCGCGGCCATCTGCTGCACATCGACGCCGACGCGTTCCTCGAAGTGGACGACGCGCTGATCCCGACCGGCACGGCCGACGTGACGGGCACGGCGTTCGATTTCCGGCAAAGCGCGCCGCTCGGCGCACGTCTGGACTGGCCGCATGCGCAACTGGCGCGGGCGCGCGGCTTCGATCATTGCTACGTCGTGGGCAACGGCGCGCGCGAGGTCCGGCCGGTCGCGCGAATCTACGATCCCGAAAGCGGCCGCGAGTTGATCGTGTCGACCGATCAGCGCGGTTTGCAGCTCTATACGGGCAACTATCTCGACGGCCTGCGCGTGAGCGGCGGCACGCGCTGCGGGCAGCACGCGGCGCTGTGCGTCGAGGCGGGCGGCTTTCCGGACCAGGTCAACATGGACGGCCTGCGCGACGACGTGATCGTTCGTCCGGGCGACGTCTATCGGCAGACCACGCGGTATCGGGTCGCCGTTCACGCATAGTGCGGAAGGCGGCATCGTCGACACTGGGGGGCCGCGCCGACATCGACCGCTGCTGCATGATCCGGCTTTCGTCGCGCAGCGCATGCGCGACGCGTTTCGACGCGTCGTCACGCATCCGCGCCGACGGCGTGGAACAGTTCCTCCTCCTGCGCGCAATGCAGGCGTACGATCGCGTCGAGCCCGTACAGCACGCGTTGAATCGCCTGAACCTGCATGGCGTCCGTCCCGTCGCGCGACAGGTCCGCGACCATCTGCCTGAGCGATCGGACCAACGTGAAGATCTCCCGATGGGCGCCGCTCATCGCCGCGAGCGGATCCTCACCCCCGAGCAACGGCGCAAGACGCGCGTAGACCTCCCGGTCGTCGGCGCGCTCGTGCGGCAGCAGCCGTTGATCCAGCGCGTCGACGACGTCGGCAAGCTCGCTGGCGATGCCGGCTCCAGATAGTTGCGGCAAGCGGCCCGCGAGTTCCCTGATCCGGTCCAGCAACGGCGACAAGGCCGCGTGCTCGCGCTTGAGTTGCTCGACGTCGACATCGGCCAGCCGGGTTTCAGGCCGCCGCGGGCGCACGAGCAGCACGCGCAGCGCATTGACGATCACGACGACGTCGACGACTTCCTGAATCACCGCACCGGCAATCGGCGGCAGATATCCCGCCGCCGCGATCGCCATCGCGACGATCGACAACGACATGCCGACCACCACGCTCTCGAGCGCGATCCGGCGCGATCGACGGGCGATGCGCACCGCATCCACGAGTCGATCCAGCCGATCCACCAGCAAGACCACGTCGGCGGCTTCGGATGACGCGGCCGCGCCACGCGCGCCCATCGCGATGCCGACGTCTGCCGCCGCCAGCGCCGGCGCGTCGTTCACGCCGTCGCCGACCATGATCGTCACGCCGTCCTTGCGGGCGGCCTGGATCGCGGCAAGCTTGTCCGCCGGCGTCTGTTCGGCGCGCACGTCGGTGACGCCGAGCAGTTCGCCGACGGCCCGGGCAATGTCGCGCCGGTCGCCGGTCAGCATGACGAGGCGCTCGACGCCCTCGCGTTTGAGCAGCCGTAACGCCCGCGGCGTTTCCAGCCGCACCTGGTCGGCCATCTGGATCGCGCCGACCATGACGCCATCGACGCCGACGAACACGGCAGCCCCGCCCGCGTTGCCGACCCGCTTCAGGAATGCCCCGCTCCACGGGGCATCCGCCGAGCCGGCGCGGACGTATCCGAACTTGCCGATCCTGACGGGCCGGCCGTCGACCCGGCCGGTCACGCCCTCGCCGGCCGTTTCGAGGACGTGCGACGGCGGCGACAGGTCGATTCGGCGTTCTCGCGCCGCGACCGTCAGTGCATCGGAAATGACGTGGCCCGACGCCTGGGCCAACGATGCCGCGAAACGCAGCACGTCGTCCGTTCCGATGCCGGCACCGCATTCGATCGCCACGATGCGGGCGCGCCCGCCCGTCAGCGTGCCGGTCTTGTCGAAGAACAGGATCGTCGCTTGCGCCAGGCGTTCAAGCGCGCCCCCGCCTTTGACGAGGATGCCGCGCTTCGAACAGCGCGACAGGCCGGACACGATCGCGACCGGCACGGCGAGGATCAACGGACAAGGCGTGGCGACGACGAGCACGGCGAGCGCGCGCGCGACGTCGCCGGTCAGCAGCCACGCGATGCCGGCGACGAGCAGCGCGGCGCACACGAAGAACGCGGCGTAACGATCCGCGAGACGCACGGACGGGCCGCGCTCGTGTCGAGCGCGCTCGACCATGCGGACGATGCCTGCGAACGTGCTGTCGCCAGCCGTGGTGCGGGCGACCATTTCGAACGGCGCGCCTGCGTTGACCGCGCCGCCGCAGACGTTTTCCCCGGAACGTCGCCGCTGGGTGGACGACTCGCCGGTCAGCATCGATTCGTCGAGCTCCGCGTCGCCGGTCAACGTGCCGTCGACCGGCGCGCATTCGCCGCTACGCACGAGCAGCCTGTCACCCGGAATAATGGTGTCCGGCGCGACGGCACGCCATTCGCCGTTCTCGAACCGGGTCGCCTGCCGGGGCGCGCGACCGAGCAGCGCGGTCATCTCGCGTTGCGCGCGATCTTGCGCATACCGTTCCAGCGTCCGGCCGCTTGCGAGCATCAACGCGATGACCGCGGCCGTCAGCGTCTCGTCGAGCGCGATTGCGAGGCCGATTGCCAGCCATGCGAGCACGTCGATACCGGCCTGCCGTTTCACCACGGCCCTTGCAAGGGAGACCGTCAACGCGAGCAAGACCGGCACCGTACCCAGCAGCCACACCACCCGCGCGAGCGAAGGCAGGCCGAATGCCGCGCACATGCCGCCTGCCGCGAGCGTAACGGCCGCCAGGACCAGCAACGCGAGCTCGATCGACCAGGGAATTCGGGACATGACCATTCTTCCGGTTGCCGTGCAAGGCGGGTTCGGCGCATCCGGTTCCGGTTGCGGAGGGCCGATCGCAGTGTGGCTAGCGGTCCGGTTGCGCCTGCGGGCCGGCGCACCCCGTACACAGACGCATCGTCCCGCGCCGGTCAGGGTCGTGCCACGAAAAGCGCACATCGACGGCCCCCCGCGCCGGGACGACGACGCGCCGGACTTCCTGAACGGCCCGGTCGTGCACGGACACGGTGTATCTCCCCGGCGGCACGCGCGCGAACAGGAACGGCCCGCGCGTGCGAACGTCGAGCACCGTCGACTTGCCCGACGACAGCGAGACATCGACATCGGAAAGATACTGGCCGGACTTCGAGGCGAACGTGAGCCGCAGGTTATATCGAGGCGCAACGTCGCGAAACGCGGTGACCTCGTCCTGGCCGATTCCGCCGGTGATATAAGCGACACCGTTGCGCACGACCGGTTCGGTCGACGTGTCGGCCAGCGCGCTCGCGCCGACGTTCAGCAGGCACGCTGCCAGCAGCAGCATCTTCACGGTTGGGGCACCCATCTTCACTCTCCTGATTGACCACGCACCTCGCGCATGCGTATCGAGGACGATGCCAGCGTCGCGCGAAACCACGATCTCCCGTTGACGCATGTCAAGTGCGCGGCAGTCGACGAGCACGCAGCCGGGGCAGTCACCGCGATAAAACCATCGCGCCCCGTCGTCCCGAGCGGCGCCGCCGCCAATACTGGAGACGTGACAGGACACAACATGTCGCGGCCGGGGCGCGGTTCTTCCGCCCCGCCGCCGGATCGAGGAGCTGGCGATGATTCAATCGTCGATCGCGACCTTCATCCGGGCCTGCCGGTCAGCGCGGCACCGCGACAGGATCGTAGCGATTGCGCGGGTTCCACAGCATCCAGCCATCCGTGCCTGCCGCATCGGCCGCGTCGACCTGGGCGCGAATCTCGTCGGCATCGAACAGCCGGCGATCGAATGCATAGTCGCGAAACGCCTGGAGCCACGGCCTGAACCGGACACCGTCCAGCCCGGTGCGGCGCTTCGCCTCCTCCAGCGACCGCGAAACGATCTCGCCCGGATGCTCGGTCGGTTTCCGGCAACCGGGCAGGCCCCACGTGAAGCCGGACGGATACAGCATCGGCGACACGTAGTCCACCACCGGCACGAGCGCATCGAGCCGCTGTCCGATTGCCGTATCGTCGGCGTTCCAGCAGACGTACCCAAAGATATCGGCCGACAGGTAGAGGTTGTACGGCTGCAGCCGCGCGCGCGCACCGGTGAGGAATCCGCTGATCGCCGCGACCCGGTTGGGTTCGGTATTCGGCTCGGCGAACCGCAGGCCGTTGGCGTCGGGAAACCGCAGGTAGTCGAACTGGATTTCGTCGAAGCCCATGCGGGCCGCCTCTTCGGCGACATCGTAATTGTGCTGCCACGCCGCGCGCGACGTCGGGTCGATCCAGCGCTGATGCTCGCGGTCTTCCCAGATCTCGCCGGCCGCGTCGCGCACGGCCCACTCGGGATGGGCGCGCGCGAGCGGATCGTCCTTGAACACGACGATGCGCGCGATCAGGTAAAGGCCGCGTGCGTGGAACGTCCGCAGCAGGTCCGGCAGATCGGGCGGATGAACGATCGCGCCGGATACATTGTTCGCCGCGCCGGAAATCTCACGCGCCTGGCTGCGATAAGGCGTCACGCCGCTGTCGCCCTTCACGTCGATGACGAGCGCATTGATCGCCGTCTTGTCCCGGAGGGCCAGCGCCGCGTCGCGCAGCGTGCGATCCGCGACGCCGTATGCGGACAGGTAGACCGCTTTCGGGCGCATCGGCGTCATGCGGATCGTGTGCGCGACCGCGGCCGGCGTCAGCGTGACTTCCGTTCGCGCGTAGCCCGCCGCACGCACGCTGACGCGTGTCCCGTTCGCATCGAGCTCCAGTGAAAACGCGCCATCGCGATCCGCGGTCCGGTTCACGCCCGCCGCGTGGCCGATCGCGCCGGCCAGCGGACGCCCGTTCGTGGCATCGACAACGTTGATCGCGACGGGCGCCGCCCGGACGGCGAAACCGGCGAGCGACACGAGCAGACAGACGAACAGGCGCTCAATCACGGTTTTCTCCGGCGGTTCTCAGTATTCCGTTCATGCATCGTGTGTCGCACGCGTCCGTCATCAGATAGCGCGGCAACGCCATGGCCGGGTCGGTGACACGAACGGGGCGGGCATCGAGCGTGAACGCCGCGACATAGCCTTCGCGAGCGGCGAGCGCGTCGGTCTGCGCATCGTGGATGCCGAACGGCCAGGCCAGCAGACTGACCGGCTCGCCGGTTTCGGCCTCGAGCCGCGCGCGCGACCGGCTCAGCTGGAACGACACGAAACGCCGGTAGTCGTCCGGCGCGAGCCGGGCACGCTCGCTGCGGAAATTCGGATGCCAGACCGTATGCGACTCGATGTCGAATCCGCCGGCCCGCCCGAGCGTGCGGAGTTGGTCCCACGTCATCGCGTAGCGGGCATTGGAGATGGCCGACGGATAGATGAACAGCGTGACCGGCGCCGGATGCGCCGCCAGCAACGGGCGCAGCACCTCGTACACCGAGCGGTGACCGTCGTCGACCGTGATCGCGACCGCGCGCGCCGGCACGGCATCGCGCTGGCCGTCATGCCAGCGTACGACGTCGGCGAGCGGCACGATGCGGTAGCCGTTCGCCTCGATCGCCTGCAACTGGTCGCGGAACGTGTCGACGCGCACCGTCATCGAATCCAGGCGCGCGGACGCGAACCGGTGGTAGGCCAGGATCAGCACGCGCTGCGGTGGAGAAGCGATCGACGCGACGTCGGCGGACGCAACCGGCCACACGCACGACAACAACAGCAGGCAGGCGATCAGTCGAAAGGCCATGGCGGATCTCGTCGAACAGGTGCCCCATTTTTTGCGATCGCGCCGTGCCATCCGCTGAGCCAGATCAACGATCGATCGCGGCGTCGGCGCGCTTGACGCGCATCAAGCCGCAACGGGCGACAGTCGGCTGCAATGGGGGCGTCGCACGCGTGTGCCCGGCCTGCCGGCCAGGTCCCGCGGCATCGCGCAGACGGGAACGTGCCGTTTCCGTTCGACTACACCCCCCGGGCGCTGCGACATGCGGTCGCCCTGCCCATCGATTCGTTCGCCATGTCCAGAGCGCCACGTCTGCCGTTCACGTCGAGCCGGGGAGCCGCACGACGAAAAGCCATGCAATTCGATCGCGCGTTGCGTCGGCCTGCCACATACTCCCACCCCGCCGGCCGGATCGTACGGATCGAAACCCATCTGTCCGTCGTCTATCTGGCGGGGCGCTACGCATACAAGCGCATCAAGCCCGTTCGATTCGCGTTCGTCGATCTCGTCCGCCCCGCGCAGCGTCGCCGCTGCGCACTGGCGGAGTGCACGCTCAACCGGCCGTTCGCCGGCCCGCTTTACCTGGGCGTCTGGCCGATCGTGGCGCGCGGCCGGCGCAGCGCCTTCGGCCCGCCCGTGCAAACCGGCGCGCGCCGCTATCGACAGCAGGCGGTGCCCGGCGAGTACGTGGTGCGGATGCGCCGGTTCGACGCGCAGGCCATGTTGTCGGTCCGCAGCGCATCGCACGGCGCGGGGCTGGCGGACGCGGACGCCCTCGCGGATACACTGGCCCGCCATCATCTGCACGCGCCGCGCCGTGCGCCGCGCGGCCGCCCGGGCAGCGCGGCCAGCGTCGTGGCTCAATGCCGGCAGTTGTGCGACACGCTCGACGTCACGGTGCCCGGGGAAGTTGCGCTGCGCCGCTGGTACGAGGCCGAGCTGGCCCGCGTCGCACCGCAGTTCGCCGAGCGGCATGCACGCGGATTCGTGCGCGCGTGCCACGGCGATCTGCATCTCGACAACGTCGTCCGCTGGCGCAACCGCATCCTGATGTTCGACTGCATCGAGTTCGACGACACGCTGCGCTGGATCGACGTGGCGAGCGACCTCGCGTTTGCGCTGATGGATTATTCCGCCCGCGGGCGAGCCGACTGCGCCCGCCGCCTCCTGTCCGAATGGCTCGCCCGCACGGGCGACCATGCGGCGCTGGGCGTGCTGCCGTGCTACTTCGTCTATCGCGCGCTGGTGCAGGCGATGACTGCGCGGCTGCGCGGCGACGACGCGGCCCGCCGTCGGTATCTGCGGATTGCGTCGGACATGGCGCGGGCACGGTGCGATGTGCAACCGGCATTGCTGCTGTGCCATGGCGTGTCCGGTTCGGGCAAATCGGTGGCCAGCCGCGCGCTGGCGGAACAGATCGGCGCGATCCGGCTGTCCAGCGACGCCGAACGCAAGCGCGACGCCCGCGCGCCCGAGCACACCCGGCTGTCCGCTGCCGCTTACGCGGATTCGGCGATCGACGCGATCTACGAAAGACTGCGTGAGCAGGCCGGCGTGGTCCTCGGCAGCGGCTACACGGCGATCGTCGACGCAACGTTCCTGCGCCGGCGCCACCGCGCGGCCTTCATCTCGCTCGCCGCGCGGCTCGGCGTACGCGTCGCGGTTCTCGATTTCGTCGCGAGCCGGGCAACGCTCGTCGCGCGTGTCGCGGCGCGGGCCGAGCGCGGGCACGATGCGTCCGACGCCGATACGGCCGTACTGGCCCGGCAGATCGACCAGGCCGAGACGCTGGCCCCGGCCGAGGCCGCGATCGCGATCCGCTTCGATACCGATTGCGACGCCGCGGCATACGGCGACCGCGCATTCTGGGCGCCGTTGTTCGCGGTGCTACGCGCGCAGCCGCGCGTTGTGCGGCCCGCGTGAAACGGCCCCCCGCGTTCACGGAGGGCGCCGGGCCGGCGACGTTACGCGCGCAAACGCTGCTCCCCGATCTGACGCGTCGCATCGCACGGGATGGGAGCGCGCACGGTCGACGGCCGAACGGGCGCGTAGGATCGTCTTAATCGAACAGCCCGGCGTAACGGCCCCGGTCGGTCACGACGCGCAGCGCCTGATCCGCGCCGCGCGGATCGAGATGAGCCTCGCGTTTCAGTTCAGGTCGACGATGACGCTCGTACAGGTGTCCGGCGCCGTATCGATATACGCGCGAAGGGGTGGATGAGCAGGCACGTCGCAACCCTCCCTGACGTACACCGCATCATCCACGCTGTTTTTCCTCGAAATACGGCTGGCGTGCCGCCACGAGGCGTAGTTCGTCGAGCAGCGCGGCGGCCGCGCGCAGCAGGTCGTCGAGCGACACGATGCCGACCAGCGCACCGCCGTCGCCCACTACCGGCAATCGGCGTACGCCATGCTGGCGCATCCGCTTCGCGAGCAGCCAGAGATCGTCGTCGACGTCCGCGACGGCGACCGGGGCCGACATGATGTCGCCGACGAACAATGAACCGGCCGGCGCGTCGGGGCCGACGACGGCGAGCACGATGTCCCGGTCGGTCAGCATGCCGACCGGCTCGTATCGTCCTTCTCTTTCACGTACGACGACCAGATCGCCGGCGTGTGCATCGCGCATCATCGCGGCCGCCTCGACGACGGTCATCTGCGCGGAACACATGGCGACATCGCGGGTGCAAAGCATCGCGGCATTCATGTTCCCTCCCCTGCCCGGGCGACGCGGGCCGTCGGTCGACTCGCGATCGACCCGCGCGAACATCGATCTTCGCTCTTGCAGCACGAGCGGTGTTGACGCCGGTCATCAAGCGCACGCATGCACCCCAAACAACCGGCGATTCGTCTGACGCAATGCCATCCGACGCCGCGGTTTCGCGTGCCCGTCAGGCCCCGTCAAGTTGATCGAAACGCCGCCGTTACGCCACGCCGAAGCAATCCTTGCACACGTCGAACGACTCTGATGGGTTCGCGCCGCCCGCCCGTCAGCTTGCCTGCGCAACCAGTTCGGCATGAATCCGCTCGACGTCGTCGCGCGTGCACAGTGCCGTCCCCGGATGCTCGACCGATGCCGCCGACGCCGCCAGCGCGTAGCGGCACGCATCGTCGAACGGCACGCCGCGCGCCAGCGCCCACACCATGCCGCCGACGAAACTGTCGCCGGCGCCGACCGTGCTGCATACCGCCGCCGGCCTGCCGGGCAGGCGCAGCGTGCGATCGCGCGTGACGACCCATGCGCCGCGCGCGCCGAGCGTCAACGCGACGATGTCGGCGTGGCCGCGCGCCACGAGTTCGCTCGCCTTCCGGCATGCCGACGTGTCGTCGAGCGATTCGCCGGCCAGCGCGCTCAGTTCGCCGATACTGGGCTTGACGAGATGCACGCCGGCCTCGAGGGCCGCCTGCAGCGCCCGGCCCGCCGCGTCGACCACCACGCGGCTGCCTCTGGCCTTCGCCGTCCGCGCCAACGTCGCGTAGAGATCGTCGGGGGCGCCGGGCGGCAGGCTGCCGCTCAGGACGAGATAGCGCGGCGCCGGTTGCATCGCGTCGATGCGCGCCGCGCAGTCGCGCCACTCGGCCTGCGTGAGCGTCGGCCCCGGCATCAGGAAGCGGTATTCGCGCCCGGTCGCCGTCTCGGTCACGCACACGTTCTCGCGGGTCTCGCCGGCGATCCGGATGCGCTCGCTCGGCAGATGCTCGGCTTCGAGCAGCCGCGTCAGGACGTCGCCGGTCGGCCCGCCGGCGAGGTACAGCGCGACGCAATCGCCGCCGAGCCGGTGAACGGTCCGGGCGACGTTGATTCCGCCGCCGCCGGGGTCGCGCCGCGGCCGCGCGCAGCGCAGCTTGTGCGACTCGACGATGTGCTCGACCGACGTAGCAACATCGACGGCGGGATTCAACGTGACGGTCACGATGTCGGTCATGGTGGGTGGCTCTCGGTCGATGGCGGGGACGCCCCGCCGGCTTCTCGGAACGGACGCCGGCGCGGCGACGCCCGGCAACCGATGCACGCCGGCCGTGGCTCCACCTTACGTTCAATGCCGGCCACCGCGTTGACCGCCGTCAAGCCACGCCGCGAAGGCGCTCGCTTGCGCTCGATCAACGACGCGTCCGGGCGGGCTCCTACAGTGAGTCATTCATCGTTGCCGAGCCCCGCCATGGACGAGCAGCCGCTTTGCACCACCGTGTTCACCGAACGCTATGCGCGGCCCGGCGAAACGTCTCGCGAGGCCCTCTTCCATCGCGTCGCGCAGGCGCTGTCGCTCGCCGAGCCGGCCGAGCTGCGCGCCCAGGCGGCGCGCGCATTCTTCCGGAACCTGCAGCGCGGCGCGATCGGCGCGGGCCGCATCCTCGCGAATGCCGGCGCGGATACCGGCGGAACGATGGTCAACTGCTTCGTCCATCCGCTCGCGATGCCGCCGGGTGCGCCATGGCGCGACATCGATGCAGCACTCGCGCGTGCGCTCGACGACGCACGGCTCACGCTGTTGATGGGCGGCGGAATCGGCTACGACTTCTCGCCGATGCCGCCTGCCGGCGCGTACGAACGGCGCGTGTCGTCCGAACGGGGTGCATGCGTCGCGATCGACCGCTTCGACGCGATGTGCCGGACGCTGCCGTTCACCGGCCCGCGCCGGGGCGCGCAAATGGGGGTGCTGCGCTGCGATCATCCGGATCTCGCGGCCTTCGTCGCCGCCAAACGCGGACGGGCGCGCTGGCCGACGTTCAACCTGTCGGTCGGCGTCACCGATGCGTTCATGGAGGCAGTCCGGCAGGACCTGCCCTGGGCGCTCGTCCATCACGCGCGGCCCCTTTCCGGGGCCGGCGCACGGCCCCGGCGGCCGGACGGACGATATCTTTACGCGACGATTCCGGCACGCACGCTCTGGCACGAGATCGTCGGCGCGGCGCGCGACAGCGCGGAGCCGGGGCTGCTGTTCCTCGACACGATCCGCGACGCGAATCCGCTGCGCGAACACGAGCGGATCGACGCGACGAACCCGTGCGGCGAGCAGCCGCTGCCGCCGTACGGCAGTTGCGTGCTCGGGCCGATCGACCTGTCGCGTTTCGTCCATCATCCGTTCGGGGTCGACGGCACGCCGCGCTTCGATTTCCCCGGGCTCGCCGACGCGGTGCGCATCCAGGTGCGCATGCTCGACAACGTGCTCGACCTGAGCGCGTGGCCGCTCGCCGCGCACGCCCACGAGGCGCGGCGCACGCGCCGCATCGGCGTCGGCGTCACCGGCCTGGGCGACGCGCTGACGATGCTGCGGCTGCGATACGACGGTGCACCAGCGCGGGCGTTCGCACGCGGGATCGCGCTGACGATGCGCGAGCATGCGTTCGCCGCGTCGGCCGCGCTTGCCGCCGAGCGCGGCGCGTTTCCCGCGTACGACCCCGCCGCCTATCTGACCGGCCCCGCGCATCGCATGCCGCTGCCGCTGAAGGTGCACCACGCGATCGCGCGGCACGGGCTGCGCAACAGCCACCTGCTGTCGTTCGCGCCGGCCGGCAGCGTGAGTCTCGCGTTCTGCGACAACTGTTCGAACGGGATCGAGCCGGCGCTCGGCTGGACCCAGCGGCGCCTCGTGCGCACCGCGGACGGACGGGTGCGGCCGTTTCGTGTCGAGAATCACGCTTACCGGCTGTTTCGCGACCTGCACGGCGGCACCGTCAGGCTGCCGGATTATTTCGTCACGGCGGCGGACATCGCGCCGGTCGATCATGTCGCGATGCTCGCGGCGCTGCAGCCGTGCGTCGACGCCGGCATCTCGAAGACCGTGACGCTGCCGGCGCGGTGTTCCCTCGCGGACGTCGACGCTCTGTTCTTCCAGGCATGGCGTGACGGGCTCAAGGGCATCACGGTGTTTCGGCCCGATCCGCGGCTCGCGTCGGTCGTGACCGCCGACGCGGCGCAGGCGCGGCGCGAGCGCCCGGTCTGCATCGGCTGTTGAACGGCGCACGCAGACCAGCGGCCGACGCTTGGCGCGACCGGGCGACCGTTCGTTCAGACGCGGGCTTCCGTGGCCATTTCCGTGTCGGCCTGCGTGGGCCGCCGCGCGTCGCCGGTATCGCCGGTATCGCCCGCCGGCGTGATGAGCGCCATCAGCCCGTCGTGATCGATCGATTCGTGCTGCAGCAAGCTGCGCGCGATCCGCTCCAGCGCATCGCGGTGCGCGCCGAGCGTCGCCGTGACCCGCGCGTGCGCGTCGTCGAGCAGCGCGCGCACCTCTTCATCGATCAGTTGCGCGGTGTGCTCGCTGCAATGGCCGTCGCCCGGTGTCCACACGGCCGGCGCGCCGCCCTGCGATACCGCGTCGTCGAGCGTCATCAACCCGATCCGGTCGCTCATCCCGTACTGCATGACCATGTGCCGCGCGAGCGCGGTCGCGCGTTCGAGATCGTTCTGCGCGCCGGTCGATACGTCGCCGAACGCGAGTTCCTCGGCCACCCGCCCGCCGAGCAGGACATCGAGCCGGTCGAGCAGTTCGCTCCTGCGCAGCACGTAGCGATCCTCGGTCGGCACCTGCTGCGTATAGCCGAGCGCCGCGATCCCGCGCGGGATGATCGACACCTTCTTCACCGGATCGCAATGCGCGCGGCTTTGCGCGACGAGCGCGTGCCCGGCTTCGTGATAAGCGATGGTCCGCTTCTCCTGTTCGTTCATCACGCGGCTCTTGCGCTCCATGCCCGTCAATGCGCGGTCGATCGCTTCGTCGAAATCGGCCATCGCGATCGCCGGCTTGTCGAGTTCGGCCGCATGCAGCGCGGCTTCGTTGACGACGTTCGCGAGATCGGCGCCGACGAAGCCCGGCGTGCGTTGCGCCAGCTCCGCGAGGTCGACTTCCGGCGCGAGCTTCACGCGCTTCGTATGGACGGCCAGGATCTGCTTGCGGCCGGTCAGGTCCGGCCGGTCGATCGCGATGTGCCGGTCGAACCGCCCGGGGCGCAGCAGCGCGGGATCCAGGATTTCCGGCCGGTTGGTCGCGGCCATGATGATGACGCCCGAATTCGCCTGAAAACCGTCCATCTCGACCAGCAGTTGATTGAGCGTCTGTTCGCGCTCGTCGTTGCCGGACATCAGCCCGACGCCGCGCGCCTTGCCGAGCGCGTCGAGCTCGTCGATGAACACGATGCACGGCGCCTTCTGCTGCGCCTGTTCGAACAGGTCGCGCACGCGGGCCGCGCCCACGCCGACGAACATCTCGACGAATGCCGATCCGCTGATCGTGAAGAACGGCACACCGGCCTCGCCGGCGACGGCGCGTGCCAGCAGCGTCTTGCCGGTGCCCGGCGCGCCGACGATCAGCACGCCCTTCGGGATCTTGCCGCCGAGCCGCTGATAGCGTTCGGGGCTGCGCAGGAACGCGACGATCTGCTGCAACTCGGCCTTCGCCTCGTCGATCCCCGCGATGTCGTCGAACGTGATGCCGGTTTCCTGCTGCACGTACACGCGCGCCTGGCTCTTGCCCATGCCGCTCAGGTCCCTCATCCCGCCCGGCCGCCGCATCATGAAGTTCCAGGCCAGCACGAGCACGAGCATCGGCAGCAGCCACGTCGCGAGCATCGCGATCCAGCCCGAATCCGGCACGCCGCGATAGCGGATGCCGGCTGCCGTCAGCGCGGCGACCAGATGGTCGTCGCCGACGCGGTTCGTCGTGAAGCGCCACGGCGGCCCTGCCTTCTTGACGGCGCCCGCGTCGGACGCCGGCAGCATGGTGGCGGCCTGCGGCATGCGCAGCACGCCCGAGATCGACGCCTGACCGATTTCGAGCTCGTCGACGAGCCGCGCGTCGACGAGCCGATGAAAATCGCTGTACGAAATCGATGTCGTCGCCGGCTGGGCCGACAGCAATTGATAGGCGACCAGGACCGCGAACGCGATCGGGATCATCAACCCGGCGTAGTCGAAGGTTTTCTTCATGACGTCGAGGCTGTGCGCCGAACCCGCGACCGCTCAGGCCGCGTCACGGGTCCAGTTCGCGCGCGGCGCAGATAATTGCGGCCGGGGCCGGAATGCGAACGATTCATGGCGGCTTCTCCGTGGTAGCGGACGGTACAGGCGCGACGCTCACGCGACGGTCAACCGGTCGACGACCTCGCGCACGCCCCTGACCGACGCCGCCGCGCCGCACGCGGCACGCCTTTCCGCCAGCGACGCGACCGTGCCCGTCAGCGTGACGATGCCGTCGTCCGCATCGATCGCGATCCCGGCGGATTCGCGCTGCGCGCGACGGGCCAGCGCTTCGGCAATCCGCGTGCCGACGTCGGGCACCGTCTGGTCGGCCCGCACCCGAATGCGGTTCGCGACGCCGACGACGCCTTTCATCCGGCTCACCATCTTTTCCGCCGCACGGCTCTGGAACGCATGATCGACCTCGCCGTCGAGCGTCACGCAGCCGTGATCGACTTCGACGCGAATCCGGTGATCGCGCAATGCCTCCTGCCAGCCGAGCGCGAACGTGATCGCGATCGCCAGTTCGTGGTCGGCGCAGGCATCCTCCGGCGGCTCGACGTTCAGTTCGAGCACCAGCGCACGCGCATCCGCGACATGCAGCGCGGTTTTCTGCGCCTCGAGCTTCCGGGCCCAGCTGTCGACCGTGCCGCGCAGCGTCACGATCCGGTCGCGCACGTCGACGTCGATCCGGCGCGAATCGATCGCCGGATTCCAGAACAGCGCCTGCTCGACATCCTGCTTGAGTGCTGCATCGGACTTCATGTCGGTCTCCCGTCCTGGCGCGTGCCGATCGCGAAGCGTGCGACCGGACGTGCGCCGTACCCGATTCAGCATCGCGCATGGCGGCGCCGGCGGCTTGACGAGGATCAACCAACCGCGGGCTTGCGGCCACGGCGGCCCGGTGCGCAACCGGCCGATTTGTCCGTTGATGCAGATCAACGGGCCGCCGGAGCGCGACTCGATCATGGCGAAAGACGCCGCGAACATGTCGCGGCGCGATGACCGAGCCGCTTCCCGGGAGACCGTCATGAACCGAAAGCAGTACCGCATCGCACTCGCGACGCTCAGCGTGTTCATCGCGCTGGCGTCGCTGGCCGGCATCGTGCACGGCATGCTGTTCGACGAGCGGGTGTTCAGATATTCGATCGTCACGTTGATGCTGAGCATCCTGTCGTTCGTCGTGCTGCTGAATCTCGCGCCCGGCGACCGCCCGTAAATCGAACCTCGGCTGGACGATCGGCCGGATGCCTGTCAAGCGAGGCTTCACTCGAAACGCATGACGGCCGCGGTGACGCAGATCAAGGGAGCGCGCGGCATTCGTCGGATATAAGTGAACCCGAAGCGGCGTCGCCATGGGGGCGGCGCCATCCCGCGTTCCCGTTCCCGTATCCGATGAGGCATCCCATGCGCGTCGTCGCGCTTTCCCCGCTGTTTCAGCCTGCCGTCCCGCGGCGCATTCGTCTCGTTGCGCTAGCGGCCGGCGCGGCCATGCTGTCGGGATGCCTGTCGCTCGCGCCACCCGACGAACGTCCCGCCGCGCCGATTCCCGCCGCGTTCCCCGATCCGTCCGCCCGCGGCGCCGCCATTGCGCAAGCGCCGCCTGCGTGGCAAGACTACTTCGTCGACGGACGTCTGCGCGCGTTGATCGGGCAGGCGCTCGCCAACAATCGGGATCTGCGCGCAGCGGTCGCACGCGTCGAACAGGCACGCGCCGTCTACGGCATTCGCCGCGCGGATCAGTGGCCGACGATCGGCGCCGGCGCGGCCTATGCGCGGTTTCGCACGCCGGGCGGCTTCCTGACGCCGGCGCCGGTCATCGGCCAGGTCTACGAGATCCAGCTGGCGCAGACGCAATGGGAGATCGATTTCTGGGGCCGCGTGCGCAACCTGAAAGCGGCGGCGCTGCAGCGCTATCTCGCGAGCGACGCCGCCCGGCAGGCGGTGACGTTGAGCGTGATCACCGGCGTGGCGGACGCCTATCTGACCTTGTGCGAGATCGATGAACGGATCGCGCTGACGCGCGCGACGATCGACACGCGACGCGAATCGCTGCGGATTTTCCGGCTGCGTCACGCGGCCGGCGCGATCTCGCGCCTGGACCTGACGCAATCGGAGATCCTGCTGCAGCAGGCCGAGTCGCTCGGCGTCCAGTTGCAGCAGGCGCGTGCATCGGCGGCCGATGCGCTGGCATTGCTCGTCGGTGCGACGCCGGCGCTGGCCGACACGCCGCTCGCGCTCGACGACGGCGCGGTGATGCCGTCGCTCGCGCCGGGCCTGCCGTCGTCGCTGCTCGCCCGGCGTCCGGACGTGATCGCGGCGGAGCACGAACTACAGGCCACGCGCGCGAACATCGGCGCCGCACGCGCGGCGTTTTTTCCGCGTATCGCGTTGACGAGCGCGATCGGTTCGGGAAGCAGCGCGCTGCACGACCTGCTGTCGTCCGGCGCGGGCGTGTGGTCGGTGATTCCCAATGTCACGCTGCCGCTCGTCGACGGCGGCCGCAATCGGTCGAATCTCGCCCTCGCACACGCCCAGCGCGACGAGGCGCTCGCCCAGTACGAGAAGACCCTGCAGCGCGCGTTTCGCGACGTGTCCGATGCGCTTGCCGCACGCTATTGGCTCGCCGATCAGGTCGCGATCGAGCGGGCGACGCTCGCGTCCCAGGCCGAACGCGCACGTCTGGCGACACTGCGCTACGACAGCGGCGCGACCCGCTTCCTGGAAGTACTCGACGCACAACGGGACCTGATGAACGCCGAGCAGCAATGGGTGATGACGCGTCGTGCGCTGTTGTCGAGCCGCGTCGCGCTGTACGGCGCGCTCGGCGGCGGGACGACCGATACCGACGGTGCCGCCGCGGCATCGAACCACCTTTCCATCGATTCGGGTTCCAGACCATGAAGACCATCAAGCGCCCTCTTCTGATCGGTGCCGGCGCGGCCGTGCTCGCGATCGGCCTCGCTTACTACGGCTGGACCCGCTGGCGCGACGCACGGACGGACGCCGGGCTCGTCAGCGGCAACGGCCGCATCGAGGCGACCGAGATTGACGTCGCGACGAAGTTGCCGGGGCGCGTCACCGCCATGCTCGTCGACGAGGGCGACTTCGTCACCGCCGGTCAGCCGCTCGCCCGCATGGACGTCGTCGTCCTGCGGGCGCAGCTCGACGAGGCGCAGGCCCGGGAACAGCAGGCGGTGAACACCGCGGCGAGCATCGACGCGCAGGTGGCCCAGCGTCGCAGCGACAAGGCTGCCGCCGCTGCGCTCGTCGTGCAGCGCGAAAGCGAGCTGGACGCCGCCACGCGCCGGCTGGCGCGTTCCGAAACGCTGTCGCGGGACGGCGCGTCGTCGCTGCAGGAACTCGACGACGATCGCGCGCGCGCCGGCAGCCTGCGGGCGACCGTGAATGCCGCGCGTGCGCAGGTCGAAGCCGCCCAGGCCGGGATCGACGCCACCCGGGCCCAGCTCGTCGCCGCGCGCTCGGCGGTGACGGCCGCGCAGGCGACCGTCGCGCGCGTGCAGGCCGATATCTCGGACAGCGAGCTGACGTCGCCGCGCGACGGGCGGGTGCAGTATCGGATCGCCGAATCGGGCGAAGTTCTGCCGGCAGGCGGCAAGGTGCTCAATGTCGTCGACCTGTCCGACGTCTACATGACGTTCTTCCTGCCCGAAACGGTCGTGGGGAGAGTCCCGCTCGGCGCCGACGTGCGGATCGTGCTCGATGCGGCGCCGGAGTACGTGATTCCGGCACGCGTGTCGTACGTGTCGAGCACGGCGCAATTCACGCCAAAGACGGTCGAGACGGCCACCGAACGTCAGAAACTGATGTTTCGGGTCAAGGCGCGCATCGACCGCGACCTGCTGCGGCGCCACCTGAAGCTCGTCAAAACCGGCCTGCCGGGTGTCGCGTGGCTGAAGACCGATCCGAATGCGGATTGGCCCGCGCGCCTCGCGATCAAGGTGCCGCAATGAACGCGACGGTGCCGGTCGCTACCGGCGCCGGTGCGGGCGAAGGTCCGCCGGCATCGGTTGGATCGGGTGTGGTCGCCCGCCTGTCGGGCGTCTCGTTGCGCTACGGCGACACGTCCGCGCTCGACGACGTGACGCTCGATATTCCGGCCGGCCGCATGGTCGGGCTGATCGGACCGGACGGCGTCGGCAAGTCGAGCCTGCTCGCGCTCGTGTCCGGCGCGCGTGCGATCCGGCAGGGCCGCGTATGGACGCTCGATGGCGACCTGTCGTCGCGCCGCCATCGCGCACGCATATGCCGGCGCATCGCCTACATGCCGCAAGGGCTGGGCCGGAACCTGTACGCGACGCTGTCGGTCGAGGAAAACCTGCAGTTCTTCGCCAGACTGTTCGGCCACGACGCGGCCGAGCGACGCCGCCGCATCGACGCGCTCACGCACAGCACCGGCCTTCATGCGTTTCTCGACCGCCCCGCCGGCAAACTGTCCGGCGGCATGAAGCAGAAACTCGGCCTGTGCTGTGCATTGATCCACGATCCCGACCTGCTGATCCTGGACGAACCGACGACCGGCGTGGATCCGCTCTCGCGCGCCCAGTTCTGGGAACTGATCGACCGTATTCGCACCGCCCGCCCCGCAATGAGCGTGCTCGTCGCCACCGCGTACATGGACGAGGCCCGGCGTTTCGACTGGCTGATCGCGATGGACGCCGGCCGCGTGCTGGCGACGGGCAGCCCCGGCGAACTGCTCGCCCGCACCGGCTGCGACACGCTGGAAGCCGCGTTCATCGCGTTGCTGCCGGAAGCGCGACGGCACGGGCACCAGCCGATCCGGCTGACGCCGTTCCAGCCCGACGCGGCCGACGGCTACGCGATCGAGGCCGACGGGCTGACGATGCGGTTCGGCGATTTCGTCGCGGTCGACCACGTGAGCCTGAAGATCCGTCGCGGCGAAATCTTCGGCTTTCTCGGCTCCAACGGCTGCGGCAAATCGACGACCATGAAGATGCTCACGGGCCTGCTCGCCGCGTCCGAAGGCACGGCGACGCTGTTCGGCCGTCCGGTCGCCGCGAACGATATCGATACGCGCAGGCGCGTCGGCTACATGTCGCAGGGGTTTTCGCTGTACGGCGAACTGACCGTCCGGCAGAACCTCGTGCTGCATGCGCGCCTGTTCGGCGTACCGGAACCGGACCTGCCCGCGCGCATCGCCGAAATGGTCGGACGCTTCGGGCTCGCCGAGGTGCTCGATGCGCTGCCCGAACGCCTGCCGCTCGGCATGCGGCAGCGGCTGTCCCTTGCCGTGGCGATGGTGCACAAGCCCGAGCTGCTGATCCTCGACGAACCGACGTCGGGCGTGGACCCGGTTGCGCGCGACGACTTCTGGCGATTGATGATCGAGCTCGCGCGCAACGATCGCGTCACGATTTTCATTTCGACGCACTTCATGAACGAGGCCGCCCGCTGCGACCGTATCTCGCTGATGCACGCGGGCCGCGTGCTGGCGAGCGCCGCACCGGACGAACTGGTTCGCCTGCGCGGCGCCGCCACGCTCGAGGACGCGTTCATCGGCTACCTGACCGACGCGCAACGCGTGGACGGCGCACCGGCGGACACGTCACCGGGCGCCGGCTGGCTCGCCGCGTCGCCCGCCGCGGACGACGCCGCCCGCGGCGCCGCCTGGTTCAGTCCGGCGCGCGCCGGCAGCTACCTGTGGCGCGAAGTGCTGGAACTGCGCCGCGACCCGCTGCGCGCGACGCTCGCGCTGTTCGGTTCGCTCGTGTTGATGTGCGTGATCAGCATCGGCATCAGTCTCGACGTGGACAACCTGACGTTCGCCGTGCTCGATCGCGATCAATCGATGCTGAGCCAGGACTATGCGCAGAATCTCGCGGGTTCCCGCTACTTCGTGCCGCGCGCCCGGCTTGCGGATGACCGCGACCTCGATCGCCGCATGCGCAACGGCCAGCTTTCGCTCGCGATCGAGATCCCGCCCGGTTTCGCACGCGACGTCGCCCGCGGCCGGCACGTGGAGATCGGCGCATGGGTCGACGGCGCGATGCCGATGCGCGCGGAAACGATCCGCGGCTATGTGGCCGGCATGCACGAGAACTGGCTGCGCGATCAGGCGAAGCGCCGGCTCGGCGTGTCGCTCGCCCCGGCAGTCGACGTCGCGATCCGCTATCGGTACAACCCGGACGTCAAGAGCCTGCCCGCGATGATTCCCGCGATCATGCCGATGCTGCTGCTGATGCTGCCCGCGATGCTGACGGCGCTGGCCGTCGTCCGGGAACGGGAGCTCGGATCGATCGTCAACCTGTACGTGACGCCCGTGACCCGCGCCGAATTCCTGCTCGGCAAGCAGGCGCCTTACGTGATGCTGGCCATGCTGAATTTCCTGCTGATGGTCGTGCTGGCCGACGTCGTGTTCGGCGTGCGGATCAAGGGAAGCTTCGCGACGCTGGCGGCCGCGGTGCTGATCTTCAACGTCGTCGCCACCGGCATCGGGTTGTTCGCGTCGACGTTCACGCGCAGCCAGATCGCCGCGATCTTCATGACGATCGTCGGCACGCTGATCCCCGTCGTGCAGTTCTCGGGCCTGCTCACGCCGCTGTCGTCGCTCGAAGGCAGCGGCAAGTGGATCGGGACGATCTATCCGGCCACCTACATGCTCGCGATCAGCCGAGGCGTCTACAACAAGGCGCTCGGGCTGGCCGACCTGTCGTCCCAGTTCTGGCCGCTGCTCGCGGCCGTGCCGGTCATCATGGTGACGACCGGCATCCTGCTGCGCAAGCAGGAGCGCTGACCATGTCGCGCCTGCTCGCCGTCTACCGGCTCGGGATCAAGGAACTGTGGAGCCTCGCCCGCGACCCGATCCTGCTCGCGCTGATCATCTATACGTTCAGCGCGTCGATCTACGTCGCCGCGACCGCACGCCCCGAAACGCTGCACAAGGTGCCGATCGCGCTCGTCGACGAAGACGCGTCGCCGCTGTCGGCACGGATCGCGGCGGCGTTCTTTCCGCCCCAGTTCGCGCCGCCCCCGATCGTCGACGCCGGCGCGGCCGATCGCGGGCTCGACAACGGCGACTACACGTTCTCGCTCGACATTCCGCCGGACTTCCAGCGCGACGTGCTGGCCGGCCGTCACGCGACGATCCAGCTCAACGTCGATGCGACGCGCATGACGCAAGCCTTCACCGGCAGCACCTACATCCAGCAGATCGTGTCGGGCGAGATCGACGCGTTCGTGCGGCGCTATCGCGGCACGCCGCTGCCCCCCGTCGATCTCGCGATGCGGATGCGCTTCAACCCGAATCTCGACGAGGTCTGGTTCGGCGCGCTGATGGAACTGATCAACAACGTGACGATGCTGTCGATGATCCTCACCGGCGCCGCGCTGATTCGCGAGCGCGAACACGGCACGATCGAGCATCTGCTCGTGATGCCGGTGACCGCGGCGGAGATCATGCTCGCGAAGGTGTGGTCGATGGGGCTCGTCGTCACGGTGGCGGCCGTCGCGTCGCTGACCTGCGTCGTGGGCGGCGCCCTGCACGTGCCGATTCCCGGCTCCATCCCGTTGTTCGTGGCCGGGATGGCGTTGCACCTGTTCGCCACGACGTCGATGGGGATCTTTCTCGCGACGCTCGTGCGCAGCATGCCGCAGTTCGGCATGTTGCTCGTGCTCGTGCTGCTGCCGCTGCAACTGCTGTCGGGCGGATTGACGCCGCGCGAAAGCATGCCGGCGGCCGTGCGGGACATCATGCTGGCCGCGCCGACCACCCATTTCGTCGAACTCGCGCAACGCATCCTGTACCGGGGCGCCGGCTTGGATGCGGTGTGGCCGCAGTTCGCGGCGCTGCTCGCGATCGGGGGCGTGCTGTTCCTGCTGTCGCTGATGCGGTTCCGCAAGACCATTGGTCAGATGACTTGATCGTTCCCCGGCCTCATTGCCCCATCGCACGCGAGGCCGGGATTCGCCCGTTGATACAGATCAACCGGGCCGGAAGCCGGTACGCGATCATGACGCCATGGCTTGCGAAATCGCAAACTGCCGCTGCGCGTCAACGCGGACGAACGCCAGCCGCTCCATGGGAGACCGTCATGATTCGCCATTCGTACCGGACCACGCTCGCCACGCTGGGCGTGTTCATCGCACTCGCGTCGCTACTGGGCGTCGTGCACGCGATGCTGGTCGACGCGAACGTGCTGCCGTACGCGATCGTCACGCTGGTGTCGGGCGGCGTCGCGTTCGTCGCGCAGCTCGATCCCGCGCCGGGCGAGCGCTAGCGAAACCGCCTGACACGCCGCATTCGACATCGTGCTCGATACGGGAATCGCTGACTTCCGTCAATCGCCGCGCGCGGGTTCGCGATGTAATCGACGCACTGAACCCCTCGACTTTCAGGAAGGCGAGCGATGAAACTGACATTTCTCGGTGCGACCGAAACCGTGACCGGCTCGAAGTATCTGGTCGAGCACGGCGGCCGGCGCGTCCTGGTCGATTGCGGCCTGTTCCAGGGCACGAAAAATCTGCGATTGCGCAACTGGAGCCCGCTGCCGCTCGCGCCCGACACGCTCGACGCGGTCGTGCTCACGCACGCGCACATCGACCATACCGGCTATCTTCCGGTGCTGGCACGCGACGGCTATCGCGGGCCGGTGTACTGCACGGCGGCCACGGCCGAACTCTGCGACATCATGCTGCGCGACAGCGCGCGGCTGCAGGAGGAAGAAGCCGACTTCGCGAACCGACACGGCTACTCGAAGCATCATCCGGCGCAGCCGCTCTATACGCTGGACGACGCGCAGCGCGCGTTGCGCCTGCTGACGCCCGTCGCCTTCGACGAATGCACCGCGCTCGGCGACGGCCTGGCGTTCCGCTTCCTGCCGGCCGGGCACATCCTCGGCGCGGCGAGCGTGGTGATGCACTGGGATCACAAGGTGCTCGCGTTCTCGGGCGACCTCGGCCGCTATCACGACCCGATCATGCAGCCGCCGCGGCCGCCCGCGCATGCGGATTTCCTGGTCGTCGAATCGACCTACGGCGACCGGCTGCATCCGGAATCGGATCCCGAGAACGCGCTCGCCACGCTGTTCGACAAGACGTTCGCGCGCGGCGGGGTCGTCGTGATGCCGTGTTTCACCGTCGGCCGCGCGCAGGAGATCCTGCACTACGTCGCGCGGCTGAAGGCGTCCGGCCGCATGGCGCGCGTGCCCGTGTTCCTCGACAGCCCGATGGCGACGGACGTGACCGAAATCTATCGCCACCACATCCTCGAACACCGGCTGACCGTGTCCGAAGCCAACGCACTCGGCCACGCGGCGACGATGATCCGGACGGTCGAGCAGTCGAAGGCGATTGCCGAACACCATGGCCCGATGGTCATCATCGCCGGCAGCGGCATGGCCACGGGCGGCCGCGTGCTGCATCACCTGGCCCGCTATGCGCCGGACGCGCGCAACACGATCGCGCTGGTCGGCTACCAGGCCGTCGGCACGCGCGGTGCGGCGCTCGCCGCGCACGAGCCGACGCTGAAGATTCACGGCGAATACGTCCGCGTGCGCGCGCAGGTCGAGTCGATCACGACGCTCTCCGCCCATGCCGACTACGAGGAAGTGCTGAAGTGGCTCGGCACGATGCAGTGTGCGCCCGTGCGGACCTTCGTCACGCATGGCGAACCCGCCGCCGCGGATGCGATGCGTCGGCGCATTTCGGAGCGTCTGAATTGGCCGTGCGAGGTGCCGACCTACGCGCAGTGCGTCGACCTGGACGAACGCGAAGCCGGCGGCACGCAGTAACCCGCCGCGCTGTCGTCCTGACTGGCGGTCATGCCGCCCGGCATGCCCAACGCACGTGACGGGCGGCAGCGTCCCGGCTTCCCGTCACCGGCCACCCGACGATCAAGCGACTTCGATGATCACCTTCAGCGCATGGGTTTGCGCGGCGCGGCCGAACGTGTCGTACGCACGCTCGACGTCGTCGAGCGAAAACCGGTGCGTGATCAGGCGTGCCGGATCGAGACGCCCGGCGCGTACGGTCTTCAGCAGCATCGGCGTGCTGACCGTGTCGACGAGCCGCGTCGTGATCGAGATGTTGCGATCCCACAGCTTCTCGAGATGCAGGTCGGCCTTCGCGCCGTGCACGCCGACGTTCGCGACGACACCGCCCGGCGCCACGAGCGCCGTGCACATCTCGAACGTCGCCGGAATGCCGACCGCCTCGATCGCGCAATCGACACCGATGCCGTCGGTCAGCCTCATCACTTCCGCTACCGGATCGCCGGCACGGCCATCGAGGCAATCGGTCGCGCCGAAGTGCCGCGCGATCTCGAGCCGGTTGCTGTCCGGGTCGATCATGATGATCCGCGCGGGCGAGTAGAACTGCGCGGTCAGCAACGCGGCCAAGCCGATCGGCCCCGCGCCGACGATCGCGACCGAGCACCCCGGCTGCACCTTGCCGTTCAACACCCCGCATTCGAACCCGGTCGGCAGGATATCGGACAGCATCACGAGCGCGTCCTCGTCGGCGCCGGCCGGAATCCGGTACAGGCTGGTCGCCGCATGCGGGATACGCACGTACTCGGCCTGCGTGCCGTCGATCCGGTTGCCGAGAATCCAGCCGCCCGTCGTGCAATGCGAATACAGTCCGCGGCGGCAGTATTCGCAGCGGCCGCACGACGAGATGCACGAAATGAGCACGCGATCGCCCGGCTTCAGCGAATCGACCGCGGCGCCGACCTGCTCGACGACGCCGACGCCCTCGTGGCCGAGAATGCGGCCGGGTTCGCAGGTCGGTACGTCGCCCTTGAGAATATGCAGATCGGTGCCGCAGATCGTCGTGCGCGTCACGCGGACGATCGCGTCGGTGGGCGATTGCAGTGCCGGCTTGGGCCGTTCCTCGAGCGCCTTGCGCCCCGGCCCGTGGTAGACGAGTGCCTTCATCGCTGTTTCTCCGTTCATGTTTCCAGTACATAGGCGCCGGGCGCCGCCGCGAGTCCGGGGGGCGGCGTACGGGCCGGCGCGTCGCCCGACGAGCGCGCGTGCAACCAGTCGCGCCAGCAGGTCCACCACGATCCGTCGACCGCCGGCGTGTCGCGCACGAAGTCGTGCGGGCTGCGGTAAGCCGCGCCGGGTTCGCGCGTCGCGCATCGATAATGGCGCCCCGGATGGCCCGGTTCGGACACGATGCCCGCGTTGTGCCCGCCCGACGTCAGCATGAACGTCAGCGCATGGTGCGTGAACAGATGGAGCTGGTAGACGGAACGCCACGGCGACACGTGATCGCGCTCGGTGCCGACGACGAACGTCGGCACGTCGATATCCGACAGCGCGACCGGCCGCCCGTCGACGCAATACCGGCCGGCCGCGAGATCGTTGTCGAGAAAGAGCCGCGTCAGGTATTCCGAATGCATGCGGTACGGCATGCGCGTGGTGTCCGCATTCCACGACATCAGGTCGTTGGGCTTCGTGCGCGTGCCGAGCAGGTATTCGCTCATCATCCGCGACCAGATCAGGTCGCGTGCGTTCAGCAGTTCGAACGCGGCGGACATCTGCGCACCGTCCAGGTAGCCCTGCCGCCACATCAGCGCGTCGAGCGCGGACAGTTCGCTCGCATCGATGAACAGGCCGAGTTCGCCGGGTTCGCTGAAATCGGTCTGGGCCGCCAGCAACGTGATCGAGCGCAGCGCGTCGTGCTGCTGCCCGTCGCGCGCCAGCGCCGCCGCGGCGATCGCCAGCAGCGTGCCGCCCAGACAATAGCCGACCGCGTGGACCGCTTCGCCGCCGATCGACCGCGCGGCGTCGAGCGCCGCGATGCAGCCGTCGCGCAGATAGTCGTCGAGCCCGAGGTCGCGCGATTCCGCGCCCGGGTTGCGCCACGACACGGCGAACACCGTATAGCCCGCGTCGACCAGGAAGCGGATCAGCGAATTGTGCGGCTGCAGATCGAGGATGTAGTACTTCATGATCCACGACGGCACGATCAGGATCGGCTCGTGCGCCACGCGGGCCGTCGTCGGCGTGTATTGCAGCAGCTCGCACAGCGCGTTGCGCCAGACGACGCGACCCGGCGTGATCGCCACGTCGCGACCGGGCAGATACGCGCGCGCATCGTGGGCCGGCGTGCCGCTCGCGCGCTCGACGAACGCGTTCGCGTCTTCCCGCCAGTGCCGAAAGCCGGTCACGAGGTTCGCGCCGCCGCTGCGCATCGTCGCGTCGAGCACGACCGGATTGGTCGCCAGGAAATTGCCCGGCGAACAGGCATCGAGCCACTGGCGCGCGGCGAACCCGACCAGTTCCTCATGATGGCGTTCGACGCCCGGCACGCCGCGTGTCGCGTCGCGCCACCAACGCTGGACCGACAGGAAACCGTCGCGGTACACGCAAAACGGCCAGCCGCCCCATGCGGGCGCGGCGAAGCGTGGATCGGCGTCGCCCGCGTGCACGGCCAGGCCGCTCGACTCCGCCTCGTCGGCCTCGCCGTCGCGTCCGCTCGCCGCCGGCGCCACGGCGCCCAGCCACGCCTGGGTCGCGAGTTCGAAGCCTTTACCCGGCGCCACCGCCAGATGCGCGCCCCAGTCGAGCATGGCCAGCGCCAGCGATACCGGCGACAGTCCGAACGTCAGCGCGGCCACATTCGCGTGCGCGGCACGGTTCCACTGTTCGGCGGCGCTCATCCGGGCAGGCGCGCATCGCGTCGCCGCCGGCGCGTGCCCGTCGTCGGCCGGCGTCGGTGGCGATGCCGGCGCGCGAGGCGCGCGCAGCACGGACGCGTTCATCGCAAGTACATTCCGCCGTTGACGTCGAATTCCGCGCCGGTTGCGAACGCACCGGCATCGGAGCACAGGAGCGCGACGAACGCGGCGATTTCGTCGGGGTCGCCGAGCCGCCCGGCCGGAATCTGCGGCAGGATCTTCGTGTCGAGCACCTCCTTCGGCACCGACTCGAGCATCGCGGTCGCCAGATAGCCGGGCGAAACCGTGTTGACCGTCACGCCATGCCGCGCGAGTTCGAGCGCCAGCGTTTTCGTGAAGCCGTGGATGCCGGCCTTCGCGGCCGCGTAGTTGGCTTGTCCGTATGCGCCTCTCGACCCGTTGACCGAGCCGATGTTCACGATCCGCCCGAAACCCGCGTCGATCATGCCCGGCACGAACGGCTTCGTCATGTTGAACATGCTGTCGAGATTGGTGCGCAGCACCGCGTCCCACATGCTCTTCGTCATCTTCACGAAGGTGGCGTCGTGCGTGATGCCGGCGTTGTTGACGAGCACGTCGACGCGCCCGAATTCGGCCAGCACGCGTGCCGCGCAGTGCTGGCACGAGTCGTAGTCGGCCACGTCCACTTCGAACGCGTGAAACGTGCGGCCGGCGTCGCGTTCGCGCGCGAGCCACGTCGCGACGTGGTCGTTGCGCTCCGTGTACGACACCGCCACCGTCATGCCCGCTTCGTGCAGGCGACGGCTGATCGCGGCGCCGAGCCCGCCCATCCCGCCGGTGACGAACGCGACGCGGTCAGCGCACATGATCGCTCTCCCGTGCGCCTGCGATGCCGTTCAGGCGGCCCGCGGCGAGCGCCCCGTTCGTCGCGCCGCCCGCCGCCTCGATCCCGCGCTCCAGCGCGGCCATCCAGTCGGCCCACGGCATGCTGGCTTCGTTGACCACCGCGAGTCGCTCGAGGTCAGGCAACCAGTCGGTCTGATAGCGCGACAGCGCGCCCGAGCCGTATTCGCGCAACCAGGTACGCCACGCACTGGCGCGCTCGAATTGTGCACGCATGCACAGCTCCGCGGCGTCCTGCCAGATCTCGACGCTCGCGATCGCGTAGTCGCTCGTCACCTGCCGGCCGGCCTCGGCGAAGGCCGTCCACTCGTTCGTTTCCGCCAGCGCCTGCTGCAGGCGCCGCACCGCGGTGCGGTCGCGCTCGATGCGCCGCCCTTCCAGCGCATGCCATTCGTATTGCCAGTCGCGGTTCAGCGCGACCATGCGCAACGCGAGATCGCAGCCCGCGCGCCAAGCGTCGTTCGGTGTCGTCAAAGCATCGCTACTCATCGGCTTCCCCTTTCGATCGGATCAATGGGTTGGCATCCGCGTCGCGCCGCCTGCCCGGCCTCGGCGTCGCGACCACTTCACTGTGCGGGTATCGCGCACGGCTGCCGTTGATCTGAGTCAACCGCGTGGAAACCCTGCTTCGTAGACTGGATTGCACTGGCGGATCACCCGTCGATGGAGCGATTCCGATGAGCTACAAGAGCATGGTCGTGCACCTCGATACGAGCACCCGCGCGCATTCGCGTCTCGAGTTCGCGTTGCGTCTCGCCCGGCGCTTCGGTGCGCATCTCACCGGGCTGTTCGCGGTCTACACCCCCGAGCCGCATTCGTTCTACGTGATGGCCGGTTCCGCCGACTATTTCCGCGCGCACCGCGAACAGCGCGACGAGCGGCTCGCCGCGCTGGAGCGCCTGTTCCATGCCGAAACGGCGCGCGCCAAAGTGCCGGCAACCTGGATTCGCGCCGACGAGCGTGCGAACGTGGCCGTACCGCGCGCCGCTCGTCTCGCCGATCTGGTGATCGCCGGCCAGAGCGACCCGAACGATCCCGAAACCTATATCGACGACCAGTTTCCGGAAAACCTCGTGTTGACCGCCGGTCGCCCGGTGCTGTTCTGGCCGTACACCGGAGAATTCCCGTCGATCGGCGAACGGGTTTTCGTCGCATGGGACGGCAGCCGCGAAGCGGCCCGCGCCGCGCACGACGCGCTGCCGTTTCTCGAACACGCGAAGCGCACGACCGTCGTCGCCGTGGTCGACGGCAAGTCGGAGGCTGCGACCGCGCGGATTCCCGCCGCCGATGCCGCGTTGATGCTGGCGCGCCACGCGCGCGACGTGAACGTGCTCGACATCGATGCCGGCGCCGGCGCGTCGGTTGGCGACACGCTCCTGTCGCGCGCGTATGAAACGGGTTCCGACCTGCTGGTCATGGGCGCGTACGGCCATCCGCGCTGGCGTGAACTGTTGATGGGCGGCGCCACGCGCACGGTGCTCGCATCGATGACGCTGCCGGTGCTGATGTCGCACTGAGCCGCCCGATGCGTACGTTCGCGTTGTTCGTCGTCAACGCCGGCGTCGGCAAGCACTCGGCCGTGTTGCGCGGGCGGATACGCGCATCGCTCGGCTGGCTCGGCAGCGAGAGCGACGCACGCGCGAATGCGGACGACGCACACGTCGTGTCGTTCGCGTCGGGCGCGGTGACGGTGGTCGTCGCGCCGACCAACGAAGCGTCGATCGACGCGCGCCGCGACGGGCGTGCCGCGCGGCAATCGGGACGCTTGATCCAGATCAGCGCCATCGGCGTGCACGCGCCGATGATGGCTTCATCCACATCCGTTCAAGGGAACTGCCATGTACTCGAACATTCTGGTTGCACTCGACGGCAGCGACACGTCGTCGCGTGCACTCGACGCCGCGCTGAGTCTCGCGGCGGAAACGGGTGCGCGGCTGACACCCGTCTACGTCGTCGATTTCCTGGTGCCGGCCTACGACATGTACGGATACGATCCGTCGATCCTGGTCGATTCATTCCGTGAAGAAGGATTGCGCGTGACCGAGGACGCCGCGCGGCGCATGAAGGCGCGCGACGTGGCCGGCACGCCGCGGATTTCCAACGTCGCGCCGGCAGGCGACGACATCCCGCACCGGATCGTCGGTCTCGCGGGCGAGATCGGCGCCGATCTGATCGTGATGGGCACGCACGGCCGGCGCGGCTTTCGGCGCGTGTTCCTCGGCAGCGTGGCCGAACGCGTGCTGCGCCTGGCCAGATGCCCGGTCCTGATGATTCCGGCGAGCTGCGCAACGAAGGCATCCGCCGACGTCACGGCCGCTTCCACCGAAAAGGAGCCATCATGAGCTACAAGACCCTGCTCGTTCATCTCGACGACAGCGATCGCTGCGCGACGCGCGTCGACCTCGCGCTCCAGCTCGCGGGACGCTGGAACGCGCATTTGATCGGCCTCTACCTGGTCTGCCAGGATCTCCTCGAACCGTTGCGCCGGCCCGACGAACCACTGAAGCTGGCCGTCTACGAGCGCCTGTGCGACCAGCGGCGCAAGGAGGCGGAAGAACGCTTCCTGACGGCCGCCGAACGCGCCGGACGCAGCGTCGAATGGCAAGCGCCGGCCGGCAATGCGATCGATGCCGCGATCCTGCACGCCCGTCACGCCGATCTGCTGGTGCTCGGCCAAGAGGATCCCGACGATCGCATGACCTACGTGGCGCGCCATTTCGTCGAGGATGTCGTGATCGGCAGCGGCCGTCCGGCGATCGTCGTGCCGTATGCCGGTGACGTACGCACGTTCGGCGAGAACGTGCTGATCGGCTGGGACGGCGGGCGCGAGGCCGCGCGCGCGATGGCCGACGCGCTGCCGCTGCTCGCCCGCGCACGCTTCGTCAACGTCGAGACGGTCGTGCGCGGGCAACCCGATCCGGACCAGACGCCGGCCGGCGTCGACGTCGCCGCGTATCTCGAACGACATGGCGTTCGCGCGTCGTTCTCGACGACGCCGCGCGAGCGATCGGTCGGCGTGGGCGGGACGCTGCTGAACCGCGTGACCGACGTGCATGCGGACCTGCTCGTCATGGGCCTGTACAGCCATACCCGCGCCCACGAGCGCGTGCTGGGCGGGGCGACCCGCACGATCCTCGAGACGATGACGGTGCCGGTGCTGTTGTCTCACTGAACCGGCGGGGTTCGGGCAGCCGGTCGCGGCTGCCCGCTTGCGTCACGACACGGCCGCAGCCGCGCCCGGCCCCTCCCGCACGGCGAGCACCGGCCGTTCGGCGGTGCGCGCCAGCGACTCGGCGACGCTGCCGAGCACCGCGCGGCGCATGCCGCGACGGCCATGCGTCCCCATCACGATCAAGTCCGCGTCGCATTCGGCGGCCGCTCGCGCGAGCACCGACGACACGTCCTCCCCGCACGCGTCGATCGCATGCGCGGTGCCGCGGACGCCGCACAGGCGGAACGCGGTCGCGGCATCCGCCACCGCGATCGCGGCCTTGTCCGCATCGGTCCCAATTGGCGAATACCGGCAAAACGCGCACAATCTCGGCGCATCGGACATGCTTTTGATGCGACCCTTTGAAGAGCCAACATCCGGTTATCGACGGCAGCCATCCTGCCCGCCGTTCGGAATCGGACGATCGCCACGTTCCGTTCGGAATCGGATCGACGAACGCCGACGCGCGCCTGCCCCGCGCGAGCCGGCAAAGGACGCACGCCATGATCAGGGTACTCATCGCTGACGATCACACCCTCGTCCGGGACGGCCTGCGCCACATCCTGCAGAACGCGAACGATTTCGTCGTGGCGGGAGAAGCAAGCGACAGCGCGTCGACGATCGCGCTGACGCGCGGCACCGAGGCCGAAGTGCTGGTGCTCGACCTGTCGATGCCCGGCCGCAACGGCATCGAACTCATCAAGCAGATCAAGGACGAGAAACCGGCCCTGCACATCCTCGTGTTGACGATGCACGCCGAGCAGCAATATGCGGTGCGCGCGTTCCGCGCCGGCGCATCGGGCTACATGACCAAGGAAAGCGCGAGCGCGGAGCTCGTGGCCGCGCTGACGAAAATTTCCGGCGGCGGCGTGTACGTCAGCCTTGCGATGGCGGAGCAATTCGCGCAAAGCCTCAACGAGCCGACCGACCTGTTGCCGCATCAACGGCTGTCCGACCGCGAATTCGACGTGTTCCGGCGCGTGACGACCGGCGAGTCCATTTCCGAGATCGCGCGGGCGCTGTGCGTCAGCGTCAAGACCGTGAGCACCTACAAGACGCGGATCCTCGAGAAGATGCAGATGGCCAACGATACGGCGCTCGTCCGATACGCGATGCGCCACAAGCTGTTCGACGACCCGGACGAACTCTGACCGCGACAACCCGCCACACCGTTGTAGGAATCGTCCTACAAACCTTCGCTATCACCTACCGCATCTTCAATTTCCGCTGATTTCAATCAAGCGTCCGGCTGTCCATACTCCGATCAACAACAACACACCGGCGTGCCTTCCGGAGCTGCCCGGCCTTGCCCTCGTATCGCGACGGCATCGCCGGCCCGCCGATCCGGTGCGGCGCCGATTCGACGAACCAGGCGGCGGCCTCCCCGTCCGCCCGTACGACGGCCAGCGCAACCGCGACGACGCGACCCGCGGCCGCCCCAACCGGAGCAGATCATGCAGAGCCATGCCGACATTCCGACGACGGTGCCGTTGCACCCGTTCATTCCGCTGCATCCCGTCGCGCGGGCGGACCAGCCGAAGCGCACGTCGTCCCGCTGCTCGTCCTGCACGCTGCGCATCGTTTGCATGCCGCGGGAAATGACGCCCGACGAATTCGCGCGGGTCGACGCGATGATCTGCACGACGCGCCACGTCAAACGCGGTGAAACGCTGTTTCGCGCGGACGACACGTTCCACAGCATCTATGCGGTCAGGACCGGGTCGTTCAAGACCGTGATGATGCATCGCGACGGCAACGAGCAGATCACCGGCTTCCAGATCGTCGGCGAATCGCTCGGGCTCGACGGCGTGCACACCGGGCGGCACAACGGCGATGCGATCGCGCTCGAGGACAGTACGGTCTGCATCATCCCGTTCGGCCAGCTCGAGCAGATGTGCCGCGAAGTGCGGCCGATGCAGCATCACGTGTATCAGATGATGAGCGGCGAAATCGTGCGCGAATCCGCGCTGATGGTGCTGCTCGGCACGATGACCGCCGAGCAGCGCGTGGCCGCCTTCCTGCTGAACCTGTCCACCCGCTTCAAGGCGCGCGGCTACTCGGCCGCCGAATTCGTGCTGCGGATGACGCGCGACGAGATCGGCGAATATCTCGGGATGAAGCTCGAAACGGTCAGCCGCATGCTGTCGAAGTTCCAGCGCAACGGGCTCGTCGCCGCGCAAGGCAAGCAGATCCGCATCGTGGATCCGGAAGGCCTCGCGCGCATCTGAGCGGAGGGCGTGCGGACCGGGCGGGATCAATCGCGCATGTCGAGCACGGCGGCGCCGGACACGCGCCCCCTGCGCAGATCGTCCAGCGCGCGATTCGCATCGGTCAGCGCGTAGCGCACGGCTTCGACCCGCAGCGGCATCACTGCGGCGATCCGCATGAATTCCGCCGCATCCGCGCGCGTCAGGTTGGCGACCGACGCGATCCGGCGCTCGCCCCACAGCCACGCGTACGGAAAGTTCGGGATATCACTCATGTGAATGCCGCCGCATACGACGATCCCGCCTTTGCCGACGGCGCGCAGCGCGGCCGGCACCAGCGCGCCCGCCGGCGCAAAAATGAGCGCGGCGTCGAGTGTTTCCGGCGGCGTTTCGTCGCTGCCGCCGGCCCACGCGGCGCCGAGTGACAGCGCGAGCTGCTGGGCCGCTGTATCGCCGGGCTTCGTCAGCGCGAACACCTTGCGCCCCTCGAAACGCGCGACCTGCGCGACGAGATGAGCGGCCGCGCCGAAGCCGTAGATGCCGATGCGACGCGCATCGCCGGCCATACGCAAGGTTCGATAGCCGATCAGGCCGGCGCACAGCAGCGGCGCGGCTTCCAGATCGGAATAGCGCCGCGGCAGGTGCACGCAATACCGGTGGTCGGCGATCGCGCACTCGGCATAGCCGCCGTCGATCGTATAGCCCGTGAAACCCGGGCTGTCGCACAGGTTCTCGCGGCCCGACGTGCAATACGCGCAATGCCCGCATGTCGAGCCCAGCCACGGAACGCCGATCCGGTCGCCTACGGAGAACCCCGTCACGCCATCGCCGAGCACGCGCACCGTTCCGACGATTTCGTGCCCCGGCACCAGCGGCAGCTTCGGGTGCGCGAGTTCGCCGTCGACGACGTGCAGATCGGTTCGACAGACACCGCATGCATGCACGTCGATCAACAACTGGCCCGGCGCCGGCAGCGGATCCGGCACGCGCGCCTCGCGCAAATGCGGTGTCGTGCCGTCAAACATCATCGCAAGCATGCTCGCCTCCCACTCCATCGTCTTCGTGCTTCGCTGTCCAAGACTAATCCCGGCGCATCGCGCGTGCATGGCCCGGTGACGGGCGCTTGACGTGGGTCAACGGCTGCCGGACGGTTGCTGACACGATGAGATGGCATGACGCCGCCCACGCGGCGTGCCAGGAGATGATCGAATGATGTCCGTTCCCCCGCTTGCCGCAAGCGCCCATGTCGACGATCAATTGAAGTCGCTGTTGGCGTACGCGGTGCTGGCCCCGTCCAGCCACAATTCCCAGCCGTGGCGGTTCATCGTCAACGGCGCCACGATCGCCGTCTGCGCGGACCGGGTCCGCGCGTTGCCCGTGGTCGATCCGTTCGACCGCGAACTGATCATCAGTTGCGGCGCGGCATTGCTCAATCTGCGCGTCGCGCTCGATCACGCCGGCCTCGCCCACACGATCAGCACGTTTCCGTCCGAGGTCGACCCCGATCTCCTTGCGCTGGTCCGGGTCTGCGACGACGGCTATTCCGATCCGTCTCTCGGCGGGCTGTTCGACGCGATCCAGGCGCGCGTCACGACGCGCGCGCCGTTCGAATCCACCGCGCTGCCCGACGAAATTCAGCGCGAGTTGATCGCGGCCGGCGTCGCGGAAGGCGCCGAGGTCGCGTGCATCGACTCGACCGCGCGTCGCGCACGGGTCGCCGAACTGGTTGCGCAGGCCGACCGGCAGCAGTTCGCAGATCCGCGCTTCCGGCGCGAACTGGCGAGCTGGATCGATCCGCGTCGGCGCGTCGACGGCATGCCGGCATTCGCGGCCGGCGTGCCGACGCTGCTGGACTTCGCGGCGCCCGTCGTGACGATGGCGGTGCGGACGTTCGATCTCGGCAACGGGCTGGCCGCGCTCCATCACCAGCTCGTCGGCGCGTCGCCTTTGATCGTCTGCCTGTCGACCGTGCGCGACGATCGCGAAGCGTGGCTGGCCGCGGGCCAGGCGCTCGAGCGGATCCTGCTCGTCGCGGCGCGCGCGGGCTATACGGCGTCGTACCTGAACCAGCCGATCGAGACGGCCGCGCTGCGTGCCGACCTGGGCCGCACGCTCGGGCTACGCGGCGAGCCGCAGTTGCTGTTGCGGGTGGGCCGCGGCCCGCACACACCGCATTCGCCCCGTCGCCCGCTCGGCGAAGTGATCTCCTGAGTGATCTCCTGAGTGATCTCCGAGCGCAACCGGCGACGCGCCGCGCGCATTCGGCTCCGGACGAGGAAAACATGAACATCACGCGCTGCTCCGCTTTCTCTTTCTTCCTGATCGCCGCCATGGCCGGAACGGCAGCCGCGCAAACCACCGTGCCCGAGCCGACCGAGCTCGTCAACGCGCAACACTGCATGTTCTGCCACACGCCCGACATGACGTTCCTCGGGCCGTCGTTCCACGACATCGCCGCGCGCTACCGCGGCGATCCTCACGCGGCCGCCGAACTGGAGCGCAAATTGCGCGTCGGCGGCCCCGCGCATTGGGGCGACACGCCGATGCCGTCCGCCATCGATCGCGGCGGGCCGCTGTCTGCCGACGACGCGCATCAGCTCGTCCAATGGGTGTTGAGCCAGTGACCGTGCCCACGATAGTCAAACGCGCTCCTGCCGGCATGGTGCGCGGCAAGCGGGTACGCACCCGGCCCATCTCGCCCGCCAGCCTCGACGACATCCCGCGGCCGTCTCGTCGAGGGCGGCATCCAGCCAGCCATCCGGGCTGCACGCCCGGCGACGCGGACACGTCGTTGCTGCAACGCGCGACCATGCGCGGTATCCGGCTGCAACTCGACTACTGGAAAGCCGAAGCGCGCCTGCAACACGAGCGCATCGGCCACGCCGTCGTGATCTACGGCAGCACGCGCATCGTCGCGCCCGCCGTCGCGAATGCACGGCTCGCCGAAGCGAACCGCCTGCTCGCGCTGCGCCCGCGTGACCCGGCCCGGCGTCGTGCCGTCGCGGTCGCCAGCCGTCTCCTCGAGCACAGCGCGTACTACCGCGTCGCACGCGAATTCGGCCGTATCGTCGGTCATGCCGACCGGCGCACGCGTACGGCGCGCCTCGCGATCGTCACGGGCGGTGGCCCCGGCATCATGGAGGCCGCCAATCGCGGCGCCTACGAGCGCGGCGCCCCGAGCATCGGCTTCAATATCGAGCTGCCGCGCGAACAGGCGCCGAATCCGTACATCACGCCGGATCTGTGCTTCCGGTTCCACTACTTCGCGATTCGCAAGCTTCATCTGCTCGAGCGCGCCAAGGCAGCCGTGTTTTTCCCCGGCGGATACGGCACGTTCGACGAACTGTTCGAGGTCCTGACGCTGCTGCAGACGCGCAAGATCGCGCCGCTGCCGGTTGTGCTGGTCGGCGAAGCGTACTGGCGGCGCGCCGTCGATCTGGCGTTTCTCGCGGACGAAGGGATGATCGACCGCCGCGACCTCGAACTGTTCACCTACTGCGAATCCGCCGCCGATATCTGGCACGCGATCGGCTCCTGGTATGCACGGTGCCGCGCCGGGCGAGCGGCCCGACGAAGCCCTTCGCCGAAGCCGTCCGCCGTGTAGGAATCCGCCGACGGCCTCCGCTCGATTCCTACTACAACTTCGGGACACGCCGATTGAATCGCGCATGCCCGCCAACGATACTGAAATCACGGACAACGGCTCCCGGCATACCGATCGCGAGCCCTCAGGAGAGACGTCATGTCACACGCTACCCAGCCTGCCGATTCGGGCAATCCGTCCGGTCGGTCCGATGCAGCGACGCTCGACACGCTGGCCTTGGTCACCCTCGCCCGCGACGCCGGCATGCTCGTGATCCTCGACGGCCAGATCGGGCGGGAACGGTACGAAAGCGTGACGGGATCGATCGCCACGCTCGCCCGCTTCGCGCAGGCGCTGCAACGTTCGGCGCTCAAGGCTGCATGACACCGGGCGCGGTGGAAGCCGTGCCGCGCGCCGACCCAATGCCGATGAACCCGCCGCTCACGGATCGGTCCGCCCGTTTTGCCCGGATATCCGCTGGATGAAGCGGCGATGAACCTGCCCCGCTCCGGACGCATCGCACGCATGTTCCCGGGTGCGGCGTTGCTCGCGAACTACCGGCGTGCCTGGTTATCGCGCGATCTCTATGCGGGCATCGCGCTTTCCGCCGTGCTGGTTCCGGTCGGCATGAGCTACGCGCAGGCGGCCGGCCTGCCGGCCGTCACCGGGCTGTATGCGTCGATCGCGGCATTGCTCGCCTATGCGGTACTCGGCCCGAGCCGGATTCTCGTCCTGGGCCCCGATTCGGCCTTGGCCGCGCTGATCGCCGGCGCCATCGCGCCGCTCGCCGACCATGATCCGCAGCGCGCCGTCGCGCTCTCCGGCGCACTGGCGCTGGCGGCCGGTACGATCTGCATCCTGCTCGGTACGCTCGGCCTCGGTTTCGTCACCGACTTGCTGTCGCGCCCGATCCAGTACGGGTATCTGAACGGCATTGCCATCACGCTCGCCATCGGTCGCCTGCCCGAGCTGTTCGGCATGACGGCATCGGGCGGCGACGTGTTCGCCAGCGTCCCGCACATCGTGCATGCCCTCGTCGCGCGCCGGTTTTCACCCGCTGCCTGCCTGCTCGGTGTCGGTGTTCTGGCGACCATTTTCTTGATGAAGCGTGTGATACCTCGCTGGCCCGGCGTATTGATCGCCGTGCTCGCGGCGACGCTGGCCACGCGCGTGCTGCAGCCGGACGGCATCGCGGCGGTCGGCGCATTGCCGGCCGGTGCGCCCGCCCCGCACCTTCCGGCCGTCTCGCTCGCCGACCTGAGCGCGCTCGCGTCCGGTACGATCGCCGTGGCGCTGGTGTCGTTCGCCGACATCAGCATGCTGTCGCGTGCGCTTTCCGTGCGTGCTGGCGACACGCCGGACCGTAACCAGGAACTGATCGCATTGGGCGCGGCGAATCTGCTGGCGGGGGTGACGCAGGGTTGCGCGGTCAGCAGCAGCGCGTCCCGTACGCCGGTGGCGATCGCCGCCGGCGCGCAAAGCCAGGTCACCAATCTCGTCGCGGCCGCATGCATCGCGATACTGCTCATTGCCGCGCCCACACTGCTGACGCTCGTCCCGCGCGCAGCGCTGGCCGCGGTCGTGATCTACGCGGCGTTCGGCATCGCCGACGTCCGCAGTGTCGTCCGGCTGTACCGGATGCGCCGCGGCGAATGCCTGATTTCGATCCTGTGCTTTGCCGGCGTGATCGGCCTGGGTGTCGTCCCCGGCATCCTGCTCGCCAGCGCGCTGTCGCTGCTGTCGTTCGTGTGGCGGGCCTGGCACCCGTACGATGCCGTGCTTGGCCGGCTGTCAGGCGTGCGCGGCTATCACGACATCACGCGACATCCGGACGCCGTGCAAACCCCGGGCCTCGTGCTGTTCCGCTGGGACGCCCCGCTCTTCTATGCCAACGTCGAGATCTTCTGCGAGCATCTGCACGCGGCAATCGCGCGCTCGGCATGCCCGGTCACGCGTATCGTCGTCGCCGCGGAGCCCGTCACCGATATCGACGTCAGCGCGGCGGACCGGCTCGTCGCGCTGTGCGAAGAACTCCGCGAGCAACGCATCGCGTTGAACTTCGCGGAAATGAAGGGGCCGGTGAAGGATCGCCTGCGCGCCTACGGATTGTTCGACGTGTTCGGCGCGGCCAGTTTCTTTCCGACCGTGACCGACGCCGTTGCGCATCACGTCCAGCGGAAAGGCGATCACGCGGGCGCGGGCGAACACGGCACGCGTTCCGCGTCATCGCCGCCCGCGCGGAACAAGACGGGCGGCTAGACGCTTGAAGATGGGCGGCCGTCACGCGTATCGCGTCGGGCCGGGCGGCGCGGCCAGCTTCAGCCCGCCGGCCTTACTCGACGACCAGGTCGTCGACGACGGCGCGCACGCCACGCGCGGACCACGCGGCGCCGCGCACGGCCTTGCGTTCGGAGAACGAGCCGACCTTGCCGGACAACCGGACGGTGCCGTCGCGCACCTCGATCGCGATGTGCTTCGCCTCGCGCTCCGCGTGGCGCATGATCGCACGCTTGATGTTGCCGCCGATGTCGGCCGAGCCGACCGCCCCCTGCACGACGATGTGGTCGGTCACGCCGGTCACGCTGCGCATCTGCGAGATCGCGCGCACGGCCAGATGGCTCTGGTATGCCCATTCGACCCGGCCGGACAGCGTGATCCAGCCGTGCTCGACCTGCACCTTGACCGCGTCGTCATGCAGCCCGACCGTCCAGTGCAGCACCGAGCGCACGGCATTCGCGATGTCCTCGTCGGTGCGGACGTCGTCGTTCGGCAGATGCACGGTCATGTCGACGACGAGCGCCTTGACACCGGCCACGCGGTTCGCCGCACGCTCGATCGCGAGTTTCTCCGCATAGCTCGGCGGGTGACCCGAAAGCGTCACGATCCGGTCGGACACCTCGACACCGATCCGTGTCGCGTCGATTGCCGGGTCGGATTCCAGCTCGTCCTGAACGTCCTGTTTCAACTGCTTGTCGGTTTTCATCGTCTGCACTCCCGTGAGCCTCGGCGCGCCTGTCCGCCGTATACGACCAGATTTGCACACGCGCGGCCCGGCGGTGCTGATGCAGGTCAACCGATGCCCAGCGCCGGGCTCCGCGGCTCGTGCCGAAACACGCAGCCGATGCACGCAACCTGACGGGGTACCAGGACGTCGTGGGCCGCGCGCCACTCGATCTCGTCTACGTGGTGCGGACCGCCTCGATCCTCGACATGCCGCCGCCGCAACGCTGCGTGTTCCCGGCCATCGCGGCGGGCGCCATCGCGCAGAACGTTTCGCTCTACTGGACGGCAGCCGGCCTCGGCACGGTCGTGCGCGGCTGGATCAATCATCGCGTGCTCGCCGACGCGTTGCGGCTGAACGAGGACGGCTGCCGATCCTCGCGCAGACCGTCGGATACCGTGCCCGCGGGACGGTAGCGGCGGCGTGAGCGCACGTGGCCGATTGAAAGAAACGGCACGCGGATGGCTCCGTGCGCCGTCGCCCCCTTCGAGCGACGCGTGCCCCGCATCGCCCGGCGTCTGCCTCCCGATCAACTGATCGTCAGCTTCTTCTGCCCGACCGGCGCCTTCTTCGGCAGCGTCAGCGACAGCACGCCGTCCTGATACGCCGCCGTCGCGTTCGCGTCGTCGATCTCGTCGGACAACGAGAACGACCGGCCGATCGCGCCGCTGTAGCGCTCGCGCCGGATCACGCGCTCGCCATCCTTCTGCTCGTTGCTGCGCTCGACCTTCGCATTGATCGTGACGGTTCGGCCCGTCACCTGGACATCGATATCCTCCTTCGCGACGCCCGGCAACTCCGCATGGACCTTGTAGGCGTTGTCGTTTTCCGACACGTCGATCTTCATCGACGCAAGACCGGGGTCGTCCGTCGTCGCCACGCCGCGCAGCGGCCTGAACAGTCCCTGAAACAGGTCGGAGACGGGTTCGATCGAAAACGGATCGTAACGCGTGAGGTGGGTCATGGTTCGCACTCCTCGTACGGTTGACATGCAGCAGCGCTTTCGTCCGGCCAGCGCGGCGCCGTGATGCGGATCGGACTGGCGCGGCATCGCGAGCCGCGCAACGGACGAAGGATCCCTCTGAAATCAGCGTATCCGCTCGCACCGTCGCGCGCTTGATACGCGTCAATGACCCGCGGCGATCACGTACAGAACCGGAAAAATCCGCTGTGAAGCAGGATCGGCCTGCCGTCCATTTCCTCGAGCAGGCAGCGCGCCGCGCGTTCGATCGCGGGGCGATGATGCGCGAATGCGTCGACGAGATCCTGTTCGCGCGGCGATGCCGCCCGGAAGTGATCTTCCAGCGCTTCCGCGGTGATCACGCAGCGCACGCGGCGGCCTTCGACCACGGCCGGAAAGGCCAGCGCCGGGTCCAGACCGCAATACGTCGGCGGTTCGGAAGGAAAAGTTATCTGCATGACGATCCCCTGGGCAGGTTGCGTGCCGATCGTCGCCCGACTCGACCCGGGCGAGCCGACCCGTTATCGGGCACGGCGACGCTAGGCTGCCGCGACGGCAGCAGGCGCGGCATCGTCGCCGCGTACGAGCAGGACCGGGCAACTCGATCCGCGCAGAAACCGTTCGGCTACGCTGCCGAGGACCAGTCGACGGACGCCGCGCCGCCCGTGCGTACCGACCACGGCGAGATCGATCGACCGTTCGACGACATAGCGTTGCAGCCGTTCGGCGATATCCTGGCCGGGTTCGGTCTCGACGATTTCGGTATCGCCGTTGACGGCCGCATGCGAGATGGCCCGTTCCGCGCTTCGCAGCACCGCCGCGCCATCGCGCCGGACCTCGTCGAGCAGGCCATCCGGGCTCATTCGTCCGGCGTACGTGATCAGAAGCGATTGGTCGACGACGAAAACGGCGAACAGGCGCGCGCCGCAGGACCGGGCAACCTTCAAGCCCTCTTGAAGCGCCAGATTCGACGAAGGACTGCCGTCGACGGCGACCATGATGTTCGTGTACATATCGACCTCGCTGGATGACTGGACGCGCCGGTGGCGTTCGGCGTTGTTTCATCATCAACGCTCGCCGGAAACCGGCGTTGACCGACGTCAACGGTTCGAAGCGATATGAGCCGACGCAGAAGGCGCTCCATTATCAAGGGTCGACCGGCGGCGTCGGCGCGCCCGTCGGGCGCTCGTACGTCGCGAAACCGCGCTCGATTTCAAGGATCTTCGACGCGCATGCATCGTATTGCCAGCCGGGGCCGCCATCGGTGCCGTACATGCCCTTGCACATCGCCTTGAGCCGAATCACCGCGCCGCCGTCGTCCGATGCCGTGCGCGACGCCCATAGATAAACTTCGCCGGCGAAATGGGGTTGCGCGGTCTCGATCCGGTCCGCACTGAATCGCGTGACACGGGTCGACGAACGCGCGTCGACGTAGCGCCGTGCGAGCTGCCATGCACGGTCGCATTCAGGCGCCGTCGAACAGTGCAGCGCTGCAGCTTCCCGTGCCGCCCGCAATTGCGTTTCGGTCGACCGGAACGCCGCTTCCTGGCTCATACCGGCGCAAGCGCCCAGCGCGAGCGCGGCGCCGATCGCCCACGTCGGATGTTTCATTGCCCCTGCCTCATCGCGCGGCGACTCGCGCGCCATCGGGCGCCGCGTCGTGCGAGCGCCGGAGTCCACTGTATTGCCGGCAGCGCGAATGAGGTTGACCTGCGTCAAGCGCCGTCATGCGTCGCACATCGCGTGCGTCGCCACGAGACCCTGCTTTCGACGATTCGTTGATTCGATCGGCACGGCGCCGCCCGTAGCATGGGCGCGTCCCCGATCCTCGGCGCCCGCCTCGTTTGCCGCTGACGATTCAATTCCACGCATGCCGCGCCGGGCGCGCGCCGTTCAGGTAGTAGTTGCCGACGAGGTGATATTTCCAGCGCACCGGGTCGTGCAGCGTATGCGTGCGCGCGTTGCGCCAATGCCGGTCGAGATTGTGCTCGGCGAGCGTCGACTGCGTGCCGGCCAGCTCGAACAGCTTCTCGCCCGCGAGCAGCGCGATCTCGGTCGTCAGCACTTTCGCTTCGCCGACCGCGACGGACGCCCGCGCGACATCGTCTTCGGTCACGTCGCCTTTTGCCGCGATCTCGTCGAGCGTGCGCGCCGCGCGTTCGAGCAACGCATCGGCCGCATGCAGCTGGATGTGCAGCCGGCCGATTTCGCGAATCGTCAGCGGATCGTCCACCGCCCGCTCGACGCCGCTGTCGACCCACGGCCGCGTGCGGGTCCGCACGAACGCGAGCGTATCGTCGACGGCCGCCTTCGCGATGCCCGCGTCGATCGCCGCCTGGATGATCTGAGACAGCGGGCCGTTGAGCGTCGGCACGTCCGACACGCGCTGCGCGGGCAGCACGTGCGACGCGGGGATGCGCACCGCGTCGAGCACGACCGTGCCGCTCGCGGTCGTGCGCTGCCCGAATCCCGACCAGTCGTCGATCACGCTCAGGCCCGGCGTCGGTTGCGGCACGTACGCAAGCCACGCCTGCCGCGCGTCGTCGAGCCCGAGCACCGGCACGTAATGCGCGAACAGCGCGCCGGTCGAATAGAACTTCGTGCCGTCGACGACATAGTCGTCGCCGTCGCGGCGCACGCGCGTCTTCAGGTCGAGCACGTGCTTCGTGCCCTTCTCCGAGAATCCGTTGCCGAACCGCTTGCCGCTCAGCACTTCGGCGAAGAAATGCCGCTTCTGCGCGTCGGTGCCGACCAGCGCGATCACGTCGACCAACCCGAAATGATTCTGCGGAAGCTGCCCGAGCGACGCATCGGCCGCGGCGACGATCTTGATCACCTCGGTAAGCGTCACGTGCGACACGCCCGCGCCGCCGTATGCCTTCGGCACCGTGATCGCCCACAGCCCCGACTGCGAGAACCATTCGATCTCTTCGCGCGGCAGCCGGCGTTCGCGATCGCGTTCGGCGGCCCCTTGCGCGACGCGTTGCGCCAGTGCATGCGCCGCCGCGATCGCTTGCGCATCGTCCGCAATCACGCGAGCCACCTGCCGTGGTGCATCGGTGGGCCGCTCCTGAATCGTCGCGCTCGTGTCTGACATCGGGTTCTCCTGTCGAATGACGAAAGCATTCAATCTAGCAGCGCCGCGCGGGCCGGAAAACCGAGCGATTCTCGAAACGATATTCCTTTGGAGAACAAACGACGTCGCGCCTGATACCGGTGAATCGATGTTTTAGCGCCGCAACGGATGCGAGAGCGTCGATGCGTCCCGCGCGGTTGCCGTAATACGCAGCGACGATAACGATCCGAGAATCCGTTATTGGAACGCCCGCGTCGCGCTTCCTATACTGGGCTCCCGGCGCACACGGCCACGCCCTTCGAGGAAATCCGCATGACTTCATCGCACGCAGCTCCCGACCTTTCCACCGGTACCGATTACGACGCGCTCGCGAGCCGGTTCCGACCGATCTTCGAACGTATCGCCGCCGGCACCGCCGAGCGCGAACGCAACCGCGAATTGCCGCACGAGGCGATCGGCTGGCTGAAGTCGGCAGGCTTCGGCGCGATCCGGCTGCCGCCCAGTGCCGGCGGCGCGGGCGCGTCGCTACCGCAGTTGTTCCGGCTGCTGACCGAACTGGCCGCCGCCGATTCCAATTTGCCGCAGGCGTTGCGCGGACATTTCGCGTTCGTCGAGGACTGGCTCAATGCGCCGCCCGAGCCGCAGCGCACGACCTGGTTCGACCGCTTCGCGAGCGGTCAGCTCGTCGGCAATGCGTGGTCGGAGGCCGGCGACGTGCCGCTCGGCCAGACCATCACGAAGGTGTCGGAGCAGAACGGCCGGCTCGTGCTGAACGGCCGGAAGTTCTACAGCACCGGCAGCCTGTTCGCCGACTGGATCGACGTATTCGCGCAGCGCGCGCACGACGGCAGCGACGTGATCGTCGCCGTCGCGACCGCGCAGCCCGGCGTGATCCGCGACGACGACTGGGACGGCTTCGGCCAGACCACCACCGGCAGCGGCACGACGCGCTTCGAGAATGCGGCGGTCGACGCGGACAACGTGATCGATTTCGCGCGCCGCTTCAAGTACCAGACCGCGTTCTACCAGTTGTTCCACGTCGCGACGCTGGCGGGCATCGGCCACGCGATCGTGCGCGACGCGGGCGAGCTCGTGCGCAACCGCACGCGCGTGTACAGCCACGGCAATGCGCAGCGTGCCGGCGACGACGCCCAGCTGCAGCAGGTGATCGGCGAGATCGCGTCATGGGCGTACGCGGCCGACGCGCTCGCGCTACGTGCCGCGCAGCCGCTTCAGCAGGCCTATGAAGCGCGCTTCGGCGGCGACGAAGCGGCCGAGCAGGCCGCGAACGTCGCGGCCGAAATCGAATCCGCGCAGAGTCAGCTCGTCGTGTCCGAACTCGTGCTGCGCGCGGCGACGCGCCTGTTCGACGCGCTCGGCGCATCCGCGACCCGCAGCACGACCGCACTCGATCGCCACTGGCGCAACGCGCGCACGGTGTCGTCGCACAACCCGCTCGTGTACAAGGCGCGCATCGTCGGCGACTGGATCGTCAACGGCCGCACGCCGCCGTTCGTCTGGCGGGTGGGCAACGGCGCGGGCGCCAATGCGAACGCCGGCGCGGAGACGGGGGCCGCGCAATGAGCAAGACCATTCGCTTCAACGCGTTCGAGATGAACTGCGTGGGACATCAATCGCCGGGCCTGTGGGCGCATCCGCGCGACCGCTCGTGGCAGTACAAGGATCTCGATTACTGGACCGACCTCGCGCGCGTGCTCGAGCGCGGGATCTTCGATGCGATCTTCATCGCGGACGTGATCGGCTACTACGACGTGTACAAGGGCAGCAACTATCACGCGCTGCACCAGGCCGCGCAGATCCCGGTCAACGATCCGCTGCAACTGGCCGCGCCGATCGCGATGGCGACCGAGCATCTCGGCATCGGCATCACCGCGTCGACGACGTTCGAGCACCCATACACGTTCGCGCGCCGGCTGTCGACCGCCGACCATCACACGAAGGGCCGGCTCGCGTGGAACATCGTCACGTCGTACCTGGAGAGCGGCGCGAAGAACGTCGGCGATCACGGGCTGCGCACGCACGACGACCGCTATGCGGTCGCGGCCGAATACGTCGAGGTGCTGTACAAGCTGTTCGAGGGCAGCTGGGAGGATGGCGCGGTGGTGCGCGATCGCGACGGCCGCGTGTTCACGCATCCGGAGAAAGTGCACGAGATCGGCCACCAGGGCCGCTTCTTCGACGTGCCCGGCTACCACCTGTGCGAGCCGTCGCCGCAGCGCACGCCGGTGCTGTTCCAGGCGGGCGCGTCGGGCCCCGGCAAGGCGTTCGCCGCGCGGCACGCCGAATGCGTGTTCGTCGCGGCGCCGACCCGCGATCAACTGGCGCGCTACGTGGCCGACGTGCGTGCGCAGGCTGCCGCCGCCGGACGCGATCCGGCGAAGGTGCTGATCTACAACCTCGTCACGGTGATCGTCGACGAGACCGACGAGAAGGCGCAGGCCAAGTTCGACGAGTATCGCCGCTACGTGTCGTACGATGGGTCGCTGGTGTTCATGTCGGGCTGGACCGGCATCGACTTCGGCCAGTACGCGCCGACCGATCCGGTCAGGCGCGTCGAAACGAACGCGATCGTGTCGGCGGTCGAGCACCTGTCGGGCGGCGACACCGCGTGGACGATCGAAGCGCTGGCCGCCTGGGGCGGCATCGGCGGGATGGGCCCGGTGTTCGTCGGGTCGGCGGCGACCGTTGCGGACATCCTGCAGGAATGGGTCGCCGCGACCGACGTGGACGGCTTCAATCTCGCGTATGCGGTCGCGCATGAAACCTTCGAGGACGTCGTGCGTTATCTCGTGCCGGAGTTGCAGCGCCGCGGCGTGTATCCGGCCGCGTATGCGCCCGGCACGCTGCGCGAAAAACTGTTCGGCGGTTCGGCACGGTTGCCGGACGAACATCCGGCCGCGCGGTTTCGCGATATCGAACAGGTGAAGCGCGCGGCCGAGCGGGAAGCGGTCAGCGCGTAACGAAACGTCGGCAAACGTCGAAGCCGGTCTGTCCGCATTCACGCGGCGACCGGCTTCAGTACGAACGGCTTCGTGCAGTGCGACGAAGCCGTTCGTGTTTTCGGGGAGCGGGGACGGCGAGCGCGCCCCGGTCAGTGCTTACGCGGTGCTTCCGTCGTCGATGTCGTGCGCCGTCGGTTCATACCGCACGATCAGCAGAAACACGATCGGCGTGACCGCACTGACCGCGACGACCCAGAACATGTCGGTGCCGAGGCGGGCCTGCAGGATCGGCAGCACGAACAGCGCCAGCGCCTGGCCGATGCCGCACAGCGACCGCCCGAAGCCGACGCCGGTGCCGCGAATCGCGGCCGGATACGACAACGTCGGATAGATCATCATCTGCGCGCCGGGCCCGAAGCCTTCGGCGAACAGCCACGTGCCGAGCATCAGCAACACGACGCCGACCGCGATCGCCCCGTGCGGATGGCCCGCCAGCGCCAGCGCGACGAGTGCGATCGTTTGCAGCGCGAACCCCGCGATCGCGACATGACGCGACGGATAGCGATGCGCGACGCGCATGCCGAGCAAGCCGCCGGTAAACGCGAACAGCACGTTCAACGCCAGCGACGCCGCGATCGTCTCGAACACGCCCGCGCCGAGGAATTGCGACAGGATCGACGGCAGGAAGAACGCGATCGCCGTGTATTCGAACGGGATGCACAGGTTCATCACGCTGGCGACGATCGTGCGCCCCAGATACGGACGCTGGAACAACACGCGAATCCGCACAGGCGGCGGGCTCGGCTCGCGTCGCGCATCGTCCGCTTCGTGCGCGTGAATGCCGTACGACTCGCGCAGGATGCGCGCGGCATTGGCCAGGTCGCCCTGATTCGCGGCCCACAGCGGCGACTCGTTCATGAAGCGGTTGCGGAACAGGATGATGACGAGCGCCGGCACCGCGCCGAAGATCAGCGACGCGCGCCACAGCCAGCCCGCATGCTCGGCCGGCAGCAGGAAATACAGGCCGAAGATCAGCAGGAAGCACACCGACGACGCGACGTACCACATCGGGCACCACGCGGCGAGCCGCGACGCCTTGTTGCCGCGGCCGTTGAACTTCGAGAATTCCGCGAGAAACGCCATCGCGACGGGCAGGTCGATGCCGACGCCGAGTCCCATCACGAAGCGCGCGGCGATCAGCACCCAGACGTTCGGCGCGAGCCCGGCCGCGATCGCCGCGACCACGAAGAACAGCATGTCGGCCATGAACACCTGGTAGCGGCCGATCCGGTCGGTCAGCCAGCCGCCGATCAGGCTGCCGAAGATCGTGCCGATCATGATCGCCGACCCGACCAGCCCGGTCAGCGCGGGCGTCAGGCCGAATTCGCGCGCGACGTCGTCGATGCCGTAGGACAGCGTCGTCAGGTCGTACGCGTCGAGAAACACGCCACCGAGCGCCAGCAGCACGATCATCCGCGCGTGGCTCACCGAACTGTCCACCGTATTGATCAGGCGCGCGACGTCGCTGGCCGAGCGGATGGGAGAAGAAACCGGCGTGACCGGGCTCAGATCGATCGAACTCATCGGATTCCTTAGTTTGATGCCGAATACATGGCAAGGTCGTCGTGAAGCCGGAAACCAGGCGGGCGCCTTGTCGGCTATCGCGGCGTCGAGCGTATTCGGCCCGCTGCCGTCGACTTCCGGCAGCGGAAATTCTGTTCCCTCGATCCGGTAATCCCAAGCGATATAAACCGATAAATTAATCGGCGTACGTCATAAAGTTGCGCGGGCGGTGCTTAGCGGCAGCATGCATGTGCAATCGCGAATTCCTTCGTTAGTGAATCGCCTGCGCTTCGTTACATTAGCCGGTCACTTACCTGTTTGCGGCGCGTTGCCGCTCGCGCGCGAGTGCTAAATGATTGCCTCCCCTTCCGTCCGCGGTTTCACGCTCGACGATATTCGCGGCTTTCTGGACTGCATGCTGCTGATCGAGGGCACGCGGTCGTGCGACCAGATCGCCGATCTGGAGAAGCGGCGCGACACGCATCGCATCGCGTCAATCGTCGAAGGTCCCCTGATATTCCGGCGCGGCATCCGCGCGCGTGTTCAGTTCGAACATCACGCCGCCCGGCGCGCGGCAAAAGAAGCGCGAGCCGCGCCCGTTGTTGAAGACATCCGTCTCCATCGCGACGCCCTCTTCCTTGAAACGCGCGAACAGCGCATGCACGGCATCGAGGCTCGGCAGTTCGAAGCCGACGTGGAAGTTGGTCGGCCACGCGGGCACGCCGTCGCCGACGTGATCGATCACGACGTCGAAGCCCGGACGCTTGAGGATCCAGGATTTGTCCCAGCTTCCCGCGATCGTGAAGCCGAGGTATCGCTCGAAGAACCGGGCCGTCGCCAGCGTGTCGGCAGAGGGGAAGCTCAGGTGGTTGAGTTTCATCGTGTGTGTCGTTTCGGTCATGGTCGCGCGCTCCGATGCGGTGGTGGGCGAAGGCTCCATGCCGTGCCGCCCGAGGACTTCAGAATACGAGCGGAAGCTCGCATTCCACAACTCGCATTCGACGTTCCGCCGGAACCGCGTGAAACCCTTGTCGCACCGCCCGTTGCGGGAGGGCGACGATTGCGACGGATCGCATGACTCGCATTCGCGACAGCCTCGTCGATGCGAGGCACCCGATCGGCCGACGACATCAAACGACGACGGCCCGGGATTCGCGAACGAACCCCGGGCCGTCGATCGACAGCGGTGTCCGGCTGTACATCCGTTGCCCGGCACCGCGCATCGCTCAACGCGACGCGACCTGCATCAGAACTGATAACCCGCGCCGACCACCGCGCCGAAGTCCGACCGCGTGTTGCCCGTCACCGATGCCTTGACGACCCAGCGGTTGCTCTCCGTCACGTACGAGTAGCCGGCCGCGAAGCCCTGCTGGCCGTGATAGTTCGACGTCGCCGCCGACACCATCGAGCGCCCCGCGCCGGTCGGCCGCGGCAAGCCGGCCACCGCCATCGCCGACGCGACGCCGCCGTACATGTCCTTCTTCAGGTCGAGCGCAGCGATGATACTGGCCGAACGTGGCGCGGTCTTTAAAAAATCAAATCGGCGGCGGCACGCCGATTGCTCGTCGCCCGAACCGCATCAGGGAGCCGGCGCAGCCGGGCATCGACGTGACACGCACATCCGGCAGGATTCACATCGGCATTTCGGGCTGGCGCTACCCCGGCTGGCGCGGGACGTTCTACCCGCCCGACCTGAAGCAGGCCAGCGAGTTGCGGTATGCATCGGCCCACATGCAGACGATCGAAATCAACGGCACGCACTACAGCCTGCAAGCGCCCGACAGCTGGCGGCGCTGGTATGCCGACTCGCCGCCCGGGTTCGTGTTCAGCGTGAAAGGCTCGCGCTACCTGACGCACATGCTGCGCTTTCGCGGCGAAACGGCCACGATCGCGTGCGCGAATTTTTTCGCGCAGGGGCTGTTCGCGCTGAAGGACAAGCTCGGGCCGCTGCTGTGGCAATTCCCGCCGTCGCTGCGGTTCGATCCGGCGCATATGGAGCGCTTCCTGAGCCTGCTGCCGCCCGACACGGAAGCCGCGCTCGCGCTCGCCCGACGGCACGATGCGCGCGTCCGCGAGCCGTATCTGCGGATCGACCGCAAGCGCGCGTTGCGTCACGCGGTGGAAGTACGGCACGAGAGCTTCGTCGATCCGGCGTTCGTGAAACTGCTGCGCCGCCACAAGGTCGCGCTCGTCGTGTCGGATTCGACCGAGGCGTGGCCGCAGCTCGAGGATCTGAGCGCGCGGTTCGTCTATATCCGGCTGCACGGTACTGAAACGAAGTATTCGGGTGAATACACCGATGCGGCGCTCGAACGATGGGCACGCAGAATCGAAACCTGGAGCCGGGGCGCGCAGCCCGACGATGCGCGTCTCGCCGCACCGGCGCTAAAACCGCCTCGGGCGGCGACGCGCGACGTGTACTGCTATTTCGACAACGACACGAAAACGCAGGCGCCGTTCGATGCCGGGCGGCTCATGGCCCGGCTCGGGCTGCATGCGCCCGATGCGGTGTCCGAATGAAACGCTCGGCAAGCTGCGGCCGGCGGGCGTGCCAGCCGGCCCGCCGAAGCCAGGCCAGGCCAGGTCCGCCAGATGCTTCTATGCTTACGGATAGTGCCCCTCATCGCGCCCGTCGCGCGCCCGGTAAATTTTGCACGACCGATAGCCGGCGCCATGGGCCAAAACTGCAAGGAGAAAAAGCGATGACCCTGCTTATCTACCTGGTCGGATGGATCATTTTCATCGGCGGCGTCGCGTGGGGTTTGATGACGCTGCACGTCTCCCAGCACATCATCGAGATCGTGGCCGTCATCCTGTTCGGCATCGCGGTCATCACCGGCGCGACACGCGCCCGGAATCGCGACCGGTCGTAGCGCGGCGTGCTGCGCAGTCCGTAGAAGGTGAAGCCGGCGACCGTCGCGCGCGTGACGGCGGCGATCCGCGAACTCGGCTATTGGTCGAACCTGGCCGCGCGCGCTCGCCGAGGGCCGTACGTCGACGCTCGCGACCGGCATTCGCGCGCTGGCCGCCGAACGCGCGCCGTGCAGCCGGGTCACCTCTGCCCGCGCCGCATCCTGAGCGTCGCCGACGGCGATTCCCCGAACGCGCGCTTGTACTCGATCGCGAACCGCCCGAGGTGCGCGAAGCCCCATTTCAGCGCGACGTCGGTGACCGACGCGAGTCCCGGCGTGTCGTCGGCCAACAGTTCATCGCGTACATGTTGCAGCCGCAACTGCCGCACGAAGCCCATCGGCGTGATCCCGTGGCGATTGCGAAAGCCGGCGAACAGCGTGCTCGGACTCACGCCGGCGAGTTCGGCGAGCCGTTCGATCGTCAGCGGCTCGTCGAGATGCGCGCGGATGTATTCCTCGACGCGCCGCACGTAGAACGGCGCGAGTGGTGCCGGCGCGGGACGTGTGCCGTTGCGCGCGGTATTCGGTTGGCCGTACAGCAGCAGGTTCAGCAGCGTCGATTCGAGTTGCTCGAAAGCGAGCGGATGGCGCAGCGGATGGCCGTCCGTCGCGATCGCGTCGGCCAGCATCGGCAACATTTGCGCGAGGCAGGCCCCCTGCTGCGACGCCAGGCTGAACGCCGGCTCGAACTCCACCGGTGCGCGCCGGTCCCCGCCGAAATGGCGCTGCGCATGCCGTTCCATCACGTCGCGCTCGATACGCAGGATGACTTGCGGACACGCTTCGCCCCATCGCATCCGGAGCGGCAGCGTGGGCGACAGCAGCGACGCCGTGTCGGGCGACGACACGAAGCGCGTCGCGCCGCATTCGATCTCGGCGTCGCCGCGCAGCGGAATCTGCAACAGATAGAAATGCTCGAGCGGCCCCGGTTCGATCGACACCTCGCCGCCGTAATCGAGCAGGTTCAGCGACAGGTTGCCCCAGCGCGCATGGTGCATGCAGCTGTGCAGCACGCGCGATTCGCCGGTCGGCGTGAGTCGATGCGGCTTGAAGACGTCCGCCACGCGCGCACGCACCTCGTCGACGTCGTTCGACTCCAGCAGCAGCGTGCCGTGATTGAAACAGGCGGCGTCACCCAGCCAGCCGGTTTCGGAAAATTGCGCCATCGAAGTTCTCCCGTCGTGCTCGATCGCACTCGCGCCGTGCATGCATTCCCGATATCGGGGAATGCGCCGCACGATCCGGACAGTGCCCGGAGTATCCGGACAATCCGTCCGATGAAACACGCAAGTCCCGCGCAAGCCACGCAAGAAGCGGACCGTTCGCGCATCGTAGAAAACTGTGCGGGCTGTCCGCATCCGCACATACCCGCAGTCGGCCCCGGCCCGCCGGCCCGCGGCGGCCGCTGCCGCAGGTTTCCGGAATTCGCGGATACCGGCCGAAGAAAGCGGATAGAAACGCCCATTTCGGCCGCCAATACTGGGCCGTCATCGAAACCAACCGCATGGAGGGACACATGAACGGACGTCACATCGAGATTCCAGCGCCGGACGGCGGCGCGTTCCGCGCGTACCTGAGCACGCCGGCCGGCGGCACGGGGCCGGGCCTCGTGCTCTGTCACGAGATCTTCGGCGCGAACGCGACGATGCGGGATGTGGCCGACTACTACGCCGAGGAAGGCTATACGGTGGTCGTGCCGGACCTGTTCTGGCGCCAGTCGCCGGGCATCGAACTCGGCTACACGGCGGCCGATTTCGAGCGCGCAATGGCCCTTTATCGCGCATTCGACGAAAACAAGGGTGTCGACGACGTCGGCGCCGCGCTGGACGCGCTCCGCCGGCGACCGGAATGCACGGGCGAGGCCGGCGTGCTCGGCTACTGCCTCGGCGGCAAGCTCGCGTATCTCGCCGCGTGCCGGCTGCCGGGCGTGGCCGCGGCGGTCAGCTACTACGGCGTGGGCATCGAGCATGCGCTGGACGAAGCCGCGCACCTGCGTGGACGGCTCGTGCTGCAGATCGCCGCGCAGGACCGCTTCTGCCCGCCCGACGCGCGGCAGCGCATCGCGGATGCGCTGTCCGGCCGCGACGGCGTCGAAGTGTACGTCTACCCCGGCGTCGATCACGCATTCGCCCGCGCCGGCGGCGATCATTACGACCAGCCCGCCACCATCATGGCCCACCAGCGCGCGATCGCCGCGTTCCGCGCCGCGCTCGGCCCGCGCTACGACCTGTCCGCGCTGTGGGAAACGCACCTGCAGCACGAGTTCGACACGCGCAACGTCGACGCGACGATGGCCACGATGGTCGCCGAGCCGTACGTCAACCATATTCCGACGCTGACGGGCGGCGTCGGCCACGACGAACTCAAGCGCTTCTACACGCATCACTTCGTGCATGCGAATCCGCCCGACACGACGATCACGCCGATCTCCCGCACGATCGGCGCGAGCCAGATCGTCGACGAGCTGCTGTTCTGCTTCACGCACACCACCGAGATCGACTGGATGCTGCCGGGCGTCGCGCCGACCGGCAAGCGCGTCGAGATTCCGCTCGTCGCGATCGTGAAGTTTCGCGGCGACAAGCTCTATCACGAGCACATCTACTGGGATCAGGCGAGCGTGCTCGTGCAGATCGGTCTGCTCGCCCCCGCCGGCCTGCCGGTCGCGGGCGTCGACACGGCCCGCAAGCTGCTCGACGTGACCGTGCCGTCGAACGGCCTGATGCGCCGCTGGCGCGATAGCGCGCCGTCCACGGGTGCGCGCTGACGCGCCCCCAAACCCTCACCCCCACGATTCCCGGAGACATCCCATGAATGCCCTTGCTGGCAAAGTCGCGCTCGTCACCGGCGGCGCCACGCTGATCGGCGCCGCAGTCGCGCAGGACCTGAGCCGCGCCGGTGCGTGCGTCGCGATCCTCGATCTCGATGCGGACAACGGCGCACGCGTGGCCGCATCGCTCGGCGAACGGGCGCTGTTCATCGCGCTCGACATCACCGACGACCGCGCGATCGAGCGCGCGGTATCGGCGATCGTCGAACGGTTCGGCGCGATCGACGTGCTCGTCAACCTCGCATGCAGCTATGTCGACAACGGCATCCACGCGACCCGCAACGACTGGCTCGCGGCGATGGACGTCAACGTCGTGTCGGCCGCAATGCTCGCGAAGGCCGTGCATCCGCACATGGCCCGGCGCGGCGGCGGCGCGATCGTGAACTTCAGCTCGATCTCCGCGCAGTGCGCGCAGACCGGCCGCTGGCTGTATCCGACCTCCAAGGCCGCGATCCGCCAGCTCACGCGCAGCATGGCGATGGATCTCGCGCCCGACCGGATTCGCGTCAACTCGGTGTCGCCCGGCTGGACCTGGTCGCGCGTGATGGACGAGCTGACGCACGGCGACCGCGCGAAAACCGATCGCGTCGCCGCGCCGTTCCACCTGCTCGGCCGCGTCGGCGATCCGTCGGAAGTCGCGCAGGTCGTCACGTTCCTGTGCAGCGACGCGGCGAGCTTCGTGACGGGCGCCGACTACGCGGTGGACGGCGGCTACGCCGCGATGGGTCCCGAACAGGCGGTGCCGGCGATTCCGCGCCTCGCGGAGTGACTGCTCCGCGTCGCCCCTTCACGCAATCATTCCGGCCGCCACGCGGCCAACCGAGGACATTCCCATGAGACGCATCGCTATCGTCGGCGCCGGCCAGTCCGGCCTGCAACTCGCCTTCGCCCTGCTCGGCCGGGGCTACCACGTCACGCTCGCGACCAACCGCGACGCGGAGCAGATCCGCGCGGGCAAGGTCATGTCGAGCCAGTGCATGTTCCACACGTCGTTGCAGATCGAGCGCGATCTCGGCCTGAATACGTGGGAGGAAGCGTGCCCGTCCGTCGAAGGCATCGGCATCGCGGTGCCGCACCCCGACGGCAATGGCCGCAAGGCGATCGACTGGTCGTCGCGACTGACGCGCTACGCGCAGTCGGTCGACCAGCGCGTGAAGATGGCCGACTGGCTCGACGGCGTGCGTCGCCGCGGCGCGGACGTACGGATCGGCGACATCGGCGTGCCCGAGCTCGAGGAACTGGCGCGCGGCCACGACCTCGTGCTGCTCGCGGCCGGCAAGGGCGACATCGTGAACCTGCTCGGCCGCGACGATGCGCGCAGCCCGTTCGACCGCCCGCAGCGCGCGCTGGCGCTGACCTACGTGAAAGGAATGACACCGAGCAAGCCGTATTCGCGCGTGCGCTTCAACCTGCTGCCGGGCATCGGCGAATACTTCGTGTTTCCCGCGCTGACCACCACCGGCCCGTGCGAAATCATGGTGTTCGAAGGCATCCCGGGCGGCCCGCTCGACTGCTGGGCCGACGTGAAGACGCCCGAGCAGCATCTGGACCGCAGCCTGTCGTTCCTGCAGCAATACGTGCCGTGGGAATACGAGCGCTGCCGCGACGTCGCGCTCACCGATCCGAACGGCACGCTGGCCGGGCGCTTCGCGCCGACCGTGCGCAAGCCGTTCTTCCGGCTGCCGTCGGGCCGCACCGTGTTCGGGATGGCCGATGCGGTGGTGGTCAACGATCCGATCACGGGCCAGGGCTCGAACAACGCCGCGAAATGCGCGAACGCGTATTTCGACGCGATCGTCGCGCGCGAGGCCGCCCCGTTCGGCGAAGACTGGATGCACCGGACGTTCGAAAACTACTGGGCGTATGCGCAGCACGTCGTGCGCTGGACCAATTCGCTGCTCACCCCGCCGCCGCCTCACATTCTCGAACTGCTCGGCGCGGCCGGCCAGCTGCCGTCGCTCGCGAAAACGATCGTCGACGGGTTCGACGATCCGCGCCGGTTCGCGCCGTGGTGGTTCGAGCCGTCGGCATGCGCGGCGCTGATCCGCGAACACAGCGTGCGTGCGGAGTAATCGTCATGGAAACCATCGTCACCGACCGTCCGGCCCTCGACCCGATGCAGTTGCGCGCCGCGTTCGGGCAGTTCCCGACCGGCGTCACCGTGATCACCACGTGCGCGGCCGACGGCCGCAAGGTGGGCCTCACCGCGAATTCATTCTCGTCGCTGTCGCTCGATCCGCCGCTCGTGCTGTGGAGCCTGCGCAAGCTCGCGCCGAGCCGCCCGGATTTCGTCGCCGCGACCCACTTCGCGATCAACATCCTCGCGCACGACCAGATCGACCTGTCGCGCCGCTTCGCGACGCCCAGCGCCGACAAGTTCGACGGCGTGCCGCACGCGGATTCAGGCAGCGGCGGCGTGCCGTGCCTCGACGGCGCGAGCGCGCGCTTCGTGTGCCGCAACGTCGGCCACTACGAAGGCGGCGACCACCTGCTGTTCATCGGCGAGATCGAGCAGTTCGACGCATTCGGCAAGGCGCCGCTCGTGTTCCATGCCGGCCAGTATCGCGCGATCGCCGATCATCCTGCTCTTTCACGCACGCTTTGATTAGTACATACAAATAAAACTCCAGGAGGTGGTGAACATGAAATTCGGCTCTCGTCTGCTCGTCGCCGCGGGCTTCGCGCTCGCCGGCCTCGGTGGCCTCGCCGGTCATACGCCGGCCCATGCGGCCGACCTGCCGGCGGTCAACCTCGGCATGACCAGTTTCCTCGACGGCATGCCGCCGGCCGGCGCCGGCTGGTACGGCACGCAATACCTGCAGTACTACACGGCCGGCCGCGTCAACGACAATGCGGGCAACAAGGTCGGGCTGCCGAAGCAGGACGTCGACCTGTTCGCGGGATTGAGTCAGCTCGTCTATCAGTCGCCGCTGACGTTCGCGGGCATGCATCCGGGCCTCGACGTGATCCTGCCGTGGATCGCGTCCGCGCGCACCGACGACGGCATCGGCAACGTCGCGCTGAATGCGCGCGCCGGCTTCGGCGATCTGCTGATCGGCCCGTTCGTCCAGTTCGACCCGGTGATGGGCGCGCAGGGCCCGCGTTTCGCGCAGCGCGTCGAATTCCAGTTCATCGTGCCGACCGGCGCGTACGATCCGTCGCGCGCGATCAATCCGGGCAGCCATTTCTGGTCGTTCGATCCGTACTGGGCCGCGACGCTGTGGCTCACGCCGAAATGGACCGTATCGTGGCGGCTGCACTATCTGTGGAACGCGACCAACCATCAGCCGGCGACGGCACTCGGCCCGGACGTGACGTCGACGCAGGCCGGCCAGGCGATCCATGTGAACTTCGCGACCGAGTACGAAGTGCGGCCCGGCCTGCGGCTGGGGCTCAACGGCTACTGGCTGCGCCAGACCACCGACATGAAGGCCAACGGGCAGGACGTGCCGGGCACGCGGGAAGCCGTGTTCGCGATCGGGCCGGGCGCCATGTATAGCTTCTCGCCGCACGATCACCTGCTGTTCAACGCGTATTTCGAAACCTATGCGCGCAACCGGCCGCAAGGGACGCGGTTGGTGCTGCGCTACGTGCATCACTTCCAGTGATGCACGGCGCGCCGGCCGTCCCGATACGGTGCTTGCCGCTTCGAGAGGTTAGCCGCAGGGGGCAGCCGTGAAGGCGGTGGACTACGGCTCGTTCCATGATCGACCATGGGTCCAGGATGCATTGACGCCGCTATGGTCGACCTGTCTCGCGGCGCCGCCTGGGGAGAGAGCCTCCATGAAGCCTGTTGCCGCGCCGGCCGCCAAATCACCCGGGGCCGGCACGTCCAGCCTTGATCGGTACGCGCAAAGCCGCATCCGCGCGCCGCTCACGGCGCGATGCCGACGAACGTGGGCAGCAGCACGCGATAGACGTGAATCATCGCCGGGCCGAGCAGCACCACCATCAGCGCGGGGAAGATGCAGAAGATCAGCGGGAACAGCAGCTTCAGCGCGATCTTCGCCGCGCGTTCCTCCGCGCGCATCCGGCGGCGGGTGCGCAGCATGTCCGACAGCACGCGCAGCGATTCGCTGATGCTCGTGCCGAACCGGTCCGCCTGGATCAGCATCGCGCAGAACGATTCGATGTCCTCCACGCCGGTGCGCAGCGCGAGATTGCGCAGCGCAGCCTCCTTCGTGAAGCCGGATCGCATCTCGAGCAGCAGCAGATCGAGCTCGCTCGCGACCACCTCGCTGCTGAACCGCAGCTCCTCGCTCACCTTCATCAGCGCCGCGTCGAGCCCGAGCCCCGCCTCGACGCACACCGTCAGCAGGTCGAGCGCGTCCGGGAAATCCTCGAAGATCTTCTGCTGACGCACCTTGACCCGCTGCGACAGCACGACGTTCGGGATGTAGTAGCCGATGCCGGCGAGCGCCACGAGGATCAGCGACAACAGCGCGCGCTCGTCGCCGAGCGACGTCGTGATCAGCGCCAGCAACGCCGCGCACGGCAGGCCGAGCGCGAGCACCGTCTTCGCGGTGAAATACAGCGCGGCCGCGCTCTGGTTGCGCCAGCCGGCATTCATCAGCCGGATGCGCAGCGGCGAATTCTCCCAGCCCTCCTTCGGCACCGACAGCTTCGAGATCGGGGTGGACAGCTCGACCAGCTTCGCGACCCAGCGCGACGCCACGTCGTCGCCGTCGCCCGGGCCGGCGACGGCGCCCGCCCCGGTCCCGCCGGCCTGCTGGAGCCGGCGCTGGATGCCGCGCGGCGCGAACAGCAGCATCGCGACGAGCACGCCGCCGGCCACGAAGATGAACAAGCCGCCCAGCATCACGGCCTGGACCACGCTCAGGTTTTGCATGACAACCTCGCAACGGTTCGTTATTCGGCTCGCGCGTCAGACGCGAATGCGCACGATTCGGCGGATCCAGAACAGCCCGAACAGCATCGACACCAGCATCGTGCCGACCATCCGGATCCCGGCCGGATCCTCCCAGAGCACCGACAGGAATTCGCGGTTCAGCAGCGCCATCACCGCCGCGGTGCCGAACGGCAAAAGCCCGAGAATCCACGCCGACAGCCGCCCTTCCGCCGACAGCACGCGCACCTTGTCGAACAGCTTGAAGCGCTCGCGGATCAGCCCGGCGATGCTGTCGAGCAGTTCGGCCAGGTTGCCGCCCGTCTCGCGCTGGATCAGCACCGCGATCACGAAGTAGCGCAGGTCCTGCACCGGCACGCGCGTCGCCAGATTCGTCAGCGCGTCGTGCAGCGACACGCCGTAGTTGACCTCGTCGAACGTCACGCGAAATTCGCCGCCCATCGGCTCGGAAAACTCGTCGCCGACCATCCCCAGCGTGCTCGTGAACGAATGGCCGGAGCGCAGCGCGCGCGCGATCATGTCGCAGATGTCCGGCAACTGCCGCTCGAGCTTGCGCATCCGCCGGGCGCGGCGGCGCAACACGTACATCATCGGCCCCCATCCGGCGAACAGCGCGATCGGCACCGCGGCGAGCTGCGGCGCCCGCGCGAAACTCGCCGCGAACCACGTGAGCGCCGCGAACGTCGCGCTGAGCGTGATCAGCTTCGGCAGCGTCCAGTCGAGACCCGACTGCTGGATCACGAGATCGAGCGCGTGCACGCGCGGCAGGCGCAGCAGCAGCCGGTCGAACGGCTTCGATTCGTCGAGCATGCGCTTCTTCAGGATCGACAGCCGCTCCTGCTGCACGTTGCCGCCGGCCGACATCGCGCGAATGCGCGATTCGATCCGCCGCGCGGCGGCGCCGTGCCGCGCGTTCCACCATTGATAGATGCCTTCGATCGACAGCACCACCGCGACGAAGGTAAGAATCACAAAACCGTAAAAGATCGCATTCATGAGGCCTCTCCCCGGCAGCACACGACGCCCTGGCGTCAGTCCGTCTCGTATCGCATGGACGGGTCGTACAGCGAATCCGGCAGGTTGATGCCGAACGCCTGCAGCCGCTCGACGAACTTCGGCCGCACGCCGGTCGCGCAGAAGTGGCCGCGTACCGAGCCGTCGCGATCCACGCCCGTGCGCTTGAACGTGAAGATCTCCTGCATGTTGATGATGTCGCCTTCCATCCCGGTCAGTTCCTGGATGCTGACGATCTTGCGCTTGCCGTCCGTGAGCCGCGCCGCCTGCACGACCACCGAGATCGCCGACGCGATCTGCTGGCGCATCGTCTTCGGCGGCAACGTCAGGCCGGACACGCTGACCATGTTCTCGAGCCGCGTCAGCGCGTCGCGCGGCGTGTTCGCGTGGATCGTCGCGAGCGAGCCTTCGTGGCCGGTGTTCATCGCGTTGAGCATGTCGAGCGCTTCCGCGCCGCGCACTTCGCCGAGGATGATCCGGTCCGGGCGCATCCGCAGCGCGTTGCGCACCAGCGTGCGCTGCGTGATCTCGCCCTTGCCTTCGATGTTCGGCGGGCGCGTTTCGAGCCGCAGCACGTGCGGCTGCTGCAGTTGCAGCTCGGCGGCGTCCTCGATCGTCACGATCCGCTCGTTGCGCGGAATGAAGCCGGACAGGATGTTGAGCAGCGTCGTCTTGCCGCTGCCGGTGCCGCCCGACACCAGCACGTTCACCTTCGCGCGCGACAGCGCGTCGAGCAGCTCGGCCATCGGCGGCGTCAGGCTGTGGTAGCGCACCAGGTCGTCCATCTTCAGCGGGTTGACCGCGAAACGCCGGATCGACATCAGCGGCCCGTCGATCGCGGACGGCGGGATGATCGCGTTCACGCGCGATCCGTCCGGCAGCCGCGCATCGACCATCGGGCTCGATTCGTCGATGCGGCGCCCGACGCGCGACACGATCTTCTCGATCACCTTCATCAGGTGCGCATCGTCGTAGAACGTCACGTCGGTCAGTTCGAGTTGACCGCAGCGCTCGACGTAGACCTGCCGGTAGGTGTTCACGAGGATGTCGGAAATGCCGGGGTCGCGCAGCAACGCTTCGAGCGGGCCGAAGCCGAACATCTCGTCGTACACGTCGATCGCGAGCTGGCGGCGCTCGATGTCGTTCGCCGGCATGCGTTCCTCGTCGAGGATGCGTGCGATCAGCGAGCCGATCTCCATGCGAACCTGGTCCTGGTGCAGCCGCGACAGGCGCTCGAGTTCCACGCGCTCGAGCACGGCCAGGTGAATTTCGCGGCGCAGCTTCTGGTATGCGTCGCGCACCGACGAATGCGCCGGGCCGGCCGTCTCGCTGCCTGCCGACAGCGGCTGGGCCCGGTGCAACGACATCTGTTCGCGCAATGACATGATGATTCCCCGTAAGAATTACATCGACTTGAGCTTCGGCGTGGCCTTGCGGCCGAACAGCCGTGACATCAACGGCTCGCTGTGCGTCGCGCTGCGTCCCGCGCGCACCTCGCCGTCGACGAGTTGTTTCGCATAGCCCTGCAACGCCCGTACGACCGCCGAGCCGCGTGCGAGCCGCGACACCGGATGGCCCTGGTTGATCGCTTCGAGCACCGTGTCGGCATCGTCGGGAATCGTGCAGGCCGCCTGCAGCCCGAGCACTTCCTCGAGCGCGGTGCGGGTCCGCTCGCTCGCGCGCGTCGCTCGGTTCACGATCAGCCGCAACTGGTCGGTCGAATAGCCGAGCGACACGAGGATCTCCAGCAGCCGGCGGCCGGCGCGCACGTGCGGCATCGCGGGCTGCAGCACGAGCTGGATCTGGTCGCTGCGATCGAGCGCGACCATCGACAGCGGATTGATGCCGACGCCGACGTCGAAGATCACGAAGTCGTAGCGCGGCGCGGCGACGCCGAGAATCCATTCGAGCGCGTCCTCCCGCATCTCGGCGGCCTTGACCGGGTCGCCGGCGCCGGCCAGCACGTGGAAGTTTTCCGTCACGTGCGCGACGCTCGCGTCGAGAAACGCGCTGTCCAGCCGCTCGATCTGCGCGCACAGCTGCGGCAGCGTCGACGGCGGGGTTTCGTCGCTGACGAGGAACGCCGCGTCGGCGAACTGCTGGTTCAGGTCGATCAGCAGCACGCGGCGCTTGAAGCCCTCGGCGATCTCGAACGCGACGTTGCTGGCCGCGAAGCTGGTGCCGGCCCCGCCCTTGCACGACATGAACGACACGATGCGCGTGTCGTCGGTATCGCGCCGCGTGCTCTGCGCGGCGGCCCGCCCGAGCGCGCTACCGAGCGCCTGCGAATCGAGCGGCCACTGCAGCACGTCGCGCGCGCCCGCACGCATCGCATCGAGCAGCACGTGCGGCGATGCGTCGGCCGTCACGAGGATGCAGGTCAGGCCCGCATGCGCGCGGCAGATGCGCTCGATCGCCGACAGCTCGGACGGCTCGAGCGACGTGCCGTCGACCAGCAGGATGTCGAACGCGTCGAGCCCGTCGGTGCGATGCTCGATCTGCGACGGGCGGCCGGTGGCGCGCGTCGTGCGATAGCGTCCGCAGTCGGCCACGAGACGCGCGATCTGCGAAAGCCGCGCGGTGTCGTCGGAAGCTACGAGGATGTTGATCATGTCGTGTGCCTCGTCTTTTCGATCAGTTGCAGGCGGAGCCGCCCGTCGCGGAATTCAGGCTTTCGCGCGGCAGCGTCGTCGTGAACGGCGGCATTTTCAGCGTGACGTTCATGAACGGGATCATGGTCTTGACGGTGACGTTCGTGACGCTCACCGTCACGAACGAGCACGTGTTGATGTCGCAGCTCGCGGGCGTGTAGTCGACCGACACGTTCGCGTCCGACAGCAGCGGCAACAGCGAGCGCACGCGCTTCACGACGCCCGCGGCGTTCACGTCGCAGACCACCGCGGTGCGCGCGCCGAGGCGCACGGCCTCGCTCGCGGTGTTCCAGTAGAACAGCACGCGGCCGAACTCGAAGATGCCGATCAGCAGCATGATCAGCACCGACGCGATCAGCGCGAATTCGACGATCGCCACGCCGCGCTGGGCGCGCCGGCGGGACAGCGGAAAATGGCGCGCGTTCATGACACTTGCCTCATCACGGTGACGATGTTGCCGAAGGTGATCGACGGCAGCCCCGGGTACGCGGGAATCGGCTGGTACTTGTAGCCGCTGATCTTCACTTCGACGACGTTGATCGCGCCGGTGGCCGTGCCGCTTGCCGCGTTGTTGTTCGAATCGTAGGTCGGCAGGTTCGCGAACTGCGGCGGATCGGATGCATCGCTGCAGCCGGTCGTATGCTGCGCGTCGCAGATCGTGACCATCGACGTCGTGAGCCCGGGCACCAGCTCGGTGCCCGACGTGCCGCACGTCGTGCTGCCGTAGACGACCAGGCACTGCGCCTGCGACACCGGATACGCGCTGTCGGTCGGCAGCCAGACCGACAGGTAGCGCGCCGCGTCGCGGGTCGCCTTGGTCAGCGTCTCGTACTGGTAGATCGCCCGGCCGAACTCGGCCACGCCGGTCGCCAGCATGATCATCGGCATCAGCACGAGCGCGAACTCGACGGCGACGGCGCCGCGGGTGCGCGAACGACGAATCGACGGCTTCTTCATGATCGCCTCTCCGCTATTGAACGAGCATCGGCACCTGGGTGCCCGACGCGCTGCCGCTGCCGGGCAAGCCGTGCGTCGCGCACGGGTTGTTGCCGGAAACCGACGAACCGAGGTATTCCAGGTGCGCGACGACCGGGCCGCTGCCGGCGCTGAACGGAAGCGGATCGAGCATCAGCACGCAATCCCATTGCGTGACGTGCACCTTGCCGCTGCTTCCGGACAGCGTCGAGCAGTCGCCCTCCGGCGCCAGCGCGAGGCGGCGGTCGCTGCCGTAGGTCGCGTAGTTGCTCGCCGTCGCCGTGCCGTTGGTGGCGATGCCGCTGCCCGACGGCGGTGCGCCGTCGCCCTGGTAAGGCTTGAAGCTCGCGCGGTCGGCCACGAACTGCGTGTACGCGTCGCCCTTGATGCCCGGCGTTCCCGGCGGCCCGTAGTTCGGGCCGACATACGCGTAGCCGGTGAAATCGGGCTGGCCGCTCGAACCGTTCGCGCCGTTCGTGTAGATGCCGAAGCGCGTGTTCCAGGCCCGCTGCGACGCCGCCTTCAGGCCCGTGGTGGCCAGGTCCGGCGGGCTCGTGATGTTGCAGGTATTGCCCGACAGCTGGCTCGCGAGCGTCGTCTCGTTGGTCGAGCCGTCGAGCGCCGCCCAGCCGAAGTTGCCGGGTCCGTAGGTCGACGACGAGCCGGACGGCGACGAGATCCAGTCGCCGACCTTGTACGGCGGATCGGACGGGCCGCGGCACACGAACACCGGAATCGCGCAGGTCGTCTGCCCGCCGCCGACTGTCGCGATCGCGCTCGCCGACACTTCCGCCGCATTCGCGAGCTTCGCGCCCGGCAGCACGTTCAGCACCTCGATGAACCAGTGCGCGATGTTGCTCAGCGTCGCGGTGCACTGCACGTACTTGATGTTCGCCGGCGTCGCGACCGCGTCCTTGGTCAGGAACGGGTTGGTCAGCGAATCGCTGAACGTGACGTTCGCGTTGGTCGACATCTGCACCGACTTCTTCTGGAAAAACACGAAATTCAGGTGGCCGGCGGCGATGCCGTCGGCCTCGGCCACCGACAGGCTGATGGCCGAGGTCAGGTCGCGCGCGGCCGACAGCGCGCAGGCATCGGCGCTGTTCTGCAGTTCGCTGCGCGTGACGTACAGCTTGCCAAGATCCAGCGCGAGCCCGACGAACCCGATCATCACCGCCAGCGAGAGGCCGACGATGATCGCGACGGCACCGCGCTGGCGATGCGGGCCGCGACGCGTGACTTTCGGATAGCGGGCTGCGCTGTTCATGGCGTTCTCCCTGAGCATGCCGTCGTTATTGGGTGGCCTTGCCGATGCCGATCACGAACGCGTTGGCGGGCGGCACGGTCTGCTTGAACGACTTGTCGTAGTTGTCGAGCGCGGCCGCCGCGGCGGCGCCGTCGACCCCCGGCGCCGACGCCGGATGTTCGCCGGCATGCGGATCGATGATCTGGGCGTGCATCACGGTGCGGACCGAATCGCCGAAGCGGCTGTCCCACACCGGGGTCGACGACATGCAGCCGGCAAGCGCGAACGCGAGCGGGACGGCGAGCGCCGCGCGGCGCACGAATACGAGGTAGGCGGATTTCATGAGCTTCCCCTTGGATGGCTTCAACGATCGGTGGACTGGGGTTCCGCACCCGCACGCGCCATCTGCGCGTTGGGCGCCGCCGCGGTCCGGTGCTTGGTGCGCGCCGCCGGCTGGGCCGACGGTTCGGCGCCGGCGGCCGCAAGACGCGCGGCGGCGGCTTCGATGCGCGCGACGCGAGCCGCGGTGGCCGGGTCGGGCTGCGGAGCGGCAGCCGCGACCAGCGCGGGCGCCTTCGGCGGCTCGGCCGGCGCCGGCTGTTGCACGTCGGCTTGCGGTGCACGCGGCGCGGGCAGCGCGGCCGGCGCGACCGGGGCTTCCGATTTCGGCGCCGGTACCGGTGTCTGGGCCGGGGTCCGCGGCGCGGCGGCCGCATCGTTCGCGGGCTGCATCGGCTGGGCGCCTGCCTTGCGCACGCCGCGGCGGCCTTCCATGTTGCCGGTCGCATACACGTCGATTTCGCTCGGCTTCGAGAAGCTGTCGGTCGGCAGCGCGACGTCCGCGGTCTGCAGCGGCTTCACCAGGTGCGGCGTGATCAGGAAGATCAGCTCGGTGCGGTCCTGCTGGAACGACGTGCTGCGGAACAGCGCGCCGAGCACCGGCACTTCGCCGACGCCCGGGATCGCCTTCAGCGCGCCGGTCGCGTTGTCCTTGATCAGCCCGCCGATCGCGAACGATTCGCCGTCGCTCATCTGCACCGTCGTCGATGCGCGCCGCGTCGTGATCAGCGGCAGGATCGACGTGCCGCCGATGTTGGTCGCGCTCAGCGTGACGCCCGTCTGCGACAGCTCCGACACTTCCGGCGCGACCTTCAGGCTGATCCGGCCGTTGGCCAGCACCGTCGGCGTGAACTTCAGCGCGACGCCGAATTCCTCTTCCTGCAGCGTGATCGACGACGTGCCGTTGCCGCTGCTCTGCGGGATCGGGATGAAGATCTTGCCGCCCGCGAGGAACGTCGCCTCCTGGCCGCTGATCGTCACGAGATTCGGCTCCGCGAGGATCTTGACGAGGTTGTCGGTGTTCTGCGCGTCGGCCGCGATGCTGAACGGCTTGTTGTTCGCCTTGTTGAAGATGGCGCCGCTCGCGACGCCGGCGAGCAGGTTGCTGACCAGCGCGCCGCTCCACGAACCGAAGCCGCCCTGGATGTTGAACGCGCTGCCCATCTGGTTGATCAGCGTCTTCGACACCTCGGCCACCTTCACCTCGAGCATCACCTGCTGCGGCGACGTGACGTTCAGCATGTTGAGCACGCCGCCGCCCTGCTTGCCGCCGCCCGCGGCATCGCCCGCGCTGTCGCCGTACGCATGGGCGATCTGCACGGCCTGCTGCGCGGCCTGCGAGCTCGACACGGTGCCCGCCAGCACGATCGTGCCGGCCGCGGTCGACACATGGATGTCGCGCTCGTTCGGCATCAGTTGAAGCAGCGACGCCTGCAGCCCGCCGGCGTCCGCGCCGACCGCGACGTCGATCACCCGGCATGCGCCGCTCCGGCCCTGCACGATCATGTTGGTCGTGCCGACCGCGAGCCCGAGGATGTACAGCGTCTGCGGCGACACCATCGTCGCCTGCGCGACGGCCGGATTGCCGATCGTCCGGTTGCGGACCGGCTCCGGCATCGGCACCAGCAGCGACTTGCCGAGCGGCACCGCGACGCTGGTCGATTCGCGCACGGCGCCGACGCAGTTCGGCCCGCGCAGCGGCCCCGCCGACGCGGCGGGCGCGGCGGCCGGCGCCGGCGTCATGCTGATCGTCATCTGCATCGGCCCCTTGCCGACCGCGGCCGGCGCGCTGGCGCCGCCCTTGGTCAGCACCGCCGATTCGATGCCTTCCTGGGCGAGTGCGCCATATACGGTCAGCCATCCCGAACAGAGGATCGCGGCCATCATCGTGCCCCGTGCGACGCGTGTGCGCAGTGGGCCGGTACCTGTGCGTTGCGGTTTGATCTTCATTTCGTCTGATCCCCCGAGAGACCGGCGCCGTGCCGGTTATCGACTTCCAAGGCCGCCGCGCGTTGCCGGCGGCCGGTTTGTTTGTATGGCTGGTTGGTTTGGTTTCAGAAACACTCGACGCTGCCCTTCACGCCCGTCAGCACGCCGACGCAGTCGCGCCGGACTTCCGGCGCCGCATGCGACGCGACGTGCACACGGACCGGCCGCGCCTGGACGGGCGCCGGCGGCGCTGCCGGTGCGGGCTCCTTGCCGAGCAGCGTCAGCTTGGTCGCGCCGCCGGTGGTCAGCGTCTTCTGGTCCACCTGGTTGCGCAGCACGAGCGACAGCGTGCCGACGCTGCGCGCGAGATCGAGCCGTTCGGCCTGGTCGGGCGTGACTTCCAGCGTCACCGCGTTGACCACCTTCGGCGCCGTGTCGTCGCGGCTGACCTGCTGCGCGACGGCGAGCACGAGGATGTGCTCGAGCACGATCTTCGAGATGCTCTGCCCGTCGGTCTTGCCCTGCTGTTCCTGCGTGTTGACGATCACGTCGACGTAGTTGCCCGGCAGCGCGAAGCCCGCGACGCCGACCACGTCGTTCACGCGCACCGTGATCGCGCGGCTGCCGTCGGCGATCACCGCGGAGAGCCCGCCCTTCGTGCCGACCGGCGCGAGCTTCGACTCGATCACCGGCTCGCCGCGCGCGAGGCTGGTGCGCACGACGCGCCCTTCGAGCGTTTTCGTATCGGTGAACGCGCCGGGCGGCACGCTGCCCGACGGCCAGCTCACCATGTGGATCTGGTTCGGCCCGAGCGGCTCGCCCAGGTTCAGGTCGGTGGTGGCCACCGCGACGGACGTGACCGAGCTCGTGGACGTCTGCATCAGCCAGTGGGAGGCGAATACGACCGCGGCAAGACCCGCGATCATCGCGACGACCAGCATCATGACCGCTCGACTGTTTTTCATGGCAATGCTCCTCGACGAATCGTGAAAGAAACCGCTCAACCGGTGACGAACGTACGGCCGCCGCGCTCGACGGGCGGCGGATGGCTGCCGTCCCGTTCAGGTACCGCGCCGAAGTAACTCGCCCACGCGTCGTACAGCGCGTCGTGCGTCACCTCGGGCGGGTCGCCGCGGTAACGCGCGCCGGCGGCCACGAGGCGCAGCAGATCCGCCGGAAAGCACGCGAGAAACGCCTTGCCGGTCGGCAGATGCAGCCGATGCAGCAGGAAGTCGAACGCATCGCTCGCCGATACGAGCCCGAGCGACGTGCAGGCCGCGTCGTACACCGCGCGGTAGTCTTCGATCGACATCGCGCCGACGTGCAGCTTCGAGCCGAGGCGGCGCATGAACGCGTCGTCGCAGAACTGCTCCGGCGCCAGGTTGCTCGAGAACACCGGCCATACGTCGAACGGCATCACGAAGCGGTTGCCGGATTCGAGCGTCATGAAATCGACGCCGCGATCGAGCGGACGCAGCCAGCGATTGAGCAGGTCGCGCGGCTCGACGCGCTGGCGGCCGAGATCGTCGATCACGTACATGCCCATGTTCGCCTTCATGTGCGGCGGCGCCTGATAGAAGCCGGCCGCGTCGTCACGGCGCAGGTCGAGTTCGTCCAGCGTCAGCTCGCCGCCCGACATCACGACCGGCCGGCGGCACAGGCGCCAGCGGCGATCGACCGACTGGCCGCCGCCCGGCGCCGGCGCGTCGACGTGCACGAGCGGGTCGTAGACCTGGATCACTTCGCCGGCCGCGCAGATCGCATGCGGGACCGGCACGCGGCCGTGCATCAGCGCGCCGAGCCGCTCGGCGAGAAAGGTCTTGCCGCTGCCGGCCGGGCCGTGGATCAGCAGCGGCCGGCCGGCGTTCAGCGCGGCGGCCGCCGCATCGAGCACCGCCGTGTCGATCACGATGCCTTCGAATGCCGCCCACACGTCGCTCTGGCCGATGTGCAGCTTGCGCACCGAATGCGCGGCCACGCTCGCCAGATACGCGTCGAGCGTGACCGGCGCGGGGCCGCTGTAGCCGCTGCGTTCCCGTTCCTCGAGCGCAAGCACGCGGCCCGCATCGGTGAGGCGGAACGTCACGTCGAGATCGGTCGCGCCGCGATGGGTCAGCTCGACGAGATGCTCGCGCACCAGGAACGCGAAGACGTCGTCGAGCACCGCGAGCGGCAGGCAGTGCCGCTCGACCAGGTCGCCGTACGACGGGCGGCCGAGCACCAGCGTCGACTTCAGCACGAGGCCGGCGACGAACGCCGTGCTCAGCCCGGTTTCGGCGAGCGAGCGCGGCGCCGGCGGCAACTGCGCGCCCAGCTTCGTATGGACCTCCCGCGACGGCGGCGGATCGGGCAGGCGTGCCACCTGCGCGTCGCGTCTCGGTTCGGTGTGGTTCGTGTTCATGATCGTTGCGTCCTCGTTGCGGATCCGCCGCGCTATGCGCACGACGCGAACAGCATGCCCAGCGTGCCGGCCGCGATCGCCACGCCGTACGGCAGCGTGCCGACCGAGGCGATCTCGACGGGGCCGTCGTCGGCCTCGGCGCGTGCCGCGTGCGAGCGCCGCACGATCAGCGTGCGCACGTTCGCCCACATCCGGCGCATCCGCCCGCGCAGCAGCGCGTAGGCGACGGCGCCGACCCCGCCGGCCAGGAACGTGGCCAGCACGATGTAAAACGTCATTTCCGCGCCGACCCATGCGCCGATCGCGAGCATCAGCTTCACGTCGCCCGCCGCCATCCCGCGCAACAGATAGAACGGCAGCAGCAGCCCGAAGCCGGTTGCGGCACCGGCGAGCCATCCGAGCACGCCGGCCGGAAAGCCGTGCAACAGGCACTGCGCGACCAGCGCGCCGGCCAGGCCGAGCAGCACGAGGCGGTTCGGAATGCGACGGCTCGCGATGTCCGTGCTGGCCGCGGCGATCGCGAGCAGCGTCACGCACAACGGAACCGGATAAGGCGGCGCAACGGGAAACATGGCGAACCTCGCGTATCGAATCGGTGGATCAGGAAACCATGGACAGCGCGGTGGTCACGGCGGTGCTCACGGCGGCCGTCACGGCCGCGGCGATCATCTCGTACGCATCGCCGAGCGAGCCCTTCAGCGTGACGACGCTGCCCAGCACCGCAATGGCGAACATCGACGCGAGCAATGCGTATTCGATCGACGTCACACCCTCTTCGTCGGCGATCCAGCGACGGGCGACACGTGTGATGGCTTGCATGATGGTCTCCGGTTTCCGGTTGACGGAATCGCCGGGGACGGCTCGAACACTGCACCAGCCGAGCCGCCCGCGGCACGGTGCATCAGATGCCTGCAACCGCCGAATCGAGGTCGGCCGCGATCGTGCTGAACACGGTCTTCAGGTCCTTCCCGATGGTCGACAGCGCGAGGATGATGCCGACTGCGATCAGTGCGGCGATCAGGCCGTATTCGATGGCGGTCACGCCGTCTTCGTCGCGAATGAAACGGCCGGCTTGTTGAATGAACTTGGACATGGTGTTCTCCTTGCGTGGTGACTTTCAAAAGCCTCGCGCACCGGCTGGTCGGACGACCGTGCATCGATACGGCGAGGAATATCGTTGATGCCGTGTGGCGCCGACGAACGATTCGAACGATCGGACAAACCGTTCGTCGTACCATCCATCAGAGGCCTGCTACCGCCGAGTCCAGATCCGCGGCGATCGTGCTGAACACGGTCTTCAGATCCGTACCGACCGTCGCCAGGGCGGCGACGATGCCGATCGCGATCAGCGCGGCGATCAGGCCGTATTCAATGGCCGTCACGCCGTCCTGATCCTGGACGAACCACGCGACCTTTTCGATGACTCTTGACATGAGCACTCTCCTTTCGAACTGCTATGAAATACCCTTCGTCGGTCGGGACGTCGGGGGTGGGCACCACCGGCACTACGCTGGAAATCGGAAGCCGACGATCAGTCGCGGAAACGGGGCGGACTACCGCGGTCAGTACGAACGGGTATCGGCGAGACGGAGCATGAGAGACGCGTGTACGGTCCGACCGGCCGGACGAATCGGGCGGGTCGAGCGACCGGAACGGCACGACGGCCATTCGACGCATGGAATCCGGTTGAACGGGAGAGGAACTCCCGGCAAAGCTGCAATGTGTCTTTAACGCGGCTTGCGATTCGCGATGTGCTGTGGTCGTTCATTTTTATTCCCCATGTACTGCCATGCCGATTTCTTATTGCCCGGAAGCTGCCAGGTCTGATGGGTCGTTCGACGACGGTTTCCGCGGTTGATCGGACGGGAGCCGCATGTTCCCCGACGCGCTCCGGACCATCCTTTCCGCAGGCGATTCGCGAGCCGGTTCCACTGCTTGTTGCCTGAACCGCCCGGTCGCCACATCGTCGACTGCCGTGCCAACGCTTACGCAAAGAGCGGACCATCCCGGGCGGAATCGAGGCGTATCAAGGGTTCCGGCGATCCGCTCGCCTGCCCGTCAAACGCCCGGCTGCCGAAATGTTTCAACTTTGATATATGCGGCTCGGGCGCATGCAACCGGCATGAAACCCCGTCGCCGCGCTGCACAAAGGGCCTAAAAAATTTTCTCGGGATTTTCCCGAACGCGGCGAGTCGCTCGCGCGTGGAGGGTTCGGCGGCATGCCCGCTCGGTAAAAATCACGGAATGTTTCAGGCCAGAAACACAAATCCCGGCGGCGGGGTTTTCTCATACCAGAAATGGCGGTTTTCGCCCGAATCGCTGAACACATTCAATGCCGTCCGACCGTGCCTGGTTTGCATCACGCGTTTTTTTCTTCAACAATGAATTCACCGGACAACGCCATTTCAGCGCGATCGATCCGCAGGCACGACAACATCAAACGGCTGCGACAGACCACGCGGCCACACGACAGACGGGGCATCATGTACACAGCCAATCGTGAAACGCGCGATCGCGCAATACGCTGTGCTCAATGGCTGACGGCCGACCGGATCATTCCGTACAGCTGCATCATGCTGATGCTCTTCGTGGCGCTGCTGATCGTCTGGGGTATCGTGACCGACGGCTTCACGTCGAACGCCACCGCCCGCCCCGGCACCGACTTCTCGGTCTTCTGGACCGCATCGCATCTCGTGTTGCAAGGCCATGCCGCGGCGGCCTACGACACGTCGTCATTCCTGCAGGCCGAGTTCGCGCACTTCGGTGCGTATCTGCAAAACCGGCCGCTTCCCTGGCTCTATCCGCCGACGATGTTGCTGTTCATCGCCCCGGTTGCCCTCGTGCCTTTCCTGCCCGCTTACTTCCTCTTTTTCGCGGGCAGTCTTTTATGCTACGCGTTCGCCGTCTCGCGGTTGTCGGGGCTGCGCGCGCATCTTCCCGTGCCGCGCGCCGCGACGCTCGTCGTCGTCGCGTATTCGGCCGTGTGCATGTCCGCGCTGTTCGGCCAGAACAGCATCCTGACCGCCGGCCTCGCCGCGCTCGCGCTGCATCTGCTCGGCAAGCGTCCGGTCGTGGCGGGCGTGCTGATCGGGCTGCTCGCGATCAAGCCGCAACTCGCGGTCGTGTTCCCGTTCGTGCTGATCGCGACGCGCGCATGGCGCACCTTCGCGGCAGCCGCGCTCAGCGCGACGCTGTTCGCGGCCGCCGGCGTCGCACTGGCCGGCCCCGCCGCGCTGCACGGATTGAGTCATGCGATGTCGACGGTACGCGAGCAGCATTTCATGCTCGCGTCGTACTGGCTCGCGTCGCCGACGCCGTTCGCCGCGCTGCGGCTCGCGGGCGCGCCGGTGGCCGCCGCGCTGGCCGCCCAGGCGGCGGTCGCGCTCGTCGCGCTCGCCGCGGCCGTCGACGTATGGCGCCGCACGCGCGACATGCGGCTGCGCGGCGCGGCGCTGGCGGTCGCCACGCTGCTGACGACGCCGTACCTTTGGAACTACGAACTGACGTGGCTCGGCATCGCGGTCTTCTGCCTGATCGCGCACGGTCTCGACGAAGGCTGGCTGCCCGGCGACCAGGGCATCCTCGTGCTGGCGTGGCTGCTGCCGATCTTCGAAATGCTGAACCGACTGATGAAGCTGCCGCAGATCGGGCCGGTCGTGCTGCTCGCGGTGCTGTTCGTGGTGGTGCGCCACACGGCGCTCGCCTCCCGGAGCGCACGATGAAGACGCCGTCGTTCGCCCGCCACGCGCAACCGGCCGCCAGCGTGCATCCGGAACTCCCGATCGCCGGCCCGCGCCGCCGTCCGCACTGGCTCAACCGCGATCGCGTACAGCTCTATGCGGCCGCCGTGCTGTTGACGGAGCTGCTGTTCATCGTCATCTACCTGATCCGCGTGCACCTGTCGCACGACGGCGCGCTGGAGCCGCTGTCGCAGGATTTCTCGCCGGTCTGGAGCGCCGCGTGGCTGGCCGCGCACGGGCACGGAGCCGACGCGTGGCATTACTCCACGCTGTTCGCGGTCCAACAGCACGCAATCCCGACGATGACCCTCGCGGACGGCACGCTGCCATGGCTCTATCCGCCGACCATGCTGCTGCTCGTGCTGCCGCTCGGCTGGCTGCCGTACACGCTGGCGCTCGTGCTGTGGCTCGGCATCGGAATCGCGCTGTTCGCGGCGGCGATGCGCGCGACCGTGCAGCGCGATGTCGCGTGGCTCTGCGCGCTTGCGTTCCCCGGCGCGTTCCTCACGGTGATCGTCGGGCAGACGAGCCTCTTCACCGCGACGCTCGCCGCGTTCGGACTGCTCGCGCTGAATCGCCGCCCCGTCTTCGCCGGCATCTGTTTCGGGTTGCTGACGATGAAGCCGCAGCTCGCGGTGCTGTTCCCGCTCGCGCTGCTGTGTGCCGGCCAATGGCGCGCGCTGGGCGCATGGGCCGCGACGATCGCCGTCAGCGCCCTGCTCGCGACGCTCGCGTTCGGCGTCGGCCCATGGATCGCGTTCATGCACCTGATCGCGCACGTCTATACGATCGTCGGCACCGGCCACGCCAAGCTCGCGCGCATGCCGACCCTGTTCGCGCTCGCGACGATGGCCGGCTGGCCCGCGCTCGTCGCGCGCGGCCTTCAATTGCTGTCGGCGGCGGGCGCGGCGATTGCCGTCGTCTACGCGTGGCGCGGCGCGTGTTCGTATGCGCTGCGCGCCGCGACCCTCGCATGCGCATGCCTGCTCGTCAGCCCCTACCTGTACGACTACGACCTGACCTGGTACGGCATCGTGATCGCGTGGTACGCCCGCTATGCGTGGACGCACGGCTGGCGGCGCTTCGATCGCGAATGGCTGATGCTTCTGTGGCCGATGCCGCTCGCGAGCCTCGCGATCGTGCCGCATCTGTCGTTCCAGTTCATGCCGCTCGTGACGCTCGCGTCGCTCGCGCTGCTCGTCAGCCGGATCGCCCAGGAAAGACGCGACGTGCCGTCGATGCCCGACGCGCGCGACATCTCGACCGAGACCGAATTCGCACACCCGGTCCGACCGCACCACCGCCCGGCGCACGGCATGCGCCGCACCGGCCGCCTGACGCTCGGCGCCCACCGGTAAAGCGACATCACAAGGGGAATCATCATGCGGGAATCCATCTACACGCCGCTCGTCTCGCTGGTCGTGCCGTTCTACAACGAAGGCGAAGCCGTCGAGCGCTTCTTCGACGTCGTGATTCCGCTGATGAGCGCGATCGATGCGATCCGCTTCGAGATCGTCTGCGTGAACGACGGCAGCCGCGACGACACGCTGGAGCGCCTGGTCCGGATCGGCGCCGCCGAGCGGCGCGTGCGCGTCATCGATCTCACCCGCAATTTCGGCAAGGAGGCCGCGCTGACGGCCGGCCTCGACGAAGCCGCCGGCGACGCGGTGATCCCGCTCGACGCCGACCTGCAAGACCCGCCGAGCCTGATTCCGGTGCTGATCGAGCACTGGCGCGACGGCGCGGAGGTCGTCGCGGCGAAGCGCAGCAACCGCGCCTGCGATTCGTTCGCGAAGCGCACCGCCGCCGCGGTCTACTATCGCGTGCACAACCTGCTGTCGGACGTGAAGCTGCCGGAAAACGTCGGTGATTTCCGGTTGATGGATCGCAAGGTCGTGAACGCGCTGCGCAACCTGCCCGAGCGGCATCGCTTCATGAAAGGCCTGTTCGCATGGGTCGGCTACAAGACCGTGATCGTCGAGTACCAGCGCGATCCGCGCAGCGCCGGGCATTCGAAATTCTCCGGCTGGAAGCTGTGGAATTTCGCGCTGGAAGGCATCACCAGCTTCAGCACCGTGCCGCTGCGCAGCTGGACTTATATCGGCGTGGGCATCGCGGCGCTCGCGTTCGTGTACGGCGCGTTCATCATCCTGCGCACGCTGCTGTTCGGCAATCCGGTGCTCGGCTATGCGTCGCTGATCTCGGTCACGCTGTTCATCGGCGGCATCGAGCTGATCGGGATCGGCGTCGTCGGCGAATACGTCGGGCGGATCTACGACGAATCGAAGCAACGGCCCGTGTACCTGATCCGCCGCCGCTACGAGACGCATGGCAAGGTGATCGAACTGCCGGTCGCGCGCGACGCACGCCGCCAGGCCGCCCGCCGGCGCGCGCAGCCGGTCCGGGCGCGCATCGGCGCACGCTGACGCGCTCGCGCCGTGATCGCGCTGCTCCAGGCCGAGCGCACGCAGCTCGTGCGTTTCGGCGTGTCCGGGCTCTGCTCGACCGCGATCCATTCGCTGGTCGCCGCCGCCCTGTTCGCGCTGCGCGATGCGACGCCGGTGAGCGCGAATGCGATCGCGTTCCTCTGCGCGACCGCGTTCTCGTATCTGGCGAATACACTGTGGAGCTTCTCGTCGACGGTGCGCACCCGTAACGCGACGCGCTTTCTCGCGGTCACGCTCGCCGGGTTCGTCGAAACGATGCTGCTTGCTCGCGCCGCCGAGGCGCTGGATGCGTCGCGCGCGATGAGCGTCGTCGCGATCGCGCTGCTGATCCCGGCGACGACGTTCGTGCTGCACCGGCGCTGGACGTATCGGTAAGCGGCCCGCAACCGAAGCTCCAATGCCGCCGTACTCATGCAACGCATCGACTCGGTCGATGCCGCGTGCCATCCACCCAAACGTGCCGCGCCCGCGGCGCACTCAACGCAACGGCGACCACGCCTCCGGCAAGCCGATCGTCGACGTCGCCCTTTCGATCTGCTCCGGCCCGCCTGCCGGCGGCCACAGGCCCTCGGCATAGTGCCGCTTTCTCAACGCCATGCGTTCTTCCAGACTCGAAAATCCCCAGATGTGCGTGATGCGCGGCGGTCCATCGAGCGCGTACATGTTGCAAACGAGATGCGACGTATAGGCTTTGGCCGGGCCCACCGCACGTTCCCACGCGGAAATGGTCGGCGCGACACCGCCGGCTTTCAGCCAGTAGCGACGAATCTCATAGAAGTCGCCCAATACCGCCGGCTCGATGTCGGGTAGAAAAGGAAAAAGTGCGTAACTTTCCATGCTCAGTCGAACGGACGCGCTTTCAATCCCGAAAGGTCGCCCGGCGCTCAATGCCCGATTACGTTCATGCTGCAATTCATCCATCGTCTCGAAGCCACGCAGCACGACGATCCGCGATAACTCGCCGATTTCCGTGCGCCATGCACCAAGCAGCCGCCCCCGCGCGTCGGCATCCGATACCCAGTGATGCGCACGGCCGGACACGATATTCTGGTCCGGAAGCGGACACGACAACGTCGTAAGTTCATACCGCATTTCTGCCCTCCTTTCGCTCGCCTGTCGCAATGCATTTCCATCGCAATGTATTTCCAAACAGGCGGCCGATAAACGCGCCGCACCTTGAAACAGAATCCAGTACCATTGCGCAATGGATCTCCTCAAGGCGATGGCCGTATTCGTCCGCATCGTGGAAACGGGCAGCCTGACGGCGGCCGCGCAGGCGTCCGATCTGTCGCCGACGATGGTCGGCAACTACCTTCAGGCTCTGGAAAGTCGGCTGGGCGCGGTCCTCGTTCACCGCACGACCCGTAAGCAGAAAGTCAGCGCGTTCGGCCAGGCTTATTACGAGCGATGCGTCGAAGTCCTCGGTCTGGTCGACGACACGGAACAGCTTGCACTCGATCACCTCAAGCATCCACGAGGGCGTCTGCGCGTGACGGCGCCTGTCGTGTTTACGAACGAGTGCCTGATTCCCGCGCTCGCCGACTATTACCAGCGCTACCCCGAGATCAAGCTCGATATCGTCGCAACCGACTCGCTCGCCGATCTGTTCGACGAAGGTTTCGAGGCCGCCATTCGCATCGGCGCGCTCGCCAGCCCGGATGTGGTCGCGCGTCCGTTGACGCCATACCGGCTGGTACTGTGTGCGTCGCCCGCTTACGTTCACGAACATGGCGCGCCGACTACGCCGCACGCGCTGCGCGAGCATCACTGCCTGACGTATGCGTATCCGCCCCGATCGGAATGGCACGCGGCGCAATCTCACTGGATGCTGGAAGGTCCGGACGGGCCGACGACCCTCTGCGTGGACGGCAGACTGAAAATCGACAGCGCGGAAGCGCTGCGACGGGCGACGTTGAGCGGGCTGGGTATCGCGATGCTGCCTTCGATGTTGATCCACGAGGACATTCTCGAGGGGCGGCTCATCGAGATCATGCCGGACTTCGCCGCCCCCGAGCGGTCGATGCATCTGCTTTATCCGCAACAGAAGCAGAAGTCCCCGAAGCTTCGCAGTTTTACTGAATTCGTGGTCGAGCGGTTCGGCGCCGAAATGGCCTCCCGGACCTGACGCGGCAACCGCCGCCGGTCGCGAAAAACGCCCTATTCCACCGCGCCCCCGGCTTCACGCCTTCGCGAAGGCGAGCAAGCATTCGCCGAGTCTGACCGGCTGCTCCTGCTGGATCCAGTGGCCTGCGCCGTCGATCATCTCGATGCCACGCATGCTCGTCGTCGCCTTCGTTCTCATCAGATCGAGCGCGCCCGGCGCCGAATAAGTGCCCCAATCGCTCGTGCCGCCAATGAAGAGCGAGGGGACGTCGATCGTCTTGCCCGAAAACAGGCGCAACTCCGCGTTCAGGTCGGGATCGGACAACACACGATAAGCTTGAAGCGCGCCTTGAAACCCGGTGCGGCCGTACTCCGCGGTGTACACGCCAAGTTCCGCGTCGGTCAGCCATGTGCAGCCAAGGGTTTGGGCGGCGGACGGTTGGAATGGCGCGACGGTTTCGGGCATCGTCTTGCCGAGATCCATCACGTAGTAGGTGGGCATTTGCGCCAGTTCCGCGGCCGTGAGCGCCTTCAGCGGATGCGGCTTGTTTCCCGACCAGTCGGCGCTCTTGACATGGAAAAATGCGCGAAGAAACGCGGATAACCCTTGCGGTGGGTGCCGCATGTCCCGGTTGGCGTTCCGTGTACAGAGGTATTGCTGGTAATGCTGTCTCGGCGGATCGAG
>NZ_JBYQCG010000243.1:65494-66793 GCF_057837105.1 Burkholderia sp. APQ4-4ca | reverse complement strand
CGGCTGCTCCTGCTGGATCCAGTGGCCTGCGCCGTCGATCATCTCGATGCCACGCATGCTCGTCGTCGCCTTCGTTCTCATCAGATCGAGCGCGCCCGGCGCCGAATAAGTGCCCCAATCGCTCGTGCCGCCAATGAAGAGCGAGGGGACGTCGATCGTCTTGCCCGAAAACAGGCGCAACTCCGCGTTCAGGTCGGGATCGGACAACACACGATAAGCTTGAAGCGCGCCTTGAAACCCGGTGCGGCCGTACTCCGCGGTGTACACGCCAAGTTCCGCGTCGGTCAGCCATGTGCAGCCAAGGGTTTGGGCGGCGGACGGTTGGAATGGCGCGACGGTTTCGGGCATCGTCTTGCCGAGATCCATCACGTAGTAGGTGGGCATTTGCGCCAGTTCCGCGGCCGTGAGCGCCTTCAGCGGATGCGGCTTGTTTCCCGACCAGTCGGCGCTCTTGACATGGAAAAATGCGCGAAGAAACGCGGATAACCCTTGCGGTGGGTGCCGCATGTCCCGGTTGGCGTTCCGTGTACAGAGGTATTGCTGGTAATGCTGTCTCGGCGGATCGAGCGCGGCAAGCGCCGCCGCCAGCTTCCGACCGTCATTGTTCGGTTGAGCCGGCGATGCCTCGCTTCGCGCCGTGTCGAACGGAAGCGCCGGCGGGCCAGGAAACGGTGCGCTCATCAGCACCACCGACGGAAAGACGTCAGGTCGCGCCAGCGCGCAATACGCCGCCACGGGCGAGCCGAGATCGTGCCCTACGAGCATCGACGTATGCCGATACCCCAACGCCGAAACCAATCCGAGGGCGTCGCGCGTCATATTCAAGAGGCTGAACGGCGCGAGCGGGGCATCATAGTCGTTCGCCCAACCGGTGGTGCGTCCATAACCCCGCTGGTCGGGTGCCACGACGTGGTATCCCGCGTCGGCCAGGATGGGCATCAGATGCCGCCAGCCGTAAGCCAGATCCGGAAAGCCGTGCAAAAGCAACGCGAGCGGCCGGCCGGCGCTTTCATGGCCGGCCTCGAGAATATGGACATCGAGGCCGTTCACCCCGTGGATCATGCGCGAGCGCACCCCGTTGGGAAGCGTTCCTGCGGCGTAGGTCGGCATGGCCAGATCACCTTCTCGTGTGGGGTTTGCGCGGGCAGGTCGAAACAACGCCGCAACCAGGCCGGCTGCGCCCATCGCCAGGACGGTTCGTCTCGGCGCCGATGGCTTGCTCTTGTCGACGGGCATCGCGGCGCTCCTGAATAGGGTGATCACCATACTATGGCGATCGCCATAGTCGGGTCAAGCCAA
>NZ_JBYQCG010000243.1:23627-65474 GCF_057837105.1 Burkholderia sp. APQ4-4ca | reverse complement strand
GATCGCCCATGTGCCATAGTCGGGTCAAGCCAAACGTGGTACTTTTCCGCCATGACACGCAAGACTGACGCTCGCGCTCGCGCGATTGCCACGGCCGAACGGCTGTTTCGCATCCAGGGCTACACCGCGACCGGACTGACCCAGATCCTCGAGGAAAGCGGTGCGCCCAAGGGGTCGTTCTACTTTCACTTTCCCCGCGGCAAGGCCCAGCTCGCGGAAGAAGCAATCGATCAGTACGTCACGAATCGAATGGCCGTCTTGCAGAACATCTCGGCCGAAACGACCGGTCATGCGCTGGATTTCGTGCGTCGGCTCTTCAGCACATTTGCAGCCGAAATGGTTGCCGCCGATTTCCAGTACGGGTGCCTGATGCAAAACCTGGCCAACGAACTGCCCGCGCTCGACGCCGAGCTGACCGAGCGGGTCGCGCGGGGGTTTGCCGATTCGACCGAGGTGATCGCGGCGCATTTCAGGGGGTGCGGTTTTGCTTCCGCGCGCGCATCCTCAGCCGCGGCCGCATTGGTCGCCGCGCTCGAAGGCGCCCGCACGATCGCGCGTCTGGAACGCTCGCCGGCCGTGTTCGACGCGCTGGCAGACGTCAGCAGCCAAGGATGGGGCGCCTCCGAGGGGTGATCCGCCCCGAGGTTCTCGTGACGCGTCGTGCCTTCCGCCGATCACGGGGACATTGTCCGGTGTCGTGAAGCCGCGCCGGTTCGGTATCAGCGCAATCACGAAACTGGAAACGCCTGAAAGCCACGAGATTTCCAGCCTCCGTCGCGAACGCCGAAGCCACGGATCAATGCGATGCCCCGAACAGTCGAATCACCACGCCGCGCAGCCACCGGTTGCCGGCCTCGTGGTGATAGCGTGCGTGCCAATGCTGCCGCACCGCGAAACCCTCGACTGGAATCGGGCACGCATGAACCGCCAGATCGTTGGCCTGGGCCAGCATCTCACCGATATGACGAGGTAGCGTCGTGATCAGGTCGGTCGTCTGAACGATCGCCCCCAACCCCAGAAAACCCGGCAATTCCAGCACCACGTCCCGCTCGATGCGCGCCTGCCGCAGCGCCTGTTCGAGGAGCTGCGCCCCCGTTCCCGCTGTAATCGCGACATGCCCCTCCGCGCGATACTGCTTGACCCCGAGCCGGCCGCGAATCCTCGGGTGATGCCGATTCACCAGACAAATCCAGTCCTGGTCATACAACTTCTGCTGGTAAATGCCGCCACCCAGCCACGGCACGTAGCCGATCGCGAGATCGGCTTCGCCGGATTCGAGCGCCCGCTCCGTATTGCCGTCGATCCGCGCGGCTTCCAGCCGGACGCCCGGCGCCTGCGCGCGGACATGGGCCAGCAGCCGCGGCAGCAGCGTGACGTGGCTCGCGTCCGTCATGCAGATGCGAAAGCGTCGCTGGGCGGTCGCGGGGTCGAACGCGATCTCCCACGCGGTGAAGCGCCGCAACGATTCGAGGATTTCCCGGCATGGCCCGATCAGCGCGTCGGCTTGCGGCGTCGGCGCCATGCCGCCGGGCGTGCGGATGAAAAGCGGATCGTGCAGGTGTTCCCGCAAGTGGCCGAGCCAGATGCTGACCGTCGGCTGGCTCTGGCCGAGTTGCTCGGCGACGCGCGTGACGCTGCGCACGTCGTACAGGAGATCGAATAGCTGAAGCAGCTTCAGGTCCGGCAGATCGGCGGGCATCGTCGCATTATTGTCCAGGGCAATGACGCCATTGTATCCATTGCATTGTCGACATGAGCGACGACTCCTATCGTGAGGCCATACGTCAAGGAGACACCATTGAAAATCGCGATTCTGGGAGCTGGCGCACTGGGCTGTGCGATCGGCGCCACCCTTACCGAAGGCGGTCACGAGACCTGGTTGATCGACCGCTCGCCCGCGCACGTCGATGCGATGCGCCGTGACGGCCTGCGGGTCGACGACGCGCACGGCACCCGGCAGGTACGCGTGCACGCGACGACGCAGGCTGCCGAAGTCGGCACGGCCGACGTGGTCGTGGTATTGGTCAAGTCGTTCCACACCGACGCGGCCATCCGCGGCGCCCTGTCGCTGGTCGGGCCCGATACCGTCGTGCTGTCGCTGCAGAACGGCCTCGGCCACGAGGACATCCTGAGCGATGCCGTCGGCCGCGAGCGCGTCCTCGCGGGCAAGACCTACGTCGGCGGCGTGCTGCGCGGCCCGGGTCATATCGAATCCGGCGTGATCGGCAAATACACCTACATCGGCGAACTCGACGGCCGCATCACGCCGCGCGTGCGGGCGATCGCCGCCGCGTTCGATGCCGCCGGCCTCGCGACGACGATCAGCGACAACATCGTCGGCACGATGTGGGACAAGCTGCTGGTGAATGTCGCGACCGGCGCGCTGACGGGCCTCACCGGCCTTACCTACGGGCAGCTCTACGACGAGCCGCTGCTGAAGGCGACGTCGCTCGCGGCGGTCGCCGAGGCGATCGCGGCGGCGCAGGCGGCCGGCGTGAAACTGTCGATGACCGATCCCGAACAGGCCTGGACGCTCGCCGCCGAGGGGCTGCCGGCCGCGTTCAAGACCTCGATGCTGCAAAGCCTCGAGAAAGGCTCGATCACCGAGATCGACTTCATCAACGGTTCGGTCGTGCGCTGCGGGCAGCGCTACGGCGTGCCGACCCCCGTCAATGCCACGCTCGTCGCCTGCATCAAGGGGCTGGAGCGCGCGATGGCCGATCGCCAACGCGAGGAGGCAGCCGCATGAGCGCCACGAAAGCCTATCTCGAACACGTTGCGATCTGGGTGAAGGACATCCACTGGCACATCCGTTTCTTCGAGGACGTGCTCGGCATGACGCTGCGCGAAGTGGACGGCACGCTCGACGCGCCGCGGCAGTACTGGACGCTCGGCGGCCTGCAGTTCATCCACGCGCCGGAACATGACGGCCCGGAAGGCCGGCTCGCCCATCTCGGCGTGATGTGCGAGGACCTGGAGGCCGCGCTGGCCGCGGCGCGGCGATTCGACGTGACGGAGATGCCGCAGGGGCGCAACTGGATTCGCCTGCCCGACGGGCTCGCCGTCGAACTGATTCAGGCCCGGCCGGCTTCCTGCGTCGCGCAGGCACTGGCCATCAATCCGCGCGCGGAGGCATGACCATGACGATCGTCGAGAAATACTGGGACGACGCCCGCGAAGGCGACACCTGCACGAGCCCGACCTATCGCGTGACCAAGGAGCGCATTCTCGCGTATGCCGACCTCACCGGCGACCATACGCCCGTTCACGTGGACGAGGAATACGCGAACGCCAGCCATTTCGGCTGCCTCGTCGCGCACGGCCTGTTCGGGCTGTCCGTGGCCGACGGCCTGAAGACCCAGAGCGACTATCGCTTCCTGCCGGGAATGTCGCTCGGCTGGACCTGGGATTTCCTGCTGCCGATCAAGGTCGGCGACGTGCTGCACGTGACGTTCCGCGTCGGCTCGATGCGGGCCAGCAAGAGCCGCCCGGACTGGGGCATCGTCGTGCTGCCGTCGGAACTGATCAATCAGGACGGGCAGGTCGTTCAACGCGGCGAACATCGGCTGATGGTGCCGCGCCGTCCGGAGGCACTGTGATGCAGGCACGTCCCCTCGAAGGCATTCGCGTCGTCGACTACAGTCATTTCCTCGCCGGCCCGTATGTCGGCCGCTGTCTCGCGGCGCTCGGCGCCGAAGTCATCAAGGTCGAGCGCCCCGGCGCCGGCGACGCCGGACGCCAGCACGCGACCGTGCTCGACGACCAGCAAAGCGGTTACTTCCTGCAGCTCAACATGGGCAAGCGCGGCGTGAGCGTGAACATGAAGGATGCGCGCGGCAAGGCGTTCATGCAGCGGCTGTGCGACTCCGCCGACGTTTTCATCGAGAACTATCGGCCCGGCGCGCTGGACAAGCTCGGGCTCGGCTATGAAGAACTGTCGGCGCGCAATCCGGGCCTCGTCTACTGCTCGATTTCGGCGTACGGCCACACCGGTCCCGATGCGCATCGCGCAGGCTTCGGGCTGATCGCCGAAGCGAAGAGCGGGATCATGCAGATGGTCGGCACGCCGGGCGAGCGCCCGCCGCTGCTGCGCATTTCGCTCGGCGACATGTACACCGGCATTCATGCGGTCGCGGCGATCAACGCCGCGCTGCTGGGGCGCGTGAAGAGCGGCCGCGGGCAGCACGTCGACATGGCGCTGTACGACACGCTGGTGTCGATGCACGAATACGCGGTGCAGTGCTACACGCTGAAGGGCGTGCTGCCCGAACAGACCGGGCACGACATGCCGACGTCGACCCTCTATGGCGTGTTCCGCGCCGCGGATGGCGATCTCGTGATCGCCGCGCAGGTGGACGACGCGTGGAAGCGCTTCGCCGCGCTGATCGAGACGCACGGCGGCCCGGCGGGCTTCGGCGCCGACACGCGGTTTCACGACAGCACCGGGCGCAACGCGCACCGTACGGAGATCCTGTCGGTGGTCGAGCCGTGGGTGGCCGCGCGTTCCGTCGCGTCGGTACTGGACCTGCTGGACGGCATCGACGTTCCGTGCGCGAAGGTACAGCGCATCGACGAGGTGTTGAACGATCCGCAGATCCAGGCCCGAGGCATGGTCGTCGAGCAGCAGCATCCGCGCTACGGCACGCTGCGCCTGCCCAACCTGCCGTTCCGGTTTTCCGATTGCGATACGACGATTCGCGAAGTCGCGCCCGATCTCGGGCAGCACAACGCGGAAGTCGCACGCTCTCTCGGGTTCGATGCGGCCGAAATCGACGCGATGCAGGCAGACGGTGTCCTCTATTCGAAAGCGAGCCAATGATGACTGATCAATACGCGGTGATCGGCAATCCGATCGGACATACGAAATCCCCGCTGATTCACGGCCTCTTCGCGCAAGAGACGAAGCAGGACCTCCGCTATACCGCGATCGAGGGCCCGCTCGAGCCGGCAGGCGCTTTTGCTGCCACGGTGCGTGCGTTTTTCGAGGGCGGCGGCAAGGGCATCAACGTCACCGCGCCGTTCAAGCTCGACGCGTTCGCGATGTCGGACGAACGCAGCGAGCGTGCGCAGCTCGCGGGCGCGGCCAACGCGCTCAAGTTCGACGGCGGCCGCATCCTGGCGGACAACTTCGACGGCATCGGACTGGTTCGCGACATCGAAGCGAACCTCAATCTGCCGATGGCCGGCAAGCGCGTGCTGGTGCTCGGTGCGGGCGGCGCGGCGCGCGGCGCGCTGTTGCCGTTCCTCGAAGCCGGCCCGGCGGAACTCGTAATCGCGAATCGCGACGTCGACAAGGCGCGCGCACTGGCCGCGCAGGTCGCGGGGCGCGGCCCGCTCGTGGCCGGCAGCTACGCGGACCTCGCGCGGATGGGACGTTTCGACCTGGTCGTCAATGCGACCTCGGCCAGTTTGACCGGCGACCTGCCGCCTGTGCCGCCGAGCGTGTTCAGTCCGAAGGGAACCGCCTACGAACTCGCCTATGGCAAGCGGCTCACGCCGTTTCTCCGGCTCGCGAAAAACGCCGGCGTGCACGGGATCGCGGACGGTGTCGGCATGCTGGTCGAGCAGGCGGCCGAGGCGTTCGCATGGTGGCGCGGCGTGCGCCCCGCGACCAGTTCGGTGATCGACCGGCTGGCCGTGCCGTTCGACTGAACACGCGATGGATCGGCATGCAGGCGATCCCGATGCGCGACAGCGTCGAGCGCGACAAGAGCGGCAGGCGCGATCGGATAGACTCGACGCGTCCATACGAACGCGCCGCGCCGAGCGCCGTTGTCTTGCCGCCGCCCTCCTCCCACGCCCGAGACCGTGCCGAACACCGTCATGCCGGACACCACGCGCCCCGCACGCCTGAACTTCGCGCTCATGTTGCCGCTGCTGCTGGCGGCCCAGCCGGTGGCGACCGACAGTTACCTGCCGGCGCTGCCTGAAATCGCCGCGACGCTGGGCTCCGCGAGCGTCAGCCTCACCGTTTTCGCGCTGATATTCGGTGTCGGACAGTTGCCGATGGGCGGTCTTTCCGACCGAATCGGCCGTCGTCCCGTCTTGTTGACCGGTCTGGCGCTCTATGCGCTGAGTGCATTGGCGGCAGCACTTGCGTCAACGGCCGCGATACTGGTGGCGGCGCGGGCGATGCAGGGCTTCGCCATGGCCGCGATCCTGGTATGCGCCCGTGCGACGGTGCGCGACCGGTATTCGGCGGGCGACGGCCCGTACGTGATGGCGCGCGGTTTCATGGGAATGGGGATGATGGCGTTCCTCGCCCCGATCGTCGGTGCCTATGTCACGCAGCACGCCGGCTGGCGATGGGTACTCGCGGGGATGAGCCTCTATGCGTTCGGCTTGCTGGTCATGTGCTGGTACGGCTTCGAGGAAAGCGCCGCCAGAATCGCGCCGCGCCGGAACTCGACCGGGGACGTGCGCGAGATATTCGGCAATGCCCCGTTCAGGGTATGGACGCTGCTGGCCGCGTCGACGTACGCCGGCATGTTCTGTTTTCTGCTGCTTTCTCCGACGATCTACATCCGGCAGCTCGGCATCTCGCCCGAGCGATACGGCTGGATCCCGGCGAGCGGGACGCTCGTCTATGTCCTGAGTACCTTTGGTTGCCGGCAGTTGCTGCGACGTCAAAGCATGCTGCGAACGGTGCGCCAAGGCGCGACGTTGAGCCTTTCAGGGGCGGTGATCCAGGCATTGGGGTGTGCGCTCTTTCCCGGCAGCATCTGGCCGCTGCTCGTCGGGCATGGCGTGTATTGCCTCGGCCACGGGATCCATCAGCCGTGCGGGCAGGCTGGCGCGGTCAGCGGGCTGCCTCATCTTGCCGGCCGCGCGGTATCGTGGTCCGGCTTCATCATGATGTTCTTCGCTTTCAGCGTGGGTCAGACGGCGGCGGTTTTCACCGAACCGCGCTATCAGTCGGGTGCGTGGCCGATGGTGGCGCCAATGCTCGTCGTGGGCGTCACGCTGGTCATGATCGCGTTTGCGTGGTTGCCGAAAATTGGTGGCGCGAATTTGGGGGTGGCAGCGGTTCCGGCGCGGGCGGTGGATGGGCGGTGAGTTGCGGCGGGCAACGACGGCTCGGCGGTCAGTGCGATCGCCCCGTTCTTTCCGAACCCGTCATTCGTGTTAGCGTAATCCTCTCCCTACCGTTCCGGTTTCCGCCATGGCTTATCGACTGCACATCGAACATGATCCGTCCATCTCGCTGGATGAATGGCGGGCTGCCATCCGTGGCGATGAAGGCGAGGTCTACCGTGCCGGGTAGGCGAGTCAAGGCAAGGTGCGTACCAATCCGGTGACGCCGCACTACATCACCCCGCAACCGTTTCCAGCGGCAATACTTGGGCAGACGTGCGCGCTGTCGTCGATGGTTCAGACTCGTGAACAAAGCGGCGAATGACCGTCGCTTCCTGGCCGAAATGAGGCGACGCCCTGCCCCCGGGTTCCCGCTGGCCGCCTCGATCGATTGAGTGATCGTTCGAATCCGTCGCGGGTGGCGGCTGCTGGCCGGGCCTCTTGCGGCTTCGTACGGCGCATCCTCTTCCGGCTCGAATGCGAGTACACAGGAAGCGACGGTCTGCTACGAAGTCACCCAGGGCGGCCTTGAGATCAACCTGACCCATAGCGGAAAATCCGTCGTGACATGCTCGATCACGGCCAATCGCTACGGGGTCGCAGCGCAGTCCATGACCGTACAGGCCGGACGGTCGGTACAGGTTCCGTGGCCCCTCGCGGCCAGCAAGCGGGTACGACATGGGCATCACGTGCGACGCCGATGCACGCTTTCTGCGCCAGTTTGCCGGATATGTCGAGACCGGCGCCCCCGGCATGACGGATCCGTCCATGGCCTGAGTCACATCGACGGATGTCGGCCCCAAACGGGGAAGCCCGCCCTTCCCGGCCATCAGCCGATCGTTTGCGCGAACGACTTCAAATACTTCATGCCCGTGTCGCACATGATCGTCACGATCGTGGCGTCCGGGCCGAGCCGTTCGGCGAGTCGCAAGGCGCCGGTTACGTTGGCGCCGGTCGACGTACCGCAGAACAGCCCCTCCTCTGCGGCCAGCCGGAACGCCATGGCTCTCGCGTCGTCCGTGGAGACGCGCTCGAGCTCATCGGCGATGCCGTCCCGCCAGAGCGGCACGACATAGCCCGCGCCGATTCCGTCGATCTTGTGCGCCCCGGTCGGCCCACCCGACAGCACCGCCGATTCGGCCGGCTCGACCCCGGCGATCCGGATGCGTGCGTCATGCTCGCGCAAGCGCCGCGAAATCCCGCGCAGCGACGCAGCCGTGCCGACGCTCTGGACGAAACCGTCGAGACGGCCGCCGGTCTGCTCCCAGATCTCGTCGGCCATCTTCGTATAGGCGTCGAGCTGATCGGTGTTTTCCATCTGCGCGGTGATGTATGCGCCCGTCTCGCCGGCAATCCGATGCGCTTCGCGAATCATGTCCTTCGTCAGTTTCTCGGTTTGCTTGCCGCCGTCGCTCGGGACGAGCGTCAGCTTCGCGCCAAGCAGGCGCATGTGATCGAGCTTCTCCTTCGAGAACGCATCCGATGAAATCACTTCGACAGGAAAACCACTATCCGTCTGACCGAAAATCCGATGCATGGGCGGGCGCGGCGCAAGCGCGCCACGCGTCGCCCACCGCATTCAATCAGACCGTACGCGACACCAGCTCGCCCAGAACCGCGTCCAGCGCGACACGACCGCGCAAGATTTCGTCAGGACCGCTTTCGAAATCGATCCAGCCTTCGTTGAAGCCGTCCAGCATGCGCATGCGCGAGATCGGATGCTTCATGCCCTGCGCGCGAAACAGCGCTTCCCACGTTCGCCGGTCGACGGCTTCCGCGCGCACGTCCCGGCCCAAAACACGAGCGAAGGCCTGCGCGAGATCGTTGGGGCTCACGCGCCGCGGGCCTTCGAGCTCGACGACACGCACCCCGCTCCACGTCTGCTGGAGCAGTTCCGCCGCGACGCGGCCCACGTCCGCGGTGGCGACCATCGGCACGGGCTTGTCGAGCGGCTGCAGGTAACTGGCGACGACGCCCGCGTCGCGCGCGGACGCGACGTCCCACGCGGCGTTCTCCATGAACCAGCCGGGCCGCAGGAACGTCACCGGCATCGGCATCCCGCGCAACGCCTGCTCCATCAGCGCGAGTTGCGTGAGCAGATTGGGCTCGTCGGCCTGCGCGCCGATCGTCGACAGGCACACGACCTTTTCGGGGCGCGCCTTCAGCAGCGCGGCGGATACGGCCTCGATCACCTTCCGCGTTTCGGGAAACCCGGGCGCCGGATCGAACACAGGCGGCAGCAGGATGAAAACGCCCGTCGCGCCGTCGAACGCGGCGGCGAGCGACGAAGGGTCTTCCATGAACGCGGTCGCGATCTCGCACCCGCGCTCCGCCCACGCCGCTGCCCGCGTCGCATCGCGCGCCACCGCGCGCACCGACCGCCCCGAAGCCAACAGTTCGCGCGCCAGTGCGCCGCCGACCTGGCCGGTGATTCCGGTGATTGCATACATTGTTCGTTCTCCATGTGTGAATACGTGGGTCGCATTCTGGGCAAACGCCGACCAAAACAAAACGACATGGATGGCATCAGATAAGTGACAACGCGTCATCAATTCGGCATGATCGACACGGACGCCCGGCATGGCTACGCTGTGCGGCGTTGGCGTGCCGGCCTTCAGTGCGCCGCACGATCCGCCACCCGTATTCACTCGAACCTCCATGAGATCCAGTAGCGAGAAGCTGTCCGGCAGCATCAGCGTGTTCGCCGCCGTCGTCGATGCCGGCACGTTCTCGGCGGCCGCCGACGTCATCGGCATGACGCCGCCGGGCGTCAGTCGGGCGATTGCACGGCTGGAAAGAAAGCTGAACATCCGGCTTTTCAACCGAACGACGCGATCGGTGTCGCTGACGGAAGAAGGCCGCCGCTTTTACGAGCAGGTCATGCCCCATCTCGCCGGGCTGGAGGAAGCCGCGGCGGCGGCGGCGAGCGGCGTCTCCGCCGTGCGCGGCAAGCTGAGAATCAATCTGGATCCGGTCGTCTACCGGGCCATTCTCGGGCCGCGGCTCGATGCGTTCATGGACGCGCATCCCGAACTCGAAATCGAACTCATCGCGCGAGACAGCCTGGGCGATCTCGTGATGGACGGCTTCGACCTCGCCGTGCGATTCGGCGAACCGCGGGCATCCAGCCTGATCGCGAGAAAGCTCCTCGATACCGGCGTCGTGACGGTCGCGGCGCCCTCGTACATCGCGCGCCTGGGACGGCCGGCCCAGCCCCAGGACCTCGAAAACCGCAGCCACCGCTGCCTGGAATTTCGCAATCCGGAGACGGGCAAGCCGTTCACGTGGGAATTCCATCGGCGACGCAAACGCATCGTGGTCGACACCTGCGGACGCCTGACGGTCAACGATCCGGGCGCGCTGCTCAATGCGTGCCTCGCCGGTTCCGGCATTGCGCAGATGCTGCTGCTCGGCGCCGAGCCGCTGATCGCCGACGGCCGGCTGATCAACCTCTTTCCCGAATGGGCCGACGAGCGGTATCCGTTATACGCGTACTACCCGTCCCGGCATCACGTGCCGGCGAAAACCCGCGCGTTCCTGGATTTCATGGTCGAACTGACGGGCAGTCACGGGGGCCGCGGCGCGCGCTAGTGTTGTTCCGGCGGCGCCCACGGAACCTTGCTTCGGCATGCGCGGCGACGATTTTCTTCGAGGCCGACGCTCTCGCCGTTGGCGAAGCCATGCCGAGCCGTACCGGGAGCGCCACCGCTTCGCTAGCGATTGTCGGCACGCAATGCGCGCACGCCTCGGCCGAGCCTGCGACGCAACAACGCCCGCAACGTCGCCGAATCCGCGTAGCCCACCTCGCTCGCGATCGTCTCCAGGTCGTACCCCATCGACACGAGGTTCTGCGCCCGTTCGATTCGGAGATCCTGGAAGAACGCCAAGGGCGACTTCCCGAGCACCGCCTCGGTACGGCGCTGCAACGTGCGTGGTCCGACGGCGAGCGCGGCTGCCGCGGTCTGAAACGAGAAACCGAGGGAAAGATTCTCGCGGGCCCAGCGCTCGAATCGCGCGATCAATGGATCGGCGTGTGCGAGGTAATCCGGAATGATGTATTCGGCCTGCGACGAACGCTTGTCGATCAGCATGAAGCGGGCCACGAGCGTGGCCAGCTCGGGACTGGCCTGACGCAGCAACCACAGCGCAAGGTCGAGATGGCCCATCGCCGATCCTGCCGTGACCACGCGATCCGCGGCGACGACCATGCGCGAATCGTTCAGACCGACTGGTCGAGACGTTGATGGCGTTGTTCGCGAGCGACCACGCGCCGGACCCGCACGACGTCGCCGACGCCATCGTGCAACTCGTCGGGCGAGCGCAGGGCACGCGGCCCGCACGTTGGGTCGTCGGTCAGTCATTCGGCGCCGACGCGCTCAACGCTCAAGCCGCGGCGATCCAGGCGCAGACACTGGAGAGCCTCGGGCTGGCGCATCTCGCCGAGCCGCAAGGACGGCCCGCGGCGGCTTGAAGATACGTTCGCGGTAGAACCCCACGCCGGTCCGACACGCTGCACCACCGTCCGCTTCGCGTCGGCGGATGGTCGCAAACCCGTCGAAGGTCAATGGCCGCCGATGGCCGGCAACCACCAGTCGATCCCGGCGTCGCTTCACCGCCGAGCACGATCCGCGGCACCACGACAGCAGGCCCCCACACGCTCCTGCATGCACTAAAACCGATCGACGCGAACGCGTCTACGACGTCGCGTCGATCCCCCAAACTCAGATCTGCTGCTGGCCGCCATCGACGAACAATTCGATGCCGTTCACGAAACTCGCGTCGTCGGACGCCAGGAACAGCGCCGCGCTTGCGATCTCGCCCGGCTCGCCGAGGCGCCCCATCGGAATCTGCGCGGCCAGATAATCGGCCAGCCCCTGCCGCTGAGCCGCATCGTCACCGGCGAGATCGAGCAGGCCCGGCGTGCGGGTCGCGCCCGGGCTGATCGTGTTCACGCGGATGCGGCGTTCCTTGAGGTCGAGAATCCAGCTGCGCGCAAACGCACGCACCGCCGCCTTCGAAGCCGAGTACACGCTGAACGCCGCGGTACCCGCGCTACCCGCCGTCGAGCCCGTGAGAATCACCGATGCGCCATCGGCGAGCAGCGGCAGCGCCTTCTGCACGGTGAACAGCACGCCCTTGACGTTGCGATCGAAGGTGTCGTCGTAGTGCGCTTCGGTGATGCTGCCCAGCGGCAGCATCGAACCGCCGCCTGCGTTCACGAACAGCACGTCCAGGCGCCCCTGCTCTTCCTTGATTTGCGCATACAGCGCGTCGAGTTCGTCAAGCTTCGTGGAATCGGAACGCACGCCGGTCGCGTTGCCGCCGGCCGCGCGAATCCCTTCCACGGCCGCATCGAGTTCGGCCTGTCGGCGGCCCGTCAGATAGACGTGCGCTCCGTCGGCCGCGAAGCGTTGGGCGGTGGCCAGGCCGATGCCGCTGGTTGCGCCAGTGACGAGTGCGATCTTGTTGTCGAGTTTGCGTGCCATGGTATTGCTCCTTTCGTTGGATCAGTGTGTGTTTCGGTCGGATGTGACGTGCTGCGATGTGAGGAGAATATCGACGGCCCGATCATTTCGAAATAGAATCAATCGCAAACAAACGTTGCATAAATGCAAAGATGAAAGGAAATGGCGCACCTACCTGATTTCGAAGGGCTCGCGATGTTCGCGAAAGTGGCCGAGCACGGGTCGTTTGCCGCCGCGGCGCGCGCGACCGGGGTGTCGGTCGCCACCGTCTCGCGCGGCGTGGCGCGTCTGGAGGAGCGGCTCGGCGCGCGGCTGTTCAACCGCACGTCGCGCCACCTGTCGCTGACCGAGTTCGGCCGGACGATCAGCGAGAAAGCCGGCGAGATCTATCGCCAGGCCGAGGAGGCGGAAAGCTCGGCGCGCGAAATGTCGGTGCAGCCGCGCGGGCTGGTGCGGCTGGCCGTGCCGATGTCGTTCGGGCTGCGTTGGGTCGCGCCGCTGCTGCCGGGCTTCTTTCGCGCGTATCCGGAAGTGTCGATCGACCTGCATTTATCGGATGCGTCGGTCGATCTGATCGCCGACGGATTCGACGCGGCGTTGCGGATCGCCGCGCTGCCGGATTCGTCGCTGGTCGCGCGTCGGCTGTGCGCGGTCACGCAATTCGTGGTGGCGGCGCCGGCATATCTAACGCGCGAAGGGCGCCCCACGCATCCGAGCGAGCTGGCCGATCGCCCTTGTCTGTCGTACGCGTATCGCGCGCGGAGTGCCGTCTGGCGCTTCACGAACGACGCAGGCGACGAGGAGCCGGTCATGCCGACGGGCCCGCTGCGCGTCACCAACGCCGATGCGCTGTTGCCGACGCTGCTCGATGGCCTGGCGATCGCCGAGCTGCCGGAGTTCATCGCCTACGAATATCTGGCCGATGGCCGTCTTGAAGCGATCCTCACCGACTGGTCGCTGACCCAGGGCGGCCTTTATTTCGTTACGCCGTCGGCGCGGGCACGGCCCGCGAAGGTGACGGCGTTATCCGACTACTTCGCCGAACATCTGGGTGATCCAGTGTGGCGATGGCCAAAGTAACGTTCCGGTGGATGGTCGAGTCGAACACCGCTGCCCCATCACGACCCTGTCATCCGATGCCGGACACGTCCGACGCCCGAACGGCGACGCACGGGCATGCCCCCTCATGGCAAGTGTCGGCCTACCCTGCGTGCAAGACGGCCGGATCGATCTCGCGCGCGGTCAGCCCGAATCTCGCCATGCGAGCGCGATGGTCCGGCGAGCCGAGATAGGCACGAAGTCCCCGATCGAACGCGTCGAGAAGACTGAGGTTTTCCCGGCTGAACGAAAACGCGCCCAGCGGGGGCGTCCGCTGTTCGCCGTCGACATCCGACTCGTGCGCGACGGCCTCGATCAGCGCGCCGCCTATCCGGCCCGCCACGATTCGATTCCCCAACGCGGTGCTCGCATAGGCGTCGATCACGCCGGAGAGCACGGCCGCGATCGCGTCGGCCTGCTGTTCGAAGACGACGATTTGCCGCCGGCTCACGCCCGACGCCATCGCGGAATCATGCTGGACCTGCCCGGCAATGATGCCGAGGCGCGCATCGGGACGTTCGGCGATCGACGCATAGCTCCTGAGCGCCTTCGGGTTGCCGGGGCGAACCAGAAAACCGTCTTCGATGCCCCACACCGGCACGCTGAACGCGACGGTATGGGCTCGCTGCGGCGTCACGAAGAGCGGCACGTTCATGTCCCAGCGACCTGATGCGACGCCGGGCAGCAATTCGCCGAACGTCGTCGCGCAATACTCGATCCGGGTGACGCCGATCTGCCGGAGGATCATCGTCGCGAGTTCGAGATCGGCGCCGGTAGCGGTGCCCTCCGCTTCGGTCCAGCCGAATGGCGGTTCTTCGATGTACGCAATCGTCACCTTCATCGCTTTCTCTCGCAAGCCGAAGAATCGATCAGGAATTCGTCAGCTTACCGTGGGAAGTCGAGGTCCACTAAGCGTGGACAAAATTAATCCGGGTGTAAGCCGGTTGGCGACATCATTTTGGTGCAAGCGTCAGTGAAGTCGTCCACTTGAGCACCGGAAATCCGGTACGACATGATCGTCGCGAAGCCGCCGCTGCGCACCGTCGAGGCGCTGAAGGGCAAGAAGGTCGACGTCGAGCTCGGCCTCGTCGATCATCTGCTGCTCGAAACCGCGTTGCAGAAGCATGGGCTCAAGGACGGCGACGTCACCCTCGTGAATGCGAATACCAACGAGCTGCCGCAGGTGCTCGGTTCGTCGGCCGACATCGCGGCGGTGGCTGCGTGGCAACCGAATGCGGGCGAGGCGTTGAAGCGCGCGCCGGGCGCATGCGCGATCTTTACGTCGGCCGATGCGCCGGGGTTGATCTACGATGCGATCACCGTCGCGCCGGCGAGCCTCGCCGCGCGCCGCGCCGACTGGGCGAAGGTGGTCAAGGTTTGGTATCGCTGCGTCGCATACATCAACGATCCGAAGACGCAGGCCGATGCGGTCAAGATCATGTCGGCGCGCGTCGGGCTCGCGCCGGCGCAGTACCTGCCGCTGCTGAAGGGCACGCACCTGCTCGATGAAGCGGCCGCGAAGCGTGCGTTCCGCAAGGGCGACGGGCTCAATTCGATCTACGGCTCGGCGCGCAATACGCGAGCCGTTGCCGGCTCGGAAAGAAGGTGGCGTCGATGACCGTAGCCAAGAGCAGACGTCCTGGTAGAGCAACCTCGGATGCGGCCGGGGCGCATGCCGTCTTTCCCGTTCGCAATGGGATTGGGTTATGACTTATCGCCGATAAAAAATAAATCGCGGCTTCGTACTCGGGATTTTAATGGATGGTGAGTAAAAAAGACCAGGCATCGAACACGCGAAGATTGGCAACCTCGCCGGCCATCGAAAGTAATTGCAAACCACGGCCATGGGTGCGCAATTGTCACTGGCGATATCTATATATCAGAAAGCAAGCCAATGCGATAATGCTGTAAGCGACCGTGAATGCCGTGACGAACGTTGCGAACTGCCCATTTGGCGTATGGAAAAAGAAGTGTATGGCCACCGCAGTGAAAACCGATGCATGAAATCCCAACAATATGCTGCACACTCGGCGTTCCGTAAGGCTGGTGTTTGTGGATTTCACTGGAAACCTCATTTTAAAAATTTTTGGCAAGCCATGTGCGCGCACACTTCCTACCATGCGATTTTCACCGAAATGATCCGAAAATTTTTTCCAAAGAAATCTTGATTTTTGTAAATTCTTGCCAATCGATATCGAAGCGCTCTGGAGGCAGGTTGGAAAAAGCAGGCGATACGCCTGAAGATGTCCCAATTGAACCGTCCCGGATGTGGCGGCGGCACGTATTCTCGATAGTGGTTTTCGAAAAGGTTGCTGGACAGGCTGGAGGGTATTCCAGCGGATCAGGCGCACCTCAGTTTGAGGAATGCGCCATGAACATCGGCACGGCGCCCAAACGAATGTGGAGGCGGCGGAAATGATGTAGTCGGGCATACGCACGCTCAACGACCCAGCACGTGTCCGTTGCTCCGTAACTCAGTGCACGAATTCCCATCGGACGTATGAGAAAAATGGACGAAATCGCCGCCGCGGCCCTGTTTCTTGCGTCAGATGAGAGCAGCTTCATGACCGGCAGCGAATTGTTCGCCGATGGCGGGTATGCGCCGGTCTAGCGCACGCGCGACGCCGGCCGCGGGCCACTCCCCTTTCACCCGCCTTTCGGCAACCGCACCGCAAAAACGGTTTCCGCCTGATCGGACCGAGCGTCAATCCGGCCGCGATGCGCCTTGGCGATTTCGTTGGCGATAAACAGCCCGAGCCCCAGGCCAGCATCGTCGCCCGTCCTTCGCGACCGATCCTCCTCCCCGCGCTCGAGCGGATCGAAAATGCGGTCGAGCGTGCGCGGATCGATCGCCGGCCCGCTGTTGCCGACCTCGACGACCACTTCGGCGCCGGTCGCCGCGGCCATCACCCGCACCGGCGCATCGTGGGCGCCGTACTTGACGGCATTGCTCACCAGATTGCTCAGCAACTGCTGCATTCGCTGGTCGTCCCACTCACCCTGGAGATCCCCACGCATATCGACGGTAATTTCGCGATCCGGATGAGCGGCCCGCAACTCGTCCACCACATTGACGAGCACGTGCGCGAGATCGATATCGCGAGGAACGACGTTGATGCCCAGCCCGAGCTGGGTTCGATTGAAATCGCAGAGATCATCGAGAAGGCCCTGCATGCGACTACCGCTTCTGATCAGCCGAGCGGCAGCCACCGACACCTCCTCACCCGCATTGAGCGCGCCAAGATACGACGCCGTGAGCTGGATCGTCTGCAGCGGCGTGCGCATGTCGTGGCTCAGCATGCCGAGAAACAGGTTACGAGCCCGTTCGACCTGTTCGGTAAAAAAAGCGATGGATTCCGCCAGCGCTTGATCGATCGCTTCGTTGAATCGAATCATGTCGTCCATATCGGGCGGGCACGGCTGACACGCGTCGATCCACAGGCGCAGCACGCTGGCACGCAACGCCCGATACTCGGCCGCCAACTGGTTGATGTCGAAGCCCCGTCTGGCGCGCAGAACGGCATGCGTCTGGGCGGCCGTCTCGCGCGCGTTCTCCGGCTCGCGTGCGCGCCCCAGCGATTTTTCGTGTTGCGCTTCCCTCGTCTGCGGGGTCGCGATGTCCTTGGCGGCGGCGATCAGGATCTCGCGCGCGTGGTCGCGTAGCGCGTGCGAGGTCATATGCCTCGCGGCCGGCAACAGCGTGGCAGCAAACGCTTCCCACTGCACCAGGATCGGTTCCATGTTCCGTACGATGAAATCAGAAAGACGCATGTCGCCCCTCACAACGGAATGAACGGTGGATGCTTCTGTCGAACCGCACGATATCACGTGAATAAGGGCATTAGCCGACGACTGGATCGTCACCGTCGTCATTTCCGGCTGCACGGGCGACGAACGGCCAGCGGCCAGGCCTGGCGGGCCGGACGATTCCCGATGGATGTGATCGTGAAAAACAGCAAGCCGATGCCAGGTAAACAAGCGGCAATGAAGTCCGGGACCCAGGCCGCCATTGTCTTTCAAGGGCCGAAACGGGCTTCGATTCTCACGCCCGTCACGTTGGGCGGCCAGTATCGCCGATAATCGATCCGCGTCATTCCCATTCGGCAGCGCGCCACCTTTCGATTGCCGCGACACCGGCAGCATGAACCTTGCGTCGCGCCCGTTCGACTTCCATTCGACGGTGGGATCGGCCGCCTCTTCCCGTCACGGCCGGCCGCCGGCACGAGATTGAACATGCCCAGGAAAAAATCCAGCCTCTGGTTGCGGCATCTCGAACTGTTTTCCGCGGCGGCCGGTGCACGTCCGAAGAAGCGCGCCGGCAAGCCGCGGCCGGCCGCCAAAAATACCGTCGCCAAGCCCAAGCTCACTCGACGGCCCGCCAAACCGGCCGCCCCCGCCCGCGCCGCCGAACGGACAGGTTCCGCACGCGCCCCGTCGGCCCGGCCGCCCGGCACCTGGCTCCGCTCGTTTCATTCGGCCGGCCCGAGCGCCGGCCGGCTCGTGAACCATCTTGCGTACGCGCTGTATCTTCCGGCCGCACCGGCGACAACCGCGGGCATGCCGGCCGTCGTCATGCTGCACGGCTGCAAGCAGACCGCCGAATCGTTCGCCGCGGGCACGCGCATGTGCCGCCTCGCGGAGCGGGCGGGGTTCGCCGTGCTGTTTCCCGAACAGGCCAAGACGGCCCACGCGCACCGGTGCTGGCATTGGCATGGCGATGCGACCCAGTCCGAAGCCGCGTCCGTCGCGTCGCTGGTCGACGCCATCGTCCAGCGCCACGGCTTCGATCGCGACCGGATCTACGTGGCCGGCATGTCAGCCGGCGCCGGGCTCGCCGCGACGCTGGCGCTCCGGTATCCCGACCGCTTCGCGGCCGTCGGCCTGCACTCCGGGCCGGCCATCGCGCCGCCGTCGTCGACGATGGCCGCGATGAACCTGATGCGCCGCGGCATCCGCGACGATCCGATCCACGCGCTCGATGCGTGCGCCGACGTCGCGTCCTATCCCGGCATGCCGGCCTTCGTCATCCATGGCCGGCTCGATACGGTCGTGACCGACCGGAACGCGACGCAGCTCGGCATCGCGTTCGCGCGGCTCAACCGGCTCATCAACGAACACGGTGCGATCCGCGTCGGCGAGCAACGCAGCTACGCGCACGACGATGCGGACTACGTCGACTATCTGAAGGGTGGACGGCTGGTCGTCAGGGTATGCGTCGTTCGCGGGCTGCCGCATGCATGGAGCGGCGGCGATCCGGGCGAGCCGTTCCATTCCGCCACCGGCCCGGACGCGACCGCGATGTTCTGGCATTTCTTTCGCCGTCAGCGCCGCAAGCGAGTGGCGTGACGCGCGACGCTCGCTCCGGTCCCCATCGCGTCGTCATGCCCGCTGCTCCAGCGCCGCCGCGTTCGCGCGGTCGCCGGCACGCCGAACCGGCAACCGTATCCGGAAGGTCGTGCCGCGTCCCGGCTCGCTGGTCACGTCGATGGTGCCGCGATGGCGCTCGACGATGCCGTGCGACACCGACAGCCCGAGCCCCGTGCCCTGCCCGACCGGCTTCGTGGTGAAGAACGGATCGAAGATCCGCCGGACGACGTCGGGCGTCATGCCGGCGCCGGTGTCGCTGATCGCGATCGATACCTGATCACCGTCGCTCGACGTGCGGATCGTGATCACGCCGCGCTCCGGAATCGCCTGCGCCGCGTTGACCAGCAGGTTCATGAAAACCTGGTTCAACTGCGACGGCAAGCATTCGACGTGCGGGACGTCGCCGTAATCGCGCACGACGTCGGCCTTGTACTTGAGTTCGTTGTGGACGACGTTGAGCGTGCTCTCGAGGCCCGCATGGAGATCGACCACGCTCCATTCGTCGCTGGCCGGGCGCGAGAAATCGCGCAAATCCTGCACGATGCGCCGCACGCGCAGCGCGCCGTCGATCGATTCGTCGATCAGCATCGCGATCTCGTCGCGGACGTAGTCGAGATCCGCGGCACGGTGCACGGCCGCCAGCGCGTCGCGGGTGGCCGGATCGAGCCGCGGCAGCGCGGCTTCATGCGCGGCGACCACCTCAAGCAGGCTGCGCACCCACGTCTTCAACGTATTGAGGTTGGCGCTGACGAAGCCGATCGGATTGTTGATCTCGTGCGCGACGCCGGCCGCGAGCTGGCCGATCGACGCGAGCTTTTCCGACTGCAGCAATTGCTCGTGCGTTTCCTCGAGCGCATGCAGCAGGCGCCGCTGCTCGTCCTTCTCCTGTTCGAGCAGCGCGTGCGCGGCCTTGCGTTCGTCGATCTCGGTCGCCATGTTCTCGCGCGTGCGCTGCAGCATCTGCGTCGTCTGCTCGTAGCGATGCAGCGCGCGTTCGAGTTCGCCGGTTCGCAACCGCACGAGCCGTTCGAGCGTATCGGTCATCCCGCGCAGGAACGTTGTGCGCGCATCGAAACGGCACACCAGCAGCGTGACCACCAGCGTCGCCATCGTGAACAACGCGACCGTCGTCGCGAGCCATGGCGCGTCGACGCCGTTCGCGGCGCCGCACCGGGCATCCGGCGCGAAATGCGCGGCCGCCATCGCCGTGTAGTGCATGCCGGTAATCGCGATGCCCATGATGACGGCCGCACCGATGCGCTGCGCGCTCGCGTAGCGGGCCTGCTGCATGCGCAACGCCTGCGCGATCCACAGCGCGGCCGTCGACGCGATCACCGCGATGCCGATCGACGCCGCGAACAGCCACGCATCGTAGCGAATGCCCGGCGCCATGTGCATCGCGGCCATTCCCGTGTAGTGCATGCCGGCGATCCCGCCGCCCATCAGCACGCCGCCCACGCACAGCCGCCGCCAGCCCAGCCGTGCGCGCGTGACGACGTTCAGCGCGAAATACGATACGAGCACCGCGATCGCGAGCGAGGCGCCGGTTTCCTGCCACGCATAGCCGAGCGGCACCGGCAACGAAAACGCGAGCATGCCGACGAAATGCATCGACCAGATGCCGGTGCCCATCGCGGCCGCGCCGCCGCCCAGCCAGGCGCGCTTCAACTTCGGATTGTCGAGCAGCGAAATGAATGCGGCGAGGTCGAGCGTCGTATAGGAGGCCAGCGTCGCGATCGCGAGCGACAGCAGGACGAGCGGAAGGTTGTAGATGCCATGCATGATCGGACGCCCGGAACCGGTTGATTGCATCGCCGCGGTGCGGGCGGTCGCACGCACCGCGGCCATCAGGCCGCCGTTCGACGTCAGCCCGGCGGCGCGCCTGCGTGGGGGGCATGCGCCTGCCCGGCCGGGTGAGCCAGCACGAGAATGTCGAACGGCGTGCCCTCCCGCGTTTCGAAGCGGCGTACGAGCTCGATCTGGTGCGCGGACATCACGCTGCCTTTCGTCATCAACAACACGCCGCGATGCGTGCGCAGATCGTCGGCGAGCTCCATCCCTTCGCGCAGTTGAGCCGACCGGATTTCCGCGACGGACGCCGCGATGCCGAGACTCTCGGGATCCCGCATCAACTCGACGAAGCCTGCGACCAGTTGCGGGTCGTAACGCACGCCTGCTTGCGAGTGCAACACGTCGATCGCGTGCTCGATCGAATGCGGCGCTCCGATTTCGCCGTGGCGCAGCCCTTCGAAATCGCGTGCGATCGCGACGATCCGCGACCCGACCGGGATCGCGTCGCCGACCAGACCGTCCGGCGTGCCGCGGCCGTTGAAGCGCTCGTACTGGTGCAGCACGATCGAGGCGACCTTGTGCAACTGGGCGACCGGCGTCAGCACCATCTGCGCGCGCAGCGGATGCTCCTGGAACACGCGGTGCTCGTCCGTCGTCATCCGCGTGAGCGGCTTGTGCAGCAATTCGTCCGGCAGCGACAGCTTGCCGATGCCGTGCAGCAGCCCCGCGAAATAGACGTCCTGCGCATGCAGTTCGCTCATCCCGGCGGCGAGCGCGAGCCGGCGCGCGATCTCGCCGACGCGCATCGCATGCCCGCTCGCGGCCCCGCAGCGCAGCTCGATCATGCTCGCGCATACCTGAACCATCGCGGTGAAGCTGCTTTTCAGGTCGCGCTGCGCCGCTTCGAGGAACATCACCGTCTGGCCGAGCTCCTCCGTGCGCGCGCGAACCTGCGTTTCGAGATCCGTATTGAAACGGCGCAGCGCTTCGTTCTGCGCTTCCGTCAGCGCCGCCAGCCGGGCCGCTTCGCGGCGCAGACGGCGCTGCTCCAGCGCCTGCTCGACGGTCAGCAGCAGGTCGTGATCGTCCCACGGCTTGTTCAGGTAGCGATACACGCCGCCTTCGTTGACGGCCTGCATGACCGACGCGATCTCCGCATAGCCGGTCAGCAGAATGCGCATCGTGTCCGGGTAGAGCCCGCGAGCGCGCGCCAGGAATTCCGCGCCGCTCATGTGCGGCATCCGCATGTCGGACACGATCAGGTCGATTTCCGTCGACGCCAGGATCTCGAGCGCGGCCTCGCCGCTGTCGGCGGTCGCGATGTCGTAGCCGGTGGGCCGGAACACGCGCCTGAGCGCGGACAGTACGTTCGGTTCGTCGTCGACCAGCAGGATCGACGGTAAGCGGGCCGCTTCGCCGGCTGCGGCTGCCGTGTCGGGCGTTTCGGGCGGCACGGCATTCACGCCGTTTGTTGCAGATGTCGTCATAATCGGCCTCGGATCAATTATTCACGCCCTCTCTGCAACATCGGCCGATGCCGCGTCTTCCACATTGGTGAAAACGCTAATGCTCGCGTGTCGATTTCAACCGGAATGCGTCACGCAAATGCTACGTCGTCGTCGCGCCCGGTTCACGACGGTAATGGATGTCCCATTCCGCTTCGTCGGTTCGCACGAAGCCGTGCCGTTCGTAGAAGCGGTTCGAATCGCTGCCGCGCAAAGCGCCGACGCGAACGGACATTCGATGTGCGTCGGCGTCGGCCAGTATCTCGCGCAGCACGGCAGCGCCGATGCCCTTCCGCTGATGCGCGGGCACGATGCCTCGGCCGGGCGGTACGGGGCCATCCGGGCATCGAGGACGCGCGATCTCGTCAGGGCGCCTCGATCCCTTGCGCTCGCGTGGCCAGAAATCGCAGGTACTTGCCGTGCTCACCCTCGAAACACGCCGGCCCGTCGCCCATGTAGGCGCGCATCAACTCGTCTGCGGCACGATCCAGATTGCCGAGTTCGAACTGGCACTGCCCGAGCCTGAGATGTAGGAACGGATTGCCGATCGCACCGGGGAAACGCATCGCATAACCGAGATTGTCGCGTCCTGCCGCGTAGTCTTCCTGGAGGAAATTCGCGTCGCCGATCGCGGCCAACAACCAGGTGCCGGCTTCCCAGTCGGTCTTCGGTTCGGGAAGAAGATCGAACGCTTCCCGATATTTCGCCAGCGCACCTTCGTAGTCCCCGTCTTCGGCCAATGCATCGCCTGCCGCGGCCAATGCGTCGATCTGCTGGTGAATTGCGTCGTCGAGTTCTGCCATGGGAGCCTTCTTTCAGCGAGGGTGGTGAGTCGAGTGATCGTGGGTCGGCTGGACAGTGTCTGACGTACGGTCGCTGACGATGCAACTGCAACCGCCCCCACACCCGAAACGAAATTCCCGATCGAGCCGATCTTTTGCTTTGTGCGGGATCGCCGCCTTTCCACACGGCGACGTTATCTCGCGCTTCACCGACGAGGGAGGCCAACCGCGTCCTGACGTCTTCGTTAGACGCGGACTTCAGCGCGGCACGCCTCTCCTCGATCGGCGAGCGTGAAGCAAGCGAGCCGATGCGATCGGCTCAAGGAATAAAAAACGCTGGCCAGTAAGCTGGCCAGCAAAAGGTCCTGGCGATCCGAGGTTGAGTGTGCCAGAACCACATACTTTGAACGGCGTACGCCTACAAACAAACGGGATGTCAACGACCGCCCCAAAATCGGGACTTCCGCCCGCCCCCGCGCAGCAATCTGTGATCGCAGTTCAGGCCGGGCTAGCGGACGCGGTCACGCGAGCACTCATGCCTGCAAGCTCGAATGCTTCGCCAGACTTCGGTCCTTCCCATGTTGCGATCATCGCGTCGGTCGGCAGATAGTCGGGATCGGCCGATGCGACGCCGGCCCACAGCCCTTGAGACACCTGTCTGCCATGGAGATAAAAGTGGAGCTCCCGGCCAGCACGCTCGCAAATACACCGGATTCTCTCCACCGATCGGCCCAGCCCCCTGATCTGTGCGACCTGGTTGCGATCCAGCTCGAACATGGCGCTCACCACCCCGTCGCAATCGACAATGCCGATCATGTTGCTGTCATCGGTGAATGTCCACGACGGATGCGGCGTGCCCAAGCGCAGCATGAAAAAATCCGCGGATTCCGAACCAATCATCACGTTTCTCCTGCAACGATACACCGTTCTACTAACTGTAACTTGATAAAGGCACTCGCTCATCCCATGCCGTCTTCCCGTCGTGCCCGGATGCTCGCGTGGCGCTACGCCAGCGCCTTGCAACGGGCTGGCGCAACATGAAATGCGCACCGCCACGCTTTCGGAGCTCCTACACGCTTGCCTGACCCGTCACGGTTTCCGCGGCTGTACTCTCCGAACCCGACAGCCTCACCGCCACGGCGGCAGCCGCCGTGCTCCCGTAGACGTTGAGGGCGGTTCTCCCCATGTCGAAAAACGCGTCGACGCCCAACAGCAGCAGCACCGCATCGGCCGGCAACCCGATCGACGTGAGAACGATGGTGATCGCGACGATCGCGCCGGACGGCACATTGGCGGCTCCGTCGATGGTGACGATCGTCAAGATCAGAACCGTGATCACCAGCGGCCAGGACCAGACCAGGTGATAAGCGTCGGCCAGATACCCGACCGCGAGGGCCGTGTAGAGGACCGCGCCGTCGCGATTGAAAATATAGGCAAGCGGCAAGATCGTGGACGCCACGCCGTAGGGCACGCCCAGTTCGACCAGCTTCTTCAGGTGCAACGGGTAGGTAATTTCGGACGAACGCGTCGTGAAACCCAGGATCAGCGGTTCCTTCACCTTCCTGAGCACGGCGAGCGGCGACTGACCGGCGACGCGAATGACGACGGTGAGCACGACCGCCAGAATCGCCATGCCGAGATAGGCCACGCCCAGCAGCTCGATGAGCGAGTGCGCGCCGGTAAAGCCCTTGGCTGCCAACAGTTGCGCGATCGCGGCGAAGATCGCGAGCGGCGACCATGCGATCACCCACTGGATCATCTTGAACAGCCCCGACAGCAGCGCCTCGAAAACGGCAATCGCAGGCTCGGCACGCTCCGGGGCAGCCGACAATGCCGCGCCGAAAATGACGCCGAAGACGAGCACCGGGAGCGAATTCCCGGCAGCCAGCGCAGCGACGATGTTGGCCGGGATCAAATCGACGAGGAATTTCGTCCAGTCGATGCTGGACGCGAGCGCGGCGGGCATCGATCCGGAGTGGGTGAGGCTTGCCCCGAGACCCGGTCGAAATGCAAAGTTGAGCAGCAGGCCGAACGAGGCGGCCAGGCCGGTCATAAGAATGAAGAAGCCGATACTGGACAGGGCAACCTTTCCGAGCCGCTCGCGCAGCCTGCCCGCGCGAAAGACCCCGACCGTGACCGACAGGAAGATCAGCGGCATGACGACCATCTTGATCGCGTGGCCGAACATCGTGCTGAGAAAACCCAGCTTCGCGGCGAAGCCCGGGGCAAACACGCCGCAAGCGGCGCCCAGCACAAGTCCCCCCAACATTTGCATCGGGAGGGAAAGCCCTTTATTTTTCGTGTTCATGCCGTGCCTTTAGCAGTTTTATCCGTGCCGGCGTGCCGTCAACGATGTGATTCCACATATGCTGACGCGCAAGTTCGCCGTCGTTCGCTTCGATTGCGTGAAAGATGTGCAGGTGCTCGATCGTGCCGCGCCGAACGGTTTCCGCGTCGCCACGCGGGAGCTCGTTCAGGGCCAAGGTCTGGGCCCGCAATAAACCATACGCCGACGAGATCCGGACGTTCCGTGCGGCAGCAAACAACTCTTGATGAAACACCCAGCCGATACGTTGCTCGAGCATGATGTCCGCGACGTCCCGGTCGATCAGTTCCTGCATTTTTGCCGCGGCCTCGCGAAGGCCTGCCGTTACGCCCGACTTCGCTGCAAGAAACGCTGCGGTACTCTCCAGGGCCAGCCGCATTTCAAAAATTTCGCGAAGATCACTGGTAGTCGGCGACGCGACATAGGTGCCACTCTTTTCGATCACGACGACCAACCCTTCGGATTCGAGCAAATGCAATGCGCTGCGCACCGGCATTTGACCAAAACCCAGTTCGTCCGACAGGCCTCGGTGAGATACTTTCTGCCCAGGCGCAAGACGGCCGTCGAAAATCCTCGATCGGATCTCGTCGTAGGCCCGTTCTGCATCTGTCGATACTTTCAACGTCATCTGTGATCGCAGTTGGCGTATGATTCGAAAAAAGAAACAGGTAGGAAATTACCCTTACTGGCCATGCCCGGCAACTGCTAATTTTGCGAGTGGGTATGCCGAAAGAAAATTGGAAGAAAATACGCGTTACGAAGAGAGCCGATAATTATATGACCTCACAAGATGTGCGCTTTACCATCTGTGCCGTCCGTGCGGAAGAAACCTATCCCCTCAGGGCTGCCATCCTGATGGCGGGAGATGAAGAGGGAAGCGCGCTACACGGAGACCACGCCCCAACGACGATGCATTTTGCCGTTCGTGACAACGACAGGATCGTTGCGGTGGCGTCGGTATGCAAAGAAGCACCATCCGGCGCTTCGAACACTGAAGCGTGGCGCCTTCGCGGCATGGCCGTCGATCCGTCGGCACGCGGCCTGGGATTCGGACGCCTGCTGGTCAATCTGTCCATTCGCCATGTGCGCGAACAGCGTGGCGTGCTGCTCTGGTGCACGGCGCGCGAATCGGCATACCCGTTCTACGAAATGCTCGGCTTTGAACGCGATCCGATACCGATTTCAATGCATGGCCGCGACGACATGAAATTCTATTTAATGCAACGCCGGATCGAATGCTGAGTTTCGTGCGCGATTGACGCTCGATTGGAATCGGAGGCCTGGCTATCGCCCCCGGAAAATCCGCTTCGTCCGGCGTCCGCATGAGCCGGTTCGCCCGCATAAAGCCATCCGCCATTCCGTGACACTCGGAAAACCCGCTTGCGGCCAATATGAACAGGCATTCAACAATCGCTCCCTCTGTTTCAATTATTGCAATCCCGGAATAAATGGAACGATGACAACCGGTACTGCCGGATCGACGCTCATCGTGCCGCCCGTCGAATCCGGTTATTGCTCCCCGCTCCACCTAAGCTGAATTCGCTTGCCGTGGTCGAGATCCGTCAGCGTGATGGCGCGGATCTCGATAACGCGTCGCCTTCGTGCCGGTTCTTATCAGGGAAATCCCGTAAGGTGCCCGGCGATCAAACGAGATTAACTTATATCAAACAAATTTTGACCGGAATTTATGTTCCTGATATGGTCCTTCCACTTGCAAAGTGCGGCCAGGCTGGATCGGCGCCCGTCGCCGGCGGCTGAACCGGACGCTTAGCCAGTCCGCAAGGATGAGCGATGCGACAACGGAGCAAGGACAATTGTAAGGACCACGAAGCGAGCAGACTTGGCATGCCGATTTGGCGAATACGGCGTCGGCCGTCGCGACCGACGCGACTTGCAGGCCATGCGCCGCCCGCTGCATCGGATACGACAAAAGCCGTTTCACCCCATCCCGAAACCACTCCTGACAGTGAAATGCAGATGAAAAACAAAAAGATCAACATCAGCGTTATCGCTGTTGCCGCCTTCGCAGCATCGTCGGCAGCAATGGCACAGTCGTCGGTCACCCTGTATGGCATGCTCGATGCAGGTATCGGTTACACGTCGAACATCAATGGCCACAGCCGGTACGGCCTCGATGGCGGCGCCGCGGGTTCGAACAAGTGGGGCCTCAGGGGACAGGAGGATCTCGGCGGCGGTCTCCAGGCGGTATTCAAGATCGAGAACGGTTTCAGCATCGGGACAGGCGGCATAGGCGGCCAGGGGCCGATCGGTTCCACGCGTTCGCTGTTCAACCGCCAGGCTTACGTGGGCCTCGCGTCCAATCAGTACGGCACGGTGCGCATGGGGCGCCAGCTCGACGCCGTGACGGAAATGGTCCAGGTCCTGACGGGTGACGCCATTTCGGCGTCGACCTTCTCGACGCCGGGCGACGTCGACAACAACGACAACACGACGAACCAGAACAACGCGGTGAAGTACATTTCGCCGATCATCCACGGCTTCCAGGCCGAAGCCGCGTACTCGTTCGGCGGCGTGGCCGGCGCAACGGGCTCGGGGCAATCGTGGTCGGGCGCCGCCACCTACGCTCAAGGCGGCCTGACGGTCGCCGGCGGCTACTTTCATGCGGTCAACCAGGGCGAGAACGGATGGTTGAACGCAACGGCGCAACCGAGCTTCGGCGGCGCGCTGGGCTATCCGAGTTCGGGCTACAACGGCGGCAACGCGTTCAAGAGCGCGGGCATCGCGCAAGTCGCCGCGCAATACGAGGTGGGGCCGTACACGGCTGGCCTGCGCTACTCGAACGCCCAGTACAAGAGCAACGACGGCCAGGCGTCGATCCACTTCAACGTGCTCGGTGCGCTGCTGCAGTACCGCGTCACGCCGGCGCTGTCGCTGGCGACCGGCTACACGTATGTATACGGCTCCGCGGCCACGCCCGCGCAAGCCGCCGAAGGTCGCACGATGGCCTCGATCAACCAGGTGTCGCTGGGTGGGACGTACTCGCTGTCGAAGAGCACCGCGCTGTACGCGATGGGCGCCTACGTGCATGCCAAGGGTGCGCAGGCTTCCGCCGCCGACTTCGGCAACACCTCGTCGGGCGGCAACCAGGTTCAGGTCAACATCGGCATGTTCCACGGCTTCTGATCGCCGACTCGCGACACCGGAGCAGTGGCGGCACGGCTCCGGTGTCGTGCCGCCTGGTCTGACGGCGAATCTAGCCGCCGTCCTAACTCGCCATCCCTTCCATCCACGCGTCGAACGCGGACACGGCCGCGTCGTCGGCGCGATCGGCGTTCGTCACCAGCATGTAGTCGTCGGCACGCCAGACGGGCGACGCGATGGGACACACGAGGCGCCCTTCGGCAAGATCGCGCCCGATCAGCGGCAGCGATGCCAGCGCCACGCCGAGCCCCTCGATCGCCGCGCCCAACTGAAGATTCACGTGATCGAATTCAACGTGGCGCGCGGCCCGCAGATCGGGCGCACCCGCTTCCTTCAACCAGTGCGACCAGGCGGAGCGCGTCGTGGCCGAATGCAGCAGCGTGTGATGACGCAGGTCGGTCACGGTCTGTATCGGATGCTGGCGCAGCAAGGCGGGGTTGCAAGCCGGCACACGCGGGTCGGGCATCAACGGACGCGATACGACGCCCGGCCCTTGCTCGGGACCTGAGCGCACGCCGATATCGAAAGCGTCGGCGACATAGCGCAGCTTGCGCGATGTGGTCGACACCCTGACGTCGATGTCGGGGTACCGCGCATGGAAATCGGCGAGCCGCGGCAGCAGCCAGCACAGCGCAAAGCTCATCGGCACGTTCACCCGCACGACGCCGGATATCCGGTGCGCGAACGGGTTGTGGCGCAGCCGCACCACCGCGGTGCCGAGGCGCTCGAACGCGTGGCTGACGTCGTTCAGCAACGCGGCCCCTTCGTCGGTCAGCACGACGCCACGCGGGCGACGATCGAACAACGGCAAGCCGAACCAGTCCTCCAGCAACCGGATCTGTTTTCCGACGGCCCAGTGGGTGACGTGCAATTCCGCCGCGGCACCGGCGAAGCTGCCGTGCCGCGCGACCGCATCGAAAGCGCGCAGCGCATTGAGCGGGGGCAACTCGTCCCGGTGCTTCGAAGCCCCTCGGCTTTCATCCATGACGTGACTTTTTCTCTCTGGTGACGGGATTTTAGCTCAATTGAAATGGCTGGCGCCTCGGTCATAGAATTTACGCGTCGAGCCTCAAAACCACACCGCGAGCGCCTTCCATTCATCGCTCGTACGGAGAGAATGACAATGCGCTTGCCCGTTTTTTCCCCTCCCGTCGTGCGGAAAACCGCATCGTCGAGGCCGCGCGTGCTGTGGCTGTCCTGCGTGGCGCATGCAATACACGATGGCTACACGGACATGATCTACGCGCTGCTCCCCGTGTGGCAGTCGGAATTCGGGCTCGACTTCGCGGCCCTTGCCATCCTGCGCGGCGTCTACGCCGGCACGATGGCGACGCTGCAGTTGTCCGCGGGGCGTGTCGCGCAACGTCTGGGCAGCGGCGCGACGCTCGCAATCGGTACGCTGCTCGCCGCGCTCGGCTATGCGCTCGCGGGCATGTCGGGTGGCCTGCTCGGGTTGGGCGTCGCGCTCGCGATCTCGGGCGGCGGCTCCAGCACGCAGCATCCGATCGCGTCGGGCGCCGTCTCCCGCGTCTATGGGCGCGATGCGAGAGGCCCGCTGAGCATCTACAATTTTTCCGGCGACCTGGGGAAATCCGCACTGCCGGCCGCCATTTCGCTGCTTGTGACCATGATGCCGTGGCGCCATGCGCTATGGATCGTCGCCGGGCTCGGTTGCGTCGTGGCCGCCGGCATCGCGCTCTGGTTTCCCGCCGTGCCCCGCGCCGCCGCGCAGGCGACGGCAAAAGAGCCAGCGCCCGCTCGACGCGGCGGCACCGGAGGAAGCGGATTCTCCGCGCTATTTTCCATCGGCGTGCTCGATACGGCCGTACGCATGGGACTGCTTACCTTTCTGCCTTTCCTGCTGAAGGCAAAGGGCGTCTCGCCGCAACTGCTGGGAACGGCGCTTGCACTCGTCTTCATCGGCGGTGCGGCCGGCAAATTCATGTGCGGCTGGCTCGGCGCGCGCATGGGGACGGTGAGGACGGTGTTGCTCACCGAGGGCGGTACGGCGGCGTGCATCGTCGCGGTGATCTATCTTCCGTTGACGCTTACCATGGTGCTGCTGCCGATTCTGGGCATGATGCTCAACGGCACGTCGTCGGTGCTGTATGGAACCGTCCCGGAGATGTCCGCACCCGAGCGCACCGAGCGCGCATTCGCGATTTTCTATACCGGGACGATCGCATCGGGCGCGATCTCGCCCGTTCTCTACGGTTTCCTGGGCGACAGGATCGGTGTGCACGGCGCCACGTATGCGACCGCGTTGACCGCGCTGGCGATTTTTCCGCTCGCTCTCGCACTGCGCCCGCATCTGACAGACCACTCACGGGATGAACACCATGACGAAGCCTGACTACCCGAGCGTCGCCCTCGTCGGCCCGGGCGCGATCGGAACGACCGTCGCCGCGGCCCTTCATGAAGCCGGCCGCACGCCGGTGATCTGTGGCCGCTCGGCGCACGAGCAGTTGACGTTGCGCTTCGATGGCGGCGAGATCGTCGTGCCCGGGCCCGTGCTGACCAATCCGCAAGCGGTCCACGAACGGTTCGATCTCGTGTTCGTCGCGGTCAAGTCGACGCAGATCGCGAGCGCGGCACCGTGGGTCTCCGCGCTATGCGATGCGGATACCGTCGTCTGCGTGCTGCAAAACGGCGTCGAGCAGAAAGCCGCCTTCGCACCGTATGCGGCCGGCGCCACGATCGTGCCGTCGATCGTCTGGTTTCCCGCGCAGCGCGAATCGGGCACGTCGGTGTGGCTGCGGGCCACGCCTCGGCTCACGCTGCCCGATACGCCGGCGAGCAACGTGGTGGTTTCGGCTTTGCGCGGCACGCGATGCTCGCCCGAGGTGGCGGAGGATTTCATCTCGCTCGCGTGGCGAAAGCTTTTGCAGAATGCAGTGGCGGGGCTCATGGTGCTGACCGGTCGCCGCGCCGGCATGTTCGCGCGAAGCGACATCACCGACCTGTCGCTCGCGTACTTGCGGGAATGTCTCGAGGTCGCGCGTGCGGAGGGGGGCGAAGCTGGGCGATGAAGTGCCGCAGGAGATCGTCGACGGATTCCATGGCTTTCCGCCCGATTTGGGGTCGTCGATTCTTGCCGACCGGCAAGGCAACCGTCCGCTCGAATGGGACTGCCGGAATGGCGTCGTGCAGCGCTACGGACGAACGCACGGCATTCCGACGCGGATCAGCGATCTGGTCGTGCCGCTTCTCGCGGCCGCGAGCGATGGTCCGGGCTGATGGCGAGGCGCGCTATAGCGCGACGTAGTGCAGCGCGCTGCGTGCGGCGTCTTCATCTTCCAGCCGCGCAATGAGGCACGCGGCCAGATACTGCGAAGCAAAGCGGCCGCCCGCCGTGGCAATGGCAAAGCGCGTTAACGTATGACGAAAGAGCGGCGACGTACGATGCAATCGCCTTCGCCAGCCGTCCGGCGCGCTCCGAAGCGACATCAATGCCGGTAAAGATTTACCGACCTAACAAATAGTTACCGTTCGTTTCAAAGATACCCAGATAGTGAGCCGCGCCCCGGCTATTCTTCCGTCACCCACAATAACCATCCCATGGGGGTGACATATGAACAATATGATCAAGAGCGCCCTGTGCGCCGCGTTCGTCCCATTCGTCCTCGCCGGTTGCGGCGGCGGCGACGACGGTGGCGGCACGCAAACCGGTACGCTGCACGTCGCGATGACGGATGCGCCATCGTGCGGCTTCGACCACGTATACGTCACCGTCTCGCAAGTCCGCGTCAACGCGAACGCGAACGCCGCCGACAACGACGCCGGCTGGTCGACCGTTTCCCTCGCGACGCCGCAGAAAATCGACCTGCTGTCGCTGACCAACGGCGTGCTCGCCGACCTCGGCCAGACCGCGCTGCCTGCCGGCCAGTATCAGCAAGTCCGGCTGGTGCTCGCGCAGAACCAAGGCAACACCCTCGCCAACTCGGTCGTGCCGACGGGCGGCACGGAACAGGCGCTCGCCACGCCGAGCGCGACGCAAAGCGGCTACAAGATCATCCAGCCGTTCACGGTCCAGCCCAACACGCTCGTCGACCTCGTGCTCGACTTCAATGCATGCAAGTCGATCGTCCAGCGCGGCAACGGCTCGTACGCACTGAAACCCGTCGTCACCGCGATCCCGACCGTCGTGAGCGGCGCGATCTCCGGTTACGTCGCATCCGCCGAAGCCGGCGCGACCGTCTATGCGGAACAAGGCGGCAAGGTCGTCCGCGGCACGGTGGCCGACAGTTCCGGGAAGTTCGTGCTGTCGCCGCTGATCCAGAGCTCGACGCAGGGCAACTACGATGTCGTGATCGTGCAGAACAACTTCGCGTCGGGCATCGTCCGCTCGGTTCCGGTGGTCGTGAACACGACCACGGCGGTGTCGGCGTCGAGCGCACCGATCACGCTGCCGGCCTCGACGATGAGCACCGTCAGCGGTACGGTCACGGCCAGCGCGAACGCCTTCGTGCGCGCACTGCAGACGATCGACGCGAACGCCTACGAGATCACGTCGATCAACGCGAACATGGATACCGGCGCTTACGCGCTGTCCGTGCCCGCGGCTGCACCGATCGTCGGCACCTACTCGGGCTCGCTGCCGGTCGCGCTTGCCGCGGCGCCGGCCGCCGCAGGTCAATACACGATCGAGGCCGACGCGGCATCGGGCGCGACCCAGTCGGCGAACGTGAACGCAACGACCAGTCAGTCCAACGTCAACTTCAGTTTCTGACGCGCTGACCGCATCATCGAAAGGGCCGAACGGCCCTTTCCTACCAACGGGAGAACGAAGTGAAAAAAGGGGTGATCGCAGTGCTCGCAGCGGCGAGCATGGTGGGCGCGCTCGGCGGGTGCGTCGCCTATGTTCCGGGCCCACCGGTCGTGGTCGCGCCGCAAGGCGGGCCGGGAAATGGATTCTGTCCGCCGGGACAGGCCAAGAAAGGCAACTGTTGACGAAATGCCCGCGGCAATCGCGGGCATTTTTTCATCCATCGCGCGAGCCGACCGACGTCCACGCGTGAGGATTCGACGAATTCCCTGTTCTTTCCACGTCGTCAGTCATTCCGCCATCCTCGGCGGCTACGTCAGTAGATATCGCTACAACGTTTCGGCGGCACCAGTTTCACTCGACGCGGGGAGTGAGCGCGCGCCTCGCCTGCCGGATCGCGTCGTCGCCGGGCCGACGCCGCAGGACATCGTTACGATATCCTGCGACTCGAGCGGTTCAACGCATACACTGAAAGCACGCCACGGCGAACGCCCGTCGCCCCATCGCACGCTTTCGCCGACACCGTTCCGGATGCAGCCGGACGGCAGATGCAGGCCCATACGTGAAACCGCCCCAATGACCATCGATCCCGGCTCCATTCCTTACTATCTCGTCCTGCGGGCCGGTTGGCCACCCTATGTGTTGAATGCGGATCGTCAAGTGCTGCGCCGCCAGGCGAGTCCGCTCTTGCTGGCATTCGCGCGCACGCGCGGCGCGATCGCCCATGTCGACGACAGCGCGTGGAACGTCTTCTCCGACAGCGAGGGGCTCACGGCAGTCGAACGTCGCGAGACCGGTTTCTTTTCGCTGGTCGCGGGAAACGAGACCGAACGTCAGTTGCAGTTGCTGGCCACGCTCTGACGTCGTCGCCGGGCGTGCCGCCGCGTGCCTGCGCCGCCCTGGAATAAATCGACCGCTCGGCAAACGATGCGCGTATGATGAGTCCATCCGCGCGATCAGCCGTCCTTTGACCGTTCGCCCCTCCACCCGCCCGCTTGCTGCATCGCCCCTCCTTCGCGCTGCAACGTTGTCCCCTTCACCCATCGGCCGCCCCACAACGGGAATACTGGCCGGATGTGTCGACGACAGCGCGTGGAACGTCTTCTCCGACAGCGAGGGGCTCACGGCAGTCGAACGTCGCGAGACCGGTTTCTTTTCGCTGGTCGCGGGAAACGAGACCGAACGTCAGTTGCAGTTGCTGGCCACGCTCTGACGTCGTCGCCGGGCGTGCCGCCGCGTGCCTGCGCCGCCCTGGAATAAATCGACCGCTCGGCAAACGATGCGCGTATGATGAGTCCATCCGCGCGATCAGCCGTCCTTTGACCGTTCGCCCCTCCACCCGCCCGCTTGCTGCATCGCCCCTCCTTCGCGCTGCAACGTTGTCCCCTTCACCCATCGGCCGCCCCACAACGGGAATACTGGCCGGATGTGTTCGCCCATGCGACTCGTCGTGGCCGAACGCCAGGAGTTCGTCATGAGCATGCACGTTTATCGTGGATTCGAGATTTATCCACTCATTTATCCTCACGTGCCGGCGCTGAATGGCAGCCCGCACAACTACGACGCCGGGTTCGACGCGGCAGTCAAGATTTGCCTGCGCGGCACCACCGATACGCTGACGCAGAGCCAGACCTTCATACTGGGCGACACGTCGCCATTCGACAACGCCGGTGACGCGCGTCGCGCATCGGTGCGCTATGCCGAGAACATCATCGACGACAATCACGGCAAACAGGGATTCTTCGCCAGCGCGTGCTGATGCGGCTCGTCAATGCCATACGGCTTTTTGGTATTTTGGAGGTCGAAATGATCATCGACGAACTGCTCGGCTTGATCAGGCGGCATGAAGTCGCCCGGATCGACACCGCCGTGCCCGCCACAATCGCCGATTCGGCGATGTGCCATCAACCCGAGCTGCACATGTTCATGGCGGTACGTGCGCTATCGATCGGAGCAGGCTATTCGGAATTCGAATCCGACGAGATAGCCAGCGCCGTCATGACGCGGCTCGGCTAACTTTCCGCTCCAACCTTTCCAGACAGGATCTACATGACGACAATCACGCCGAAGCTGAACGAACCGATCGATGTCACGCTGCGACGATTCCGGCGCGACATCGAGAAAACCGGGCTGATTCGCGAGTTGCGCAGTCGTACGAGCTACGAGAAGCCGACGACGGAGCGCAAGCGGAAAAAAGCCAGCGCCGTTGCCCGACAGCGCTTGCAGACAAAGCGCCTGTTGCCGCCCCGGAAAATGTACTAGGCGCACATCGTGTACACCACACCGGCCGAGGCACCTGCGTTCTTGCCGCTGACGAAATGCGAAGTCGATTTCGATCGGCAGAACGACATGGTGACACTGCTGCCGAGCTTCTACGCCTTCGGGTGCGAGTACACCAGCCGCGGGTTTCTGATCGCGCGCGGCGATGCGTTCAAGCTGATCGCCGCGCTCGAGAAGGCGCTCAGCATTCAGGAGTGAGCCGACACCGGCGCGGCAGTCCACTCGTCGGATTGCCGGCGTCGAGGTTTTTCATCATCCAGCCCGTCGCCGCGTGCGCGAATCCCGAGCCCGCCACGCACTAGCGACGGAAGTGCGTCGTTGTCGTTGCCGATCACGCTGCAGCCTGCCTTGATCGCGTGCGGCTCGGCGTCCGGCGTCAGCTTCCTCTCCACACATGTACGCAGCCCGTGACAGGGATGCAGCGACCGGCCATGAAGGCCGCGGGCCGACTCAACGTCTCGTCGTCTCCACGCAGGCAGGCCTGCAATACGCGATGCACGACGTCCGGTGATAAGCTCGACGTCGACGCGCCGTCGCGCATCCCGTCATCCGACCGACCCTACGCCTCCCGCGAGTCCGCCCATGTCCATCGCACCTGCTGTCGTCTCCGCCTTCACCCCCACCGGCAAGCTCCGCGCATCGATCAACCTCGGCAATCCGATCCTCGCGAACCGCGACCCGGCAACGGGCGAACCGTTCGGCGTATCGATCGACCTCGCCCGTGCATTCGCCGAGCGCCTGTCGACCGACCTGGAACTCGTGGTATTCGACACCGCCGGCAAATCGGTGCAAGCGCTGACCGACGAGCGCGCCGATTTCGGCTTCTTCGCGGTCGATCCGCTGCGCGGCGAAACGGTCGCATTCACCGCGCCGTACGTGCTGATCGAAGGCTTCTATCTCGTGCCCGACGCATCGCCGATCCGCACCAACGCGGACGTCGACCAGCCGAACAACCGCGTGGCCGTCGGCAAGGGCAGCGCGTATGACCTGTTCCTCACCCGCGAACTGAAGGCCGCGACGATCGTGCGCGCGCCGACGTCGCAGGCCGTCGCGGCGACGTTCGTCGAGCAGCACCTGGAAGTGGCGGCCGGCGTGAAGCAGCAGCTCGAAACCGACGCCGCGAAAACGCCCGGCCTGCGCCTGCTCGACGAACGATTCATGGTGATCCGGCAGGCGATGGGCGTGCCGAAGAGCCGTGGCGACGCGGCCGCCGCGGCACTGAGCGCCTTCGTCGAGGAAATGAAGGCGTCGGGCTTCGTCGCCGATTCGCTGCGCCGGCACGGCATCACGGGCGCCTCGGTCGCGCCGGCGGCCTGATCGAACACCGCGTGCCGTTGCCGCATGCGCACCCGGGCCGACGACGCAGGAAGTGCACCACTCTCCCGGTACTCGAACGCCGACGGGTCACACCCCCGGGCGAACCGTCGTCTCGGGGATTTGCCGGCACCGGTCGTCGTACTGACGAATTGGGCGATGCTGCGCGCGGCAGCGCGTCGTCGATCGGCCCGAACGAGCGGATCGGCGAGCCGCCATCGATCACGGGCATGTGAGCGTCGAGCACCGGGCTGCGGCGACGACTAAAACGTCTGTCGTCGCATGACAAACCCTTACCCTTGTGCGAAAATCCGCCGACACTTGGACCTACCCCATTGTCACTGGAGCAGCGGACCATATCATCGAATCGGCAAAATTTGCTCGCCGAATTGCCGAACAGAAAACCGATATTCGCTGCGCGTAAAAACGACCGCTGCGCGGCCGGCCAAAGCACAATCGAAAGACCCTGCAGCCTGACGAGAGCATGGCAACCATGAGCATCCAGATGCTGAGAGCCCGGCGGAACGCCCTTAAACATGCTCAATGCGCACCTCAATTAGCGCTTCCGCGCGCACCCTGCTCCGACGTCGTTCGACATCGGGTTCCGAACGAGAAGGTTCACCGCAAATGGCCGTGATCGTGTAACGCGTTCGCCGCACGCGCTGGCTGCGGCAGTGCGCGCGGCGCGTCCCGCGCGGTTCGATGTTTCCTCCGAGGGTGCGCAGCATGCATGACGCAGCCGTTCCTCTGACGTGCCCGGCGCACGGGCCGCCGCCGTGCCCATCGGTCTGTCGGCGACCCGTGCGCCATCCGCGTGCCCCGCGACGCTCCGTTCGCGCATCGCCCCTGAACCGCGCGCGGCCGCGTCCGAAGACGAAATGACGACGTGGGCGGTGTTGCCCGCCTGCTGATGACAAGGATGACGCCCCGATGCGTGTGCTGATAGTCGAAGATGATCCCGTTCATGCGAAAGCCGCGACGCGCGTCGTCGCGCCGCTTGGACACGAAGTGGTTGAAGTGCGTGACGGCGAGTCGGCGCAGCGACTGTTGCGCGCGGAGCCGTTCGACCTCGTGATCCTGGACTGGCTGCTGCCCGCGATGAGCGGCTTCGAGGTGCTGTACTGGATTCGCCGTACGCTCGGCACGTCGCCCGCCGTCCTGTTCGTGACGAGCAAGACGCTCGAAGACGACATCGTGCTGGCGATGGACGCCGGCGCCGACGACTACATTACGAAGCCGTTCCGCGTCGCCGAACTCGCGAGCCGGGTGAACGCACTGTTGAAACGCTCGACGCGCGATGCCGATCGCCTCGGCCTGATCCGCGCGGGCGACTACGTGCTGGATCCGCGCGAGCGCACGATCCTGTTGCGCGGCGCGCCGCTCAAGCTCACCCCGAAGGAATTCGACCTCGCGGAACTCTTCTTCGGTAACCTCGGCAAGCTGCTGTCGCGCAAGCTGGTCTGCATGAGCACGTGGGGACGCGAGCTCGATCCGGAGTCCCGCACGCTCGATACCCATATCTATCGGATACGGCAAAAGCTGGCGCTCGGGCCCCAGAACGGATTGCGCCTGAGCGCCGTCTACACGCACGGCTATCGCCTCGAGGCCGTGCCGTCGGACCACTATCACGCCGGCGCGTCAGTGCACCACCGCCCGCTCGTGCAGCCTGCGTCGCCGCCTCCGCTCGCGCCCGCAGGGCTCGAGTGCGAATGACGCCACTGTCGGCGCCCGCGTTCGCGCGATGAGCCACATCCGATGCTGACCGACGGTGCGCGCATTCCCGACGGTTCCATCCGCGAATGCATCGTGATAGGTGCATGCGTGCTGCTGCTGTGCGTGGCGCTGACGTCGTCCGGCGTGCTGCGTCGCGCCGACCTGTTCTTCTTCGACATTGTGCAGCCGCTGCTGCAGCGGTCGTCGCCGCAGAAGATCGTGCTGATCGCGATCGACGGCGCGAGTGCGAAGGCGCTCGGCGGATGGCCGGTCAAGCGCGCCGATTACGCGACGCTGATCGACCGGCTGACCGCGGCGGGTGCGGCCGCCATTGGGCTCGACGTCGCGATGACGCATCCGGGCAGAATCCTGCCTGCCGGCGACGCGTGGCTGGCGGGCGCGATCGAGCGCAACGGCCGCGTGGTGCTGCCGGTCGTGGTCGCCGACGACGATGGGGACGGGTTGCCGAACGTGGCGCCCCCGCTCGAGCCGATCGCGCGCGGCGCATTCTCGATCGCGCAAGTCAATGCCGCTCCGGACGCGGATGGCGTGTCGCGCAGCTTCCATCTGCGCGAAGGTCCCCCGACCATCGACTACGAGCACATGAGCGCATCGCTGCTCCGCGCGAGCGGCGTGCCGTTCGCGGAATGCGACGAGCCGCCGGCACGTCACGCGATTCACTGGACCAGCGCATGCCGCCGCTACGTGCCGCTCGGTTCCACCCCGTCGTATCGCACGGTCTCGTTCCTCGATGCACTCGAAGGCCGCGTCGATCCCGGCTTGTTCGAGCACGCGATCGTGCTCGTCGGCCCGACCGCGAGCACCGCGGACACGCAGTTCGTCACACCGGGCCAGAAGCCGCCGCCGCGCGCCGGCGTCGAGTTCGTCGCGCAAGCCACTTATGCGCTCGCAAGCGGGTCGCTCGTGCGCAGCGGATCGTGGGCTGCCCAGTTGCTGTTCAGTCTGTCCGTGCTGCCGTGGCTTTGCGTGGCCCTGTACGCGCTCGGCCCGCGCGCCGCGCTGCTCGCCTCCACGGCTATCGCGCTCGCCGCATGCGCCGCGTCGCTGCTGGTGCTGAAGACTGCGCATCTGTTCTGCTTTCCGGCCACCACGGTGACCGCGTGCTTGCTGGCATACGCGCTCAGCGCATGGCGGCGGCAGGAAACGTTGCTGCGCTATCTGACCCGCGAAGCCGAACGCGCGATCGCAGACCCGTGCCTGCCGGGCGACGCCCCTGTTCGCATGAATGCGATCGATCCGTTCCGCCGGCGGGTCATCGTGATGACCGCGATGATCGCGCGCCTGCGGCGCTCCGCGCACCTGATTTCCGAATGGATGAACAGCCTGCCGGAAGCCACGCTCCTCGCGTCCGCTTCGGGAGCCGTGATGCTCGCGAACCGCCTGGCGCTCGACCTGTACGGGAAGGATGCCGCGCCGCGCGGTTCGCGGCCGCCGGCCGCCGGCCGACATGCGGCCCACGTGCTGCGCGAAATGACCGCATCGAACGACGTGTCGCGATACGTGCAGCGCGCGCTGCGAACGCTGGCCGAGCACAACGGCGGTGCGAACGCACGCGAACCGTCCGCGCCGATGGACGGCCTCGAGATCGTCGATGCGAAGCAGCGCTCGCTGCTCGTGAAATGCGCGATCGTCCCTGCGCACGAAGCGAGCGACGCGATGCTGATCTTTCACGTGGCCGACGTCACGCCGATGCGCGCTGCCGAACGCCAGCGCGACACCGCGCTGCGCTTCCTGTCGCATGACATGCGTTCGCCGCAAGCCGCGATACTCGCGCTGATCGAGCAGCGCCGGGATACGCCGGCCGAGTTGCCCGAAGCGCGGTTCACTGATCTCGTCGGTCATTACGCGCGCAAGACGCTCACGCTCGCCGACCAGTTCCTGCTGCTCGCCCGCGCGCAGGCTCGCTCGCCGAAAGCGACGAAGGTCGATCTCGCGCCGCTGCTCGGCGACGCGGCCGACGACCTGTGGGCGCATGCGAGCGCGAAGCGGATCAGAATCCGGTTGATCGCGGAACCGGGAATGCTCGTCGTCGCCGATGCGCTACTACTGCGTCGCGCCTTCGCGAATCTGATCGACAATGCGATCCGGTTCAGCCCCGAGGGCGCGACCGTGACCATCGCGACCGGCGAAAGCGAAGAACACTTGCGCGTGACGGTCGCCGATACAGGTGTCGGCATACCGGAACAGCAATTGCCGAACCTGTTCACCGAGTTTTTTCGCGCGGATGCGAGCGACGCGAACGCCGGGCATGGCCTCGGGCTCGCGTTCGTCAAGCAGGTGGTCGACGCGCTGGGCGGAGAAATTCGCGTCGAAAGCGCCGTCGGCCGCGGGTCGGCCTTCACGTTGCTGTTGCCTCGAAACACAGCGCCGCGCGATCGTTGAAATCCGGCGCGTGGCGCCGCGGGCCACGCACGTCGCAATTTTTCCGATTCCCTCACCGCTTCGAAAGCGTCCCCGCGAGGTCGCCGCGCCACGCCCCGAATTTCCATTGTCTCGATTTAACAAATTTACGGTCTTTCCGCGCATGTCGGCGGTTATCAAAACCCGCAACAAAACGCATTAATCCTGTTGCGAAAAACCATCGAAAGCAGCCTAAAACCAAGGTTCGACCATGCCCGGACATGCCGCAAAGCCGCACCAGGCGGGTCCTCGAGCACGCCAGTTCGCTTTGTTCACATTTCGCTCACAATTATTCAGATTTGCTCCCTCTCGTCGCTGAATACCTTTCCCTTATTCTACGGATCAGCGGGTTCTTGCCCATTTCGATTAATCAAACATGCCCATGAAAAGGTATAAAAATTCGATTGGCTCAATTCACTACTGCCGATTGAAATCGATCGATATAAATCGTTTTATTGCAAGACTCGTTTCCCGATAAATACAGTTTTCATCCGGCTCGACAGACATTCCACGCACCCCGGTATTCGAGGTTGGCCCGGTGCGTGAATGGCGCGCGCCGCTTACCGGCAGAAATCCATGAATAGAACTTACCGCACTGTGTGGAACGCGGCGCGCGGCGCAATCGTCGCGGTGTCCGAACTCGATCGGGCGAACGGCAAGGGGAAAACCGGAACCGGGGCCGACGCGCGCGGCACCGGCACGTCGGTCACGCTGAAGTCGCTGACCGTTGCCGTGCTCGGGAGCATGGCGATGTGGTCCGGCGGCGCGGCGGCGCAGGTGGCGG
>NZ_JBYQCG010000243.1:0-23607 GCF_057837105.1 Burkholderia sp. APQ4-4ca | reverse complement strand
TCCACGCACCCCGGTATTCGAGGTTGGCCCGGTGCGTGAATGGCGCGCGCCGCTTACCGGCAGAAATCCATGAATAGAACTTACCGCACTGTGTGGAACGCGGCGCGCGGCGCAATCGTCGCGGTGTCCGAACTCGATCGGGCGACCGGCAAGGGGAAAACCGGAACCGGGGCCGACGCGCGCGGCACCGGCACGTCGGTCACGCTGAAGTCGCTGACCGTTGCCGTGCTCGGGAGCATGGCGATGTGGTCCGGCGGCGCGGCGGCGCAGGTGGCGGTTTCCGGCACGAACTGCCCGGGGACGGCGACCGCGAACACGAACAACGGCATCGCGATCGGCTGTACGGCGAACGCCGCGGCGACGAGCGGGGCGATCGCGATCGGCGCGAACGTCACGGCGAACGGCGTCAACAGCACGGCCGTCGGCATCTTTTCTCAGGCGACCGCTCAAGCTGCAACGGCGATCGGGACGTCGGCGTCCGCGGGCGGTACCAATTCCGCCGCGATTGGACCGGCCGCGAAGACATCGGGCGCCGCCAGCACTGCGGTCGGCCCTTTCGCGAACGCGTCGAACACAGCCGCATTCGCCGGCGGCAACGGCGCGGCCGCGTCCGGCTCGGCTGCCATCGCCGTCGGGTCCGGGTCCGCCGCATCGGGTGACAATTCGGTCGCGGTCGGCCAGAGCGCGGTTGCAGACAATCTGGGCGGGACCGCGGTCGGCAGCGCCGCGCAGGCGACCGCTTCGGGTGCAGTCGCGTTCGGCAGCAACGCGACCGCGTCGAGCGGCAACGCGATTGCGGTCGGCTATCAGTCGACTGCCACCGGCACGAACTCGATGGGGTTGATGACCCACGCCGTCGCGAGCGGCACGCAATCGATTGCGATCGGCACCAACAGCACGTCTTCCGCCACCTCCTCCGTTGCGCTCGGCCCCACCGCGCAGGCCACGAATGCAGCCGCCACCGCGCTCGGCAACGGCGCGAAGGCGAGCGGCAACACGGCGCTCGCGATCGGCGGACAGGCAGTCGCGGCCGGCGACGGCACCGTGGCGGCGGGCCAGGGCGCAGGCGCAGGCTCGACGACCGCCAACACCGGCTCGATCGCGGTCGGTGTCGCGACCGGCACGCTCGTGAGCGGCGCGCAGAACACCGCGATCGGCGGTGGCATCGCGAGCGCGATGCGCGGCGCGGGCTCCGGCGTCACCGGCACGCGCAACGTCGCACTGGGTAGCGGCAACGGTACCGTCACGTACGACGGCACGCTGGCCGCCTCCGCGGGCAGCCTTGTATCGGGTAACGACAACGTCGCGATCGGCACCAATGCGGGCATCGGCGTCACGGCAAGCGGGACTACGTCGGTCGGTCTGAACGCGAACGCATCGGGTACGAATGCGATCGCGATGGGCGTAGGCGCTCAGGCGAGCGGCGCGAACAGCCTGAGCATCGGCACGGGCAACGTCGTCAGCGGCGCGAATTCCGCCGCGATCGGCGATCCGAGCACCGTCACGGGCTCGGGCTCGTATTCGCTCGGCAACAACAACACGATCAATTCGAACAATGCGTTCGTCGTCGGCAACGGCGTGACGGTGCCCACCGGCCTCGACGGCGCGGTCGTGCTCGGCAACGCGTCGACGGTGTCGGCCGCCGTGCAGACGCCAAGCGCGGTCATCGGCGGCACCACGTACAACTTCGCCGGCGGCACGCCGGCGGCCGGCGACGTGGTGAGCGTCGGCTCGGGCGCAGCGCCGCGGCAGATCCAGAACGTCGCGGCCGGGCGGATCAGCGCGAGTTCGACCGACGCGATCAACGGTAGCCAGCTTTATTCGTCGAATCTGGCGATCAACGCGTTGTCGACGTCGACGGCGTCGAGTATCACGTCGTTATCCACGTCGACTTCGACCGGGCTCGGCTCGCTGTCCACGAGCCTGAGCTCGGCGAACAGCACGATCACGTCATTGTCGACCGGACTGTCCAGCACCGACAGCAACCTGACCTCGCTATCCACGGCCACGTCGGCCGGTATCGGTTCGCTGTCCACCAGCCTGAGCTCGATCACCACCAACAACACGAACCTCGGCAACAGCACGGCCGGCGCGATCGGCGGCGGCGCCACCTACGATCCGACCACCGGCACCGTCTCCGCGCCGTCCTACGTGACGTATAACAGCGACGGCTCGACCACGATCAACAACAACGTCGGCTCCGCGATCGACAACATCAACGCGAACGGCATCAAGTACTTCCACGCGAACTCCACCGCGCCGGACAGCCAGGCGCGCGGCCTGGACAGCGTCGCGATCGGCCCGAACGCGATTGCGCAGGTGGACGGCAGCATCGCGCTCGGCGCCGGTTCGCTCGCCGATCGCGCGACGGTGCCCACGTCCGGCATCATCCGCAACGGCAGTGCGTCGATCCCGTTCGACACCACCGACCAGACGCTGCTCGGCGCGGTATCGGTCGGCGATGCGACGAACAGGACGTACCGCCAGATCACCAACGTCGCCGACGGCACCGGCCAGCAGGACGCGGTGACGGTGCGGCAACTGACCGGCGCGCTGCAGTCGTTCGCGGTCACCGGCCAGAAGTACTTCCACGCGAACTCGACGGCGGGCGATTCGCTCGCCGTCGGCGCGGAATCGGTCGCGGTCGGGCCGACGACGGTCGTCAACGGCGACAACGGCGTGGGCATCGGCAACGGCGCGATCGTCGACCAGACCGCGCCGGGCGGCATCGCGATCGGCCAGGCGGCGAGTGCCGCGCAGGCCGATGCGATCGCGCTGGGCAGCGGCGCGAGCGCGACCGGCGCGCAGTCGGTCGCGCAGGGGGCGAACGCGGTGGCGGTCAGCGTGGGCAGCGTCGCGCTCGGCTCGGGCGCTCGCGGCAGCGCGACCGATGCGCTCGCGCTCGGCGCAGGGGCCTCGGCGACGTTCGCGAACAGCGTCGCGCTGGGCGCCGGTTCGCTGACCACGGTCGGCGCGCTGACGAACTACGTCGCGTACGGGCTGAGCAGCCCGCAGTCGTCGGCCGGCGAAGTGAACGTCGGCAACCGGCAGATCACCGGGCTGGCCGCCGGCAGGAACGGCACGGACGCGGTGAACGTGTCGCAGCTCGATTCGGTCGCGAACCAGCTGACGACGTTGATCGACCAGCGCACGACCAACCTCGGCGGGCAGTACACGACGAACCCGCCCGGCGGCAACGTGCCGCCGGGGGCGAGCGGGTCGAATTCGTCGGCGGGCGGGTCGGGGGCGGTCGCATCGGGCTCGAACAGCACGGCGGTCGGCAACAGCTCGACGGCGTCCGGCAATGGTTCGACCGCGATCGGCGTGGGTTCGACCGCATCGGGCAACAACTCGACGGCGCTCGGCGCGGGCAGCAACGACGGCGGACGCTCGAACGTGGTCGCGGTCGGCTCGGCGGATTCGGCGCGCCAGGTCGTGAACGTCGCGGCCGGCACGCAGGGCACCGACGCGGTGAACGTGAATCAGCTGAACGCGAGCGTAGGCAGCACGCTGTCGCAAGCGAACAGCTACACGGACGGCCAGGTCGCGGGCTTGCGCAACAGCCTCGACAGCTATCGCCGCGACGCGGACGGCGGCACCGCGACGGCGATGGCCGTGGCCGGCCTGCCGCAACCGTCCGGCCCCGGCAAGAGCATGGTCGCGATCGCGGGCAGCGTGTACCGCGGCCAGTCGGGCCAGGCGCTCGGCATCTCGACCATTTCCGAGAACAACCACTGGATCTACAAGGCGGCCGTGTCGACCAACACGCGCGGCACGTACGGCGCCGTGGTCGGCGCCGGCTATCAGTGGTAGGCGTACGAGGCGATGCGAAACATGAAACGGAACGACAAGCGAACCATGAAAACTCAACAGGCTGGGCTGCTCGCGGCGTGCGTCGCGACGGCGGTCGCAATGACGGGATGCGCGGTGCCCCACACGCCGCCCCGGTTTCCGGACGCCGCGTCCGCGTCGCCCGCGGGCGGCACGTTCGTGAACGTCGCGAACCTGCGCAACGTCGGTACGGGCCTCAACAAGGACCAGCTCTACGAGCTCATCGGGCCGCCTCAGTTTCACGAGTGGTTCGTGGGCAGTCATGTCTGGAACTACTTGTTCGACTTCCGCCGCGGCGACACGGTGGTGTCCTGCCAGTACCAGATACAGTTCGACAGGAACATGCGCGTGAGCGCGACGTACTGGCGCGATCCGCAGTGCGCGGACTTCGTACGGGACGCAGCGCCGGCGGCGTCCGTCGCCGCCGGGCCCGCGCCGCTCGAACAGTTCACGATCGGCGGCGAGGCGCTGTTTCCCTTTGCGAAGTCGAGCGTCGATTCGATGCTGCCGGGCGGCCGTGCCGAGCTGGACGCCGCGATCGCGAAGATCCGCGCCGAAGCCAGCATGACGAACATCGACGTGGTCGGCCACACCGATCGCATCGGTTCGGAAGAAAGCAACCGTGCGCTGGCGCTGGCGCGAGCGGAAACCGTGAAACGCTATCTGGTGACGCACGGCATCGACGCCGCACGCATTCGGGCCGAAGGCGTTGGATCGTCGCAACCGGTATCGCATTGCCCGCCCGGTGAGACGCCCGCCGTCATCTCGTGCTTGCAGAAAGACCGGCGCGTGACCATTACGGTGTACGGGCAGCGCTGAGTTTGGGCTTCCGGGCGCGTGGTTGCACGAACGCCCCATTCGCTGAGCGCCGGAATCGTCCGGCTCGCGGCACGGGCGGGCGATTTCAGCACGCGCGTGCCCGATCCTCGGGCACATGACGACTGCAACATCGCGGCAACGCAGCGTCGGCGGTCGATGGGCACCGGACAGGCGAACATGGCGACGCGGCGCCGGCACCCCGATCCAGCGGCCTCCGAACAGGCGATGTGCTGCTCCGCACAAACCGGTAACGGGTTGCGCCAGCTTCGCGCCCGAAGCGCCACCGGCGCCCTCGCCGATCGGCCGATCGGCCGCGACCCGGCGCTAGCGCAAACCCGAACCCGGTTGCACTGTTCATCGCGATTCTGGTCCTGTATCGTCGTCGCATCCCCGATTGCGAAACCGCTGCATGGGAGGCTCACGATGCGAAAAAAGAATGCTGCAGCCGTCTGGATCCTGATCGCGATGGTGGCAGGCATCGCGATCGGCTACATGGTCTTCACGAGCTTTCCGGACAAGAAGGCCGCCGCCGAAGTCGCCGGGTACATCTCGCTCGTCTCCGACGTGTTCCTGCGGCTGATCAAGATGGTGATCGGGCCGCTCGTCTTCTCCACGCTGGTCGTCGGCATCGCGCACATGGGCGACGCGGCCTCGGTCGGGCGCGTATTCGCCAAATCGATCACCTGGTTCGTCACCGCGTCGCTGGTCTCGCTGCTGCTCGGGTTGCTGATGGCGAACCTGCTGCGGCCCGGCGACAATCTCGGCTTGCCGCTGCCGGACATCGGCGCATCCGCGAACCTCGCGACGTCCAAGTTCACGCTGAAGGATTTCGTCGGCCACATGGTGCCGAAGTCGTTCGCCGAGGCGATGGCGAACAACGAAATCCTGCAGATCGTCGTGTTCTCGATGTTCTTCGGCGTCGCGCTCGCCGCGCTCGGCGATCGCGGGAAGGTCCTCATCGCCGCGATCGACCAGTTGTCGCACGTGATGCTCAAGATCACCGGCTACGTGATGAAGCTCGCGCCGCTCGCGGTGATGGCCGCGATGGCCGCCACCGTCGCGGTCAACGGGCTGTCGGTACTGCTGAAGTTCGCCGTGTTCATGGGTGACTTCTATCTCAGCCTGTTCCTGCTCTGGGCATTGCTCGTCTGTGCGGGACTATTGTTCCTCGGCCGTCGCGTGTTCAAGCTGCTCGTGCTGATCAAGGAAGCGTTCATGCTGTCGTTCGCGACGGCGAGCTCCGAAGCCGCGTACCCGAAGATCCTCGACGCGCTCGACCGTTTCGGCGTGAAGCGCAAGATCTCGAGCTTCGTGATGCCGATGGGCTATTCGTTCAACCTCGACGGCTCGATGATGTACTGCACGTTCGCGTCGCTGTTCATCGCGCAGGCGTACAACATGCACCTGTCGCTCGGCACGCAGATCACGATGCTGCTCGTGCTGATGCTCACGTCGAAAGGGATGGCCGGCGTGCCGCGTGCATCGCTCGTCGTGATCGCGGCCACGCTGCACCAGTTCGGGCTGCCGGAGGCCGGGCTGCTGCTGATTCTCGGCGTCGACACGTTCCTCGACATGGGCCGCTCGGCCACGAACGCGGTGGGCAATTCGATCGCGAGCGCGGTGGTCGCGAAATGGGAAGGCCAACTGCTGTCGGAAGCGGAAGCCGAAGCCAACGCGGCGCGCATCGAAGCGGAGCAGGAAGCGACGATCGCCCATCCGACCGAAGCCTGACGGAGGCCCCGCGATGAAGATGCAGCGATTCTGGCGTGCGCTCGCGCTCGCGGGCCTGCTTGCCGCGGGCGCAACGGCTCACGCGGAAGATGCGCCCTCGACGCCGCCGCGCGCCGAGCCGTTCGCGCCGGCCCAACTGACCGGCACGCTCGCGAAAGTGCGCGGCAGCGGCACGATCGCGCTCGGCTATCGCGACGCGTCGATCCCGTTCTCGTACCTGAACGCGCGCAACCAGCCGATCGGCTATTCGATCGAGCTGTGCAAGGCACTCGTGTCGTCGATCGAGGATGCGATCAACCAGAGCCTGACGATCCGCTGGGTGCCGGTCACGTCCGACAACCGCATCGACGCGGTGGTCAGCGGCAAGGTCGATCTGGAGTGCGGCTCCACGACCAGCAACCTCGAGCGCCAGAAGCGCGTGGCGTTCTCGCCGATCTTCTTCGTGGCCGGCACGAAAGTGATGGTGAAACGCGGCACGCCGATCCGCTCGTTCCGCGATCTCGCGGGCAAGAAAGTCGCGGTGACGGCCGGTACGACCAACGAGAAGGCGCTGCGCGACCTGAACGACCGGTTCAGGCTCGGGATCCAGCTACAGGTGGTGCCCGATCATGCGCAGGGCTTCGCGCTCGTCGCGAACGGCAGCGCCGATGCATTCGCGACGGACGACGTGCTGCTGTACGGCCTGATTGCAGAGAATGCGAGCAAGGGCGGCCAGTACGACGTGGTGGGCGATTTTCTATCCTACGACCCGTACGGCATCATGTTCCGCAAGGACGATCCGCAGCTCGCGCAGGTCGTGAAAACCACGTTCCAGGAATTGGCCGCCGACGGCGAGATCGCGCGTCAGTACAAGCGCTGGTTTCTGCGCCCGCTTCCGTCGGGCTTGAGTCTCAACCTGCCGATGAGCCCGCAACTGGAGACCCTCATCGAGGCGATCGGCGTCAACGCGAATTGAGCGCGGCGCCATCGTCGACATGAATGACGAAACGAGAACGGCCCCGATGCCCTCACCAGGCACCGGGGCCGCCCGCCGGAGGCAACGCGTTCAGCCGACCCGCGCCGCGCCCTGCTGCTCCGCCTCGGCGTCTTCGCCGGCCGTTCGCGCCAGCACCGGCTTCAGCGCCTGCCCGGTATGGCTCGCGCTCACCTTCGCGAGCGCTTCGGGCGGCGCCGCCGCGACGATCGTACCGCCGCCCACGCCGCCTTCCGGCCCGAGATCGATGATCCAGTCGGCTTCCGCGATCACGTCGAGGTCGTGCTCGATCACGACGACGCTATGCCCCGCATCGACCAGCCGGTGCAGCACGCGAATCAGCTTCGCGACGTCGGCCATGTGCAGGCCGACCGTCGGCTCGTCGAGCACGTACAGCGTGTGCGGCGCCTTCTGGCCGCGCCGCGTGATGTCGTCGCGCACCTTCGTCAGCTCGGTGACGAGCTTGATGCGCTGCGCCTCGCCGCCGGACAGCGTCGGCGACGGCTGGCCGAGCGTCAGGTAGCCGAGCCCGACGTCCTTCATCAGTTGCAGCGGATGCGCGATGTTCGAGATCGGCGCGAAGAATTCCACCGCCTCGTCGATCTCCATCGTCAGCACGTCGCCGATGTTCCGGCCGCGCCACGTGACGGCGAGCGTTTCCGGATTGAAGCGCTGCCCGTGGCACACGTCGCACGGCACCTTCACGTCGGGCAGGAAGCTCATGCCGATCGTGCGCACCCCCTGCCCTTCGCAGGCCGGGCAACGCCCGTCGCCGGTATTGAACGAGAAACGCGACGCCGTATAGCCGCGGGCGCGCGCTTCCAGCGTATCGGCGAACAGCTTGCGGATCGTGTCCCACACGCCGATATAGGTCGCCGGGCACGAACGCGGCGTCTTGCCGATCGGCGTCTGATCGACTTCGAGCACACGGTCGATCTGCTCCCAGCCGCTCAGCGACTCGCAGCCCTGCCACGCATGCGTGACGTTCAGCGACGGCCGCGGTGCGCTGCGCGCGAGCACGCTCGAGCGGCGATTGGTGGCCGGCGCGTCCTGCTGCGCGGCCTTGCGCGCGCGCCGCGTGGCCGGCGACGACAGCACCGAGCGGCCGACCGCGTCGAGCAGGTTCGTCATCAGCACGTCGCGCGCGAGCGTCGACTTGCCCGAACCGCTGACACCCGTCACCGCGACGAGCCGCGCGAGCGGAATGCCGACCGTGACGTCGCGCAGGTTGTGCAGCCTCGCGCCATGCACGGTCAGCCAGGCTTCCGGCACGGCTTCACCGCCCTTCTTGCCCGGCAGGCTCACGCGGCGGCGCGGCTGCAGCGGATGCAGCATCGGCTGCGCGAGCAGACGCCCCGTCACCGAATCCGGCTGCGCGGCGAGATCGGCGACCGCGCCTTGCGCGACCAGCGTGCCGCCGCGCTTGCCGGCGCCCGGGCCGACGTCGATGATGTGATCCGCGCGGCGGATCGTGTCCTCGTCATGCTCGACGACGACCAGCGTATTGCCCTTGTCGCCGAGCTTGCGCAACGCGTCGAGCAGGATCTGGTTGTCGCGCGGATGCAGGCCGATCGTCGGCTCGTCGAGCACGTAGCACACGCCCTGCAGGTTGCTGCCGAGCTGCGCGGCCAGCCGGATCCGCTGCGCTTCGCCGCCCGACAGGCTCGGCGCCGCGCGATCGAGGCTCAGGTAGCCGAGGCCGACTTCCTCGAGAAACGCGAGGCGGCTGCCGATCTCGCTGACGATGTCGCGCGCGATCTGCGCGTCGCGCCCGGTGAGTTCGAGCGCGTCGATCCAGCGGCGCGTGTCCGACACCGTCCACTGCGCGACCTCGACGATCGGATACGCGTCGAACGTGACCGCGCGCGCGGACGGGTTCAGCCGCGTGCCGTGGCAATCCGGACACGGCTCGTTGCCGACGCCTTCCGGTTCCTGCTCGTCCGACGGCAAGGTTTGCTCGCGGCCGCGATCGTCGCCGGCGAGCACCGTGTCGTCGTATGCGGCGCGCTGCTCGCGCGTGAGCGTGACGCCGGTGCCGACGCAGGTCGTGCACCACCCGTGCTTGCTGTTGTACGAGAACATCCGCGGATCGAGCTCCGGATAGCTCGTGCCGCATACCGGGCACGCGCGCTTGACCGACAGCACCTTGACCGCGCCGACCTGCGCGGTCGAACGATCGTTCTGCATCGCGTGATGCAGCCCGTCGAGCGGCGCGAGCAGGTGCATCACGCCCTTGCCGAGTTCGAGCGTCTCGTCGAGCCCGCGCCGCAACTCGGCCTCGTTGTCGGGCGACACGACGATATCGGCCACCGGCAATTCGATCGTGTGCTCGCGGAAGCGGTCGAGCTTCGGCCACGGATCGACCGTGACGAATTCGCCGTCGACGCGCAGATGCGTGCTGCCGCGCGCCTTCGCCCACTTCGCGAGATCCGTATACACGCCCTTGCGGTTGACGACGAGCGGCGCGAGCAGCCCGACGTGTTCGCCGCGATGATCGCGCAGCAGTTGCGCGGCGATCGATTCGACGGACTGCGACGTGACCGGCGTGCCGTCGTGGATGCAGTGCTGCAGGCCGAGCTTCACGTACAGCAGCCGCAGGAAGTGCCACACCTCGGACGTGGTCGCGACCGTGCTCTTGCGTCCGCCGCGCGACAGCCGCTGCTCGATCGCGACGGTCGGCGGAATGCCGTACACCGCGTCGACCTCGGGGCGGCCGGCCGGTTGCACGATCGAGCGCGCATATGCGTTCAGCGATTCGAGGTAGCGGCGCTGGCCTTCGTGGAACAGGATGTCGAACGCGAGCGTCGACTTGCCGGACCCCGACACGCCGGTGATCACGTTGAACTTGCCGTGCGGGATGTCGACGTCGAGCGCCTTCAGGTTGTGCTCGCGCGCGTTGACGATCCGCACGACGTCCTCGCCTTCGATCGCACGGCGCGCGCGCGCCGCATTCAGCACGGCCTGCAGCGGCACGCCTTCGTCGGCGCGCACGGCTTCGCCGTCCATCTCGCGGTCGTACTGCAGCAGCGCCACGCCGGTATGCGATTCGGCGCAGGCCTTCACGTCGTCGGGCGTGCCCGCGCACAGCACGAGGCCGCCGCCGTCGCCGCCTTCCGGACCGAGATCGATCAGCCAGTCGGCCGCGCGGATCACGTCGAGGTTGTGCTCGATCACGATCAGCGAATGGCCGGCCGCGAGCAGCTTGCCGAACGCCTGCATCAGCTTCGCGATGTCGTCGAAGTGCAGCCCGGTGGTCGGTTCGTCGAACATGAACAGCTTCGTGCGTGCGATGCGCGCCTCTTCCGTCGCGACCCGGCGCCCGTTGGCCGCCGCCGCCGATTCGGCGAGGAAGCCGGCGAGCTTCAGGCGCTGCGCTTCGCCGCCCGACAGCGTCGGCACCGGCTGGCCGAGCTTCACGTATTCGAGGCCGACGTCGACGATCGGCTGCAGCACGCGCAGCACCTCGGCATCGGTCGCGAAGAACGCGGCCGCTTCGCTGACGGTGAGATCGAGCACGTCGGCGATGTTCAGCGCGCGGCCGTCGCGCTCGATGCGCACTTCGAGGATTTCGGCACGATAGCGACTGCCGTCGCAGTCCGGGCAGCGCAGATAGACGTCGCTCAGGAACTGCATTTCGATATGTTCGAAGCCCGAGCCGCCGCAGGTCGGGCAACGGCCGTCGCCCGAATTGAAGCTGAACGTGCCTGCGCCGTAGCCGCGCTGCAACGCGAGCGGCGCCTTCGCGAACAGCTTGCGGATTTCGTCGAACGCGCCGACGTAGCTCGCCGGGTTCGAGCGCGTGGTCTTGCCGATCGGCGACTGGTCGACGAACACGACGTCGCCGACCTGGTCGGCACCCGTCAGGCTGCGGTACGCGCCCGGCGATTCGGTCGCCTTGCCGTGGTGCCGCGCCATCGCCGGATACAGCACGTCCTGCAGCAGCGTGGATTTGCCGGAGCCGGACACACCCGTCACGCAGACGAGCCGCTGCAGCGGAATCTCGACCGTCACGTCGCGCAGGTTGTGCTCGGTCGCGCCTTCGAGCACGATGCGCGGCGTGTTCGCGTCGACCGGGCGACGCGCCCAATTCGACGCATGCGCGACCTGCTTGCGGCCGCCGAGATACTCGCCCGTCAGCGTGTGCGCCGAGCGGATGTCGCCCGGCGTGCCGTCGTACACGATCGTGCCGCCGCGCTCGCCCGGGCCGGGCCCCATGTCGATCAATCGATCGGCCGCGAGCATCACCGACGGATCGTGCTCAACGACGACCAGCGTATTGCCCGCGTCGCGCAGCCGCTGCATCGCCTCGACGATCCGCGTGAGATCGCGCGGATGCAGCCCGATGCTCGGCTCGTCGAGCACGAACAGGGTTTTCGTGAGCGACGTGCCGAGCGCGGTCGTCAGGTTGATCCGCTGCACCTCGCCGCCCGACAGCGTGCGGCTCTGGCGATCGAGCGTCAGGTAGCCGAGCCCGACGTCGCACAGGTATTTCAGGCGCGTGCGCACTTCGGCGAGCAACAGCTTCAATGCATCGTCGAGCAGCGCGCTCGGCAGCACGATTTCGTCGAAGAAACGCCGGATGCGCTCGATCGGCAGCAGCATCAGGTCGTGCACCGTCAGGCCCGGCAGCGCTTCGAGCTGCGCGCGGCTCCAGTCGACCCCGCGCGGCATGAAGCGAGCGGCCGGCGCGAGCACGCCGTCGGCATTCTCTTTCGAGCCGAGCCGCCATTGCAGCGATTCCGTCTTCAGGCGCGCACCGCCGCACACGTCGCACGGCGTGTAGCTGCGGTATTTCGACAGCAGCACGCGGATGTGCATCTTGTACGCCTTCGATTCGAGATAGCCGAAGAAGCGCTTCACGCCGTACCACTGGCTCTGCCACTTGCCGTTCCAGTCCGGCGAGCCGTTGACGACCCAGTCGCGCTCGGCATCCGTCAACTCGGACCACGCCACGTCGCGCCGGATGCCGGCCTTCGCCGCGTAGCGCATCAGGTCGTCCTGGCACTCTTTCCATGCGGGAGTTTGCATCGGCTTGATCGCGCCGCCGCGCAGCGTCTTGCGCGCGTCGGGAATCACGAGGCCGAGATCGACGCCGATCACGCGGCCGAAGCCGCGGCAGGTTTCGCACGCGCCGTACGCCGAGTTGAACGAGAACAGCGCCGCTTGCGGCTCCGCGTAGCGCAGATCGCTGTCGGGATCGTGGAGCCCCGTGGAGAAGCGCCAGATCGACGGCTCCGCCGTCGCGTTTTCCGCTTCCGGCGCCAGCACGTACACGTTCACACGGCCACCGCCGCGCTTCAGCGACGCCTCGATCGCCTCCACCACCCGCACCTTGTCGGCCTGCTGCACGCGGAAGCGGTCGGCCACCACGTCGAGCACCTTGCGCGGCCCGGTGGACGACGCGACTTCGCGCTGCGCCTGCACGCGCGTGTAGCCGCTTGCCGACAGCCACTGCGCGATTTCCTCGTCGGACACCGCTTCCGGCAATTCGACCGGGAACGTGACGACGACGCGCGGATCGGCCGCCTGCGTGCGCGCGACGAGTTCCGCGTAGATCGTTTCAGGCGTGTCGTGCCGCACCTGCCGCGCGGTCTTGCGGTCGAACAGCTCGGCCGCGCGCGCGTACAGCAGCTTCAGGTGATCGTTCAGCTCGGTCATCGTGCCCACGGTCGAGCGCGAACTGCGGACCGGGTTGGTCTGGTCGATCGCGATCGCGGGCGGCACGCCGTCGACGCGCTCGACCTGCGGGCGATCCATCCGGTCGAGGAACTGCCGCGCATACGCGCTGAAGGTTTCGACGTAGCGCCGCTGCCCTTCCGCGTACAGCGTGTCGAACACGAGACTCGATTTGCCGGAGCCCGACGGGCCGGTGACGACCGTCATTTCGCCGGTGCACAGGTCGAGATCGAGATTCTTGAGGTTGTGCTGACGTGCTCCGCGAATGCGGATCAGATTGCTGGATGACAATTTGCCTGCCCGTCTGAATGAGTTAGCCGGAATTCACGGTGCCGGAACGCTGCGGCGGATGCCCGCAGGCGCGGCGCACGCGCCGCAAGGGTTGGACCTGTGCGGCGCGAGTTCGACGGATACTATACTGTATATTCATACAGTTTTCCATCGCCGCCGTCACTCGGCGAAACAGCCAGGCGATCGCGCGGGTCGGTTTCCGTCCGATGGCCCGAAACCGCGCTTGCCGCCCCAAAAAGCACCTGCCTGCCAAGTAAAAAATTCGCGAAATAAAACCCGTTTCGTCTCTTTTTACCTCCGATGAAATTTGTCCGACGAATTCACAAAATGTCACAATCGCATCCATTCCTGATGCTTTATATTCCCTAACCGTTGTTCCAGACGGACCAAAAAGCAAACGTTTGCCTGCTCGCCGCCCGATATTTTGCAGGCGCCGGTCGACAGGCCGATCACGTTAGTCGGGGTGCATGATGCGCATACTGGTGGTAGAGGATGATCCCGTTCAGGCCGAGGAAGTCCAGAGCGCGCTGGCTCCGTACCGTCACACGATCAAGGTCGTCGTCGACGGCGAACAGGCGTTGCGGTTCCTGCGATCCCAGTCCGTCGACGCGGTCGTGCTCGACTGGCACTTGCCCAGCATGACCGGAATCGAAGTGCTGAACTGGATTCGCACGCGCGCCGACATCGAATACGGCGTGCTGTTCCTGACCAGCCGGATCCAGGAACTCGATGTCGTCAGAGCGCTGGAGGCGGGTGCCGACGACTATCTGACCAAGCCGTTTCGCGCGGAGGAGCTCGCGGCACGCGTCAACGCGCTGTTGCGCCGCGTCGCGCGCAACGTGAAGCGCGACGAGCCGATCCGCGCGGGCGAGTACGTGCTGGATCCGGTGGAACGCGCGGTCCGGCTGCGCGACAGCAAGATCGAACTGACGACCAAGGAATTCCAGCTCGTCACGTGCCTGTTTCAGAACCTCGGCAAGATCATGTCGCGGGAGCTGCTCGCAACGACGGCGTGGGGGCGCGAATTGGGCACGGAATCGCGTTCGCTCGATACGCATATCTACCGGATCCGGCAAAAGCTGAAGCTCGGCATCGAAAACGGCTTGCGACTGTCGGCGATCTATACGCTCGGCTATCGGCTGGATCAGACCAAGGCGACGATCGACGTCCCTTGCGACACCCGGGCGCTGGCCGAGGATCGGGCGTGAGCACGCGTCGCATATCGTAGGGGGCGTTGCCCGCGGGACGGCGCAGTGCATCGCATGCCGCGCCTGGGTATGGCTTCATCGCGTTCTGGGCGTCGCGACGATCGGCCGGCGGCGCCCATCCCGTTTTTCCGTTCGCGCGACGCCGGAACACAGCCGCACCGCGATCAGTTTCCCAACGCGGCATCATGGTCGTGCCTCGACAGAAACATCAGGAACGTCGTCCCTTCGCCGAGCTTCGATCGGACCTGCAGCTTTCCGCCGAGCGAATCCACCACCGTCTTGACGAATGCCAGGCCGAGCCCATGCCCGGACATCGACGCATGCCCGTCCAGCTGCGTGAATTCCCGGAACAGCTTTTCCTGATCCCGTTCGGATATGCCCGTTCCGTAATCAGTGACGGCGATCTTCACGTGCCGATCCGTGGCGGACAACTCGACGTCGACCGTCGACGCTTCCCGCCCGAACTTGATCGCATTGCCGATCAGATTGACGAACGCGCGTCGCAGCAACTGCACGTCGGCGATCGTGCTGAGCCCCGGCTCCGCTGTCAGATTGACCGTCGTGAATTTCGCGCTTGCCTGCGGCAGCAGATCGTCCACGGCATCCCCCAGCACCAGCGCAGGATCGACTTCGGCGAGCTTCGGCGGCAGGTTCTCGGCCTTGGCCAGGAACAGGAAATCGTCGGACAGGCTGAGCGCACGCGTCGCATACTGCGACACCAGTTCCGCAAATCGCTGCGGCGTATACCGCGACGGGTCGCGCTGCATCTGGGAAACCAGCGCGAGGATGGAGGCCTGCGGCGATCGCATGTCGTGCGACAGGAAGCGCAGCGCCATGTCCCGCTGCCGCTCGGCCATCCGTACCGACGAGACATCCGCGACATGGAACACCAGCGCGCCCTCGCCATAAAACGATGGACGGATCAGCGCGCACTTGATCAACAACGACAGACCGTCGCGCGCATTGGCTATCTCGATGCCTTGATCGAACTGGGATTTCGTTCGTGCCGATAGCGCGTCGCCATCCGGCCAGTGATCGAGCGACGCCAGCGCCTGCGCGGCAAACTCGTTGGCCCGGTGCGACCCCGTGATCTGGAACAGCACGTCCGAAACCGCGCGTCCTACCGGCGAGTTCCCCGCCCGCGAATGCGCATCGCGATCCGCGCACAAGGACATCACGCGCGCGTTCGCGAGCAGCACGATTCCGGTAGCCGACGCGATCAGCGTCGCCTCCGGCAGACTGTCGACCCACGCGTCGCTCAGCGCGCGATACCGACGCACTTGCGTGTCCAGCATCGCAACGCGATTCAACTGCCGCTGCACCGGATCCATGCAATGCCCGGCCCGGACAGGCTTCGCATGCAGCACGGGTTCGGCCGTCATCCGGTTCGTCAGCAGCGCAGTGAAGCGCAACAAGGCTTCCAGACGTCGCCACGACCACAGCAGGTAAGCGAGTACGCAGATCGACATGCCGGTCGTGGGCGGCATGACCCGGCCTTGCCAGGTGAAGATGGCGAAGGCGGTCGCCGCAATCGCGCTCGACATCCCCATCGCCGCGCACAAGCCGGCGGAAGGACCGAGCCTGTAAAGCAGCGTGCAAACCGCTGCAACGATCAGCTCGTTGAACAGCAGTTCAGCGGCGATACCCAAGCGGCCGGACATCGCTGGCCCGAAAAAGACCTCGTCGACACGCTGCAATGCGTGTGTCTCCGTCAAGATCAGGCAAATCAGCATGAGCGCCAACGTCAGCCCTACCCACTCGATTGCAAGGTTCGACGGCGCATGCTCGGGCACCTGCCCGCCCTCGTCACATGAACGGGGCCGTCGCGGCCCAATCAATCTTCCGAACATGTCAATCAGATGATGCTCCATCAATATCGCATTGGGCAACATTTGAAACGACCGAATCAAACGTCGCAGATCCCCCGACCCTAATACATAAAACGATACAATAAAATTTTAATTGAATTAATTTGTTTTTTATAGATATCTTAGTTTAATAAACCAACAAGCACACCAACCCGATATTATTATTTTAAGATAAATCGCCAGACAAATAAAGAACCACTCCCAATTAAAAATTGTATTACATTTGGATATTAATTGAAATTGATTTCAAATTAAGTTTAAATGGAAATCGACATTTTTGGCATCCAACCACGGCTTTTTATGCCGATCAATATTGCGATCCAAAGCTTACCCCCTCACCCCGACACCAAAAAACCCATCACGTTTCAGATCAAAAAAATTCACAAAGGCCGCTATGCCGACCATAAAACATATACCAGACAAAGATCACGCATTCGACATCAATTCCGTTAAACAAATTTACATTTGATCACTTTTCGATATTGAAAATTTCAGTCCCGCTCCATAGAATTGGTCGATCAAACGACGAAGCCATCGCCTCCATCGGCCTGCATAAATGTTCACAAACAGCACATTTGCGTCAAACCATCCATTGAACGATGCCGAACGGGGACTTCGTCAGGACGAATTCTTTTTCCTGCTGCAGCCGAAATTCTCGTTGCAGGCATACCGGCTGTCCGGCTTCGAGTGTCTGATGCGCTGGCGACATCCCGAGCGCGGCGTACTGGAACCGGTGTCGTTCCTCAGCGTGATCGAGGACTCGTTCCTTGCCGCACGGTTCACCGACCTTCTCACCCGGCACGCGACGCGCACGCTCGCGCAGTGGACGGCGGCCGGATACGACGAATTGGCGCTTGCGATCAATTTGTCGCCGCTGGAACTCGGACATACGGATTTTCCCGGTCAACTGGCTACGCTGCTGAAATCGCACGGAATCGATCCGTACCGTTTCGAGATCGAACTGACCGACGTCGTGCCGCCGGCCCGGCTCGACTGGCTGGTAGAAGCCATCCACGCGGTGCAGGCGATTGGCGTGCGTGTCGCGCTCGACGACTTCGGCGCCGGCTTCAACTCGTTGACGCTGCTGCAGCAATTGCCTGTGGACATCGTCAAGTTCGATCGCTCGCTGATCCGCGACGTGCTGCAGAACGGCGAATCCACACGTGTGCTCGAAACCCTGGTGCATCTAGCAAAAGGTCATGGCAAGCAGATCGTGATTACCGGCATCGAGACGGCAGAGCAACTCGAATGGGCCAGCACGCTGCCCGGTGTCGAGGGCCAGGGCTTCTACCTTGGCGAACCGCTGTGCGCAGCCGACGTCGATGGTTTCATTGCGAGCCGCCAGCGCAGCCCCCTCGCGTAGACACGCATGGCGGCCGCCCTGCCCGCCCCATGCGCAACGCGCCGGCAGGTTCGGGCAGGTCACACGATTCCAATGTGAAAAGCGGACCGCTATCTACCACCGGATCAACGCCGACCCCCACGTAAAACCCGATCCCATCGCCGGCGTCAGAATCAGGTCGTTCTCCTTTATCCGTCCGTCGGACACGGCGTCGCTCAGCGCCAGCGGAATGGACGCGGCCGACGTATTCCCGTGCTTGCCGACGGTGAGCACGACTTTCTCCATCGGCAGATTCAATTTGACGCCGAGCGTCTGCACGATGCGCTGGTTCGCCTGATGCGGCACGATCCAGTCGACATCGTCCTGGGTCAAGCCTTGCGACGCGAGCGCTTCCTCCGACGCTTCGGCGAGGTTGACGACGGCATGCAGGAACACGTCGCGCCCTTCCAGATGCATCTTGCCGGCGCCCTGCGTCGACGATACGCCACCGTCCGTGTGGATCTTGTCGTGATACCGGCCGTCGGAGTGCAGATGCGTGGTGAGAACGCCGCGCGGCGCGTCGCCGTCGCGCCGCTCGCCGCGCAGCGCCACCGCGCCCGCGCCGTCACCGAACAGCACGCAGGTGTTGCGATCCTGCCAGTCCACGATGCGCGACATCGTCTCCGCGCCGATCACGAGCGCGGTGCGCACCTGCCCGAGCCGGATCATGTTGTCGGCGACCGACAGTGCGTAGACGAAGCCCGAACAAACGGCCTGCACGTCGAACGCCGCGCCGCGCTGCATGCCGATTGCCTGCTGGACGCGCACGGCCGTCGCGGGCATCGTGCGATCGGGCGTGCAGGTCGCGAGCACGATCAGATCGACGTCGGCGCCACCGAGGCCGGCCTGTTGCAGCGCGGCCTTGGCCGCGCCGATCGCGAAATCGGACGTATGCTCGCCGCTCGCCGCGATACGACGCTCCTTGATACCGGTGCGCTGCGTGATCCACTCGTCCGACGTGTCCACCAAGCGCGCGATGTCATGATTCGTCATCCGCTGCTCGGGAAGCGCCGAGCCGCAACCGACGACGCGCGAAATCCTGTTGTCCGCGCGAGTGATGTCCGCCATCTTCCGTACTCCGGTGAAGGTCGATAAGGCGCCGGGCGACCGACCGATCGCAGCCGGCGCACGCCGTTACCAGTTACCCACGCTCGTGCTTTCGCCCGGCGCCGTGTCGGCGGCGGCGTCCTGCCCGCCCAGCGACACGAGGTGTTCGGCCAGCGACATGAAGGTCGGGTAATCGTAGAGCACCGTGTCGTCGATCTTGATCTTGAGCCGCTCTTCGAGGAAGAACGCGAGTTCGACCGAATGCATGGAATCGAATCCCGCGTCGGCGAAGGTCTGGTCGAGATCGGTCGGTACCTGGAGATTGTTCGCTTCAGCCCACTCCTGGATCCACGCGAGAATGGTCTGTGCGGTCGCGGGGGATCCGCTCACGTTTGCAGCTTGAAGTTGGTCGCTCATGGCATCGATCTCCTACTGTGGGATTGAGAAAGAAAGGCGCGGCACGGACCGGGCCTCGTATGGGTGAAAGGGTTGATGCCGGCACACGCTAGGTGGACGCCGCCCGTGCGAGCGAGTCGGCCACCCCATCCGCGGTGCCGGCGCCGCCGCCGAAGCAATCCGCGACGCGCCGCGCCGAGGGCTCGCGCACGATCGAGTTGTGATCGTCGTCGAACACGCTCACCGTGATGTCGCCGTGCGTGAGCAGCCGCAAGCTCTCCGTCGCCTGCGCGCCCGACGGGTTGCCCGGCGTGCGCGCCGCAAGCGCGTACGCAATGCGCGTGTGCACCTGTTGCGGCCGGTGACGCGCGAGCGCCAGCGCACTGGCCGCGTGCAGCCGTGCGATATGCGCGAACATCGCGGGGTCCGCCCGCCGCCGTACGTCGCCGAGGTAAAAGTCGCGATCGAGCATCGCATCGAAGCGCGGATCGGCAAGCCATGATTCGACGACCTGCGTGACCTCCACGGCGGAAAATTCGCCATCGAGCTCGCGCAGCCGCATCGCGAATTCGCCGTCGTGGAACGGGCTGTCGACGATCATCAACGGCGGAGCGGCAAGCCCCTGCGCTTCCCACTGCGCAGCCATCTCGTGCGCGACGATGCCACCGAACGACCAACCGCCCAGCAGGGCCGGCAGCTTGCCGTGCGCCGCGAGCAGCGCCGCACGATAGCGCGACGCCAGTTGCCCGATCGAAAGATACGTCGGTGCGCGCCCCGGGTCCGCATACGGATGGCGGACCGCGACGATCGTCGGATCGCCGGGCCACACGGCGGCCAGATCCTGATAGCAGAGCACGTTTCCGCCGACCGGATGCACGAGCGCGACGAGCGGCCCGGCGCCCGTACGCAGCGTGACGACGAGCTCGCGCTCGTCCGCCTCCGCGGGCTCCGGCTGCGCAATGTGCGCTCGGATTTCCGTATCGGGCGCGTGGTCGTGCGACGCGACCAGCCACGCTGCAAGCGACGACAGCGACGCGCCGCGCGCGAGCATCGAAACCGGCGGCATCCGGCCGAATTGCTGTTGAAGGCGCACGCGCAGTTCGGTCAACGCCAGCGAATCCAGGCCCTGACCGACGAGCGAAACGTCCTCCGCGAGGGTGACGTTATCGGCTGCGACAGCCGCCGCCATGGCACGCAACGTCGCAAGCACCTGCCCCGTATTCGCACGAGCAATCGCATCGCCGACGCCGGACGCTTGCGGCGCTGCTGGCCCGCGTGCGTCGTTCGCCACGACGTCGTGCCGCTGCGGGCGCGACGCCGAGCCCGCAGCCGCGCGAGACGGGAACGGCAACTCGAAGCGCTCGGCCTCGAACGGATAGCCCGGCGCTTCGGCCGGCCGCGGCGCGTTGCCATACAGGCGGCTCCACGCGATCTTCTGCCCGACGCTGTAAAGGCGCGCGCAGCCGTGCGCAAAGCCGGTCGATTCCGTTTCATCGTCGCCTTCCGGCCCGTCGGCGAGCGACGAGATCGCGCATTGCCAATCGCCGCCGGCGACCGCGCGCGCGAGCTTGGCAAGCGCCGCACCGGGCCCCACTTCGACGAACAGCGTCTTGCCGTCGGATGCGGCGACCAGCGCATCGTGAAAGCGCACCGGCTGCTCCACGAGATCGAGCCAGTGCTCGACGTCGGCGATCGCGTCCGTCGCGCGTTCGCCGGTGAGCGTGGAAACGATCGGAATCGACGGCGACGCAAATTTCAGCGGTTCGAGCGCGCGACGAAACGCGTCGCGCATCGACCGCAACATCGGCGAATGGCCCGGCGTGTCGTAGGTCTTGAGCAGCGACACGCGCCTGCCGGCCGCGATCATCGCGTCCTGAACCTGGGCGACCGCGGCCTTCGTCCCGCTCACGACGGTTTGCCCGGGCCCGTTGATGCCGGCCACGAACAGGTCCGTGCCGAACGTGAAGCGTGCGGCCAGCTCGTCGGCGCCGGCGGCGACCGCGAGCATTGCGCCGGTAGGCGTCGCCGTGTCGAACAGCCGGCCACGCGCCTCCACGGCCTTGAGACCGTCGCCGAGCGACATCACGCCGCCGATCACGGCCGCCACATGCTCGCCGAGCGAATGCCCGATCAGCAGGTCGGGCCGCACGCCGAGGTCCGTCCATGTACGAGCCAGCGCGTAACACACGATGAAATGCGCGAGCTGGCCCGGATGATGGCGCACCGCGTCAGCGGTACGGCCGTGGATCGCGTCGATAACCTCGCGCGCCGTCCCGGCGTCGAGCTGGCCGATGCACGCATCCGCATGCTTGCGGAACAAACCGTTCCCGGCGTACAGATTCGCCCCGATGCCGGGCTGCCACGCCCCTTGGCCGGGAATCAGAAACGCCACGCGGCGTTGCGCCGGTTGCTCGCCCGCATGCCATTGCCCGGTCGGATCCGCCGCGAGAAACGCGTCGAGCGCCGCGACCAGTTCCTCCCTGGTCGAACCGACCACCGCGACGCGATGATCGAAGTGATCGCGCCGCACGCTCGACGTATGGCACGCATCGCGCAGCGGCGTGCGCGTGTCCGCGAGCCACGCGCGCCATGCGGAGGCGGCGCGCCCGCGTGCCTCCGGCGATCGTCCGGACAGCGTCAGCACGCGCTCCCGCGCGACTTGCGCGGCGGTATCGGGTGTCGCGTCCGGCGCGGCAAGGATCAGATGGACGTTCGTGCCGGTGATGCCGAAGCCGCTCACGCCGACCAACGCGTCGCCTTCGTCGAGCGGCATACCTTCGCGCGGAATCTCGAGCTGCGCGCCTTCCCATTGAAAACGCGGGTTCGGCGTCGCGAAGTTCACCTGCGCCGGCACGTGTCGATGACGGAGGATCAGCATTGCCTTGATGAAGCCGGCCATGCCGGCCGCGCCCTCCAGATGGCCCAGTTGCGACTTGACGGAGCCCACCAGGACCGGTTTGTCGCGCATGACGTTGCGCGCATAGACGTTGCGCAGTGCGGAGAGCTCGATCGGATCGCCGAGTGCGGTGCCCGTGCCGTGCGCTTCCACGTACGCAACGGCTTCCGGACGGATACCCGCGCGAGCCAGCGCACGACGGATGACGGCCTCCTGCGCCGCGCCGTTGGGCGCCGTGAGGCCGTTGCTCGCGCCGTCGCTGTTGACGGCCGAGGCCACCAGCACGGCATCGATACGATCGCCGTGCGAGCGCGCATCGTCCAGTCGCTTCATCACGAGCGCCCCACCGCCTTCGCCGCGAATATAGCCGTCGGCGTTCGCATCGAATGGACGGCACTGGCCGGACGCCGACATCGCCTGGAGGCGCGCGACGCCGATCGTTTCCTCCGGCCCGAGGATCAGGTTCACGCCGCCGGCGATCGCCACGTCGCATTCGCCAGCCTGCAGGCTCTGCGCGGCAAGATGGATCGCGACGAGCGACGACGAGCACGTCGTGTCGACGAAGATCGCGGGCCCGCTCAGGCCCAGCACGTGCGCGACGCGGCCCGGCGCCATCGCGCGCAGATTGCCGAGCTTCGAATACGTGGTGATTCGCTCAGGATCGCCCGACCATACCGTGCGCCGGCCGTAGTCGGCTTCGCCGGTCGTCATGAAAACGCCGACGTTCCTGCCGCGCAGCTGCCCCGGCGCGATGCCGGCGTTTTCGAGCGCGGCCCATGCGAGTTCGAGCATCCAGCGCTGCTGCGGATCCATCTCCATCGCCTCGGCCGCCGACGTGCGGAAGAGCTTGCGGTCGAAGCAAAAGGGATCGTCGACGTGGCCGGCCACGCGCGAATACGTGGTGCCGGGTTCATGCGGATCGGATGAATAGAATGCGTCGATATCGAACCGCTCGCGCGGTGTTTCGCGGATCGCGGTGCGGCCCGAATTCAGCAGCGTCCAATAGCTCGATGCACACGACGCGCCCCCGGGAAAGCGGCACGACATGCCGATGACGGCGACGCGTCTCGCCTCTGTAGTTGACCGGTCCATACCGTTCTCTCAGCAAGAAGAATGCTTCGTGGCTAGTGGCGACGCGCGGCGTCGAGATCGTCGCGACTGCTCGCCTGGACCAGCACCGCCATGTTGCCCGGCAGGTGTTCGTTCGCGCGGATCTTCGCGTGCGCGTCCGGCAAGCGGTTCCACGGGAACACTTCCGACAGGCACGGATCGATCTTGCCGCTCATCACGAGCCGGTTCGCTTGCGCCGCTTCCTTGAGGCTCGCGAAGTGACTGCCCTGGATACGCTTCTGCCGCATCCATACGTAACGTGCGTCGCAGGTCAGGTCGTAGCCGCTCGTCGCCGCACAGAACACGACCATGCCCCCGCGCTTCACGACATAGCAGGACGGCGCGAAGGTGTTGCGGCCCGGGTGTTCGAACACCATGTC
>NZ_JBYQCG010000242.1:162829-206973 GCF_057837105.1 Burkholderia sp. APQ4-4ca | reverse complement strand
GAAGGTCGAGCACGTCGTGCATATCGACCAGCCGTATTTCTTCGGCGAAGCGCAGCCGGGCGAGACGCCGGAAGCATTCGGCCTCGCGCGGGCGCAGCAGCTCGAAGCGAAGATCCTCGAACTCGGCGCGGAGAACGTCGCGGCATTCATCGGCGAGCCGTTCCAGGGCGCGGGCGGCGTGATCTTCCCGCCGTCGACGTACTGGCCGGAAATCCAGCGGATCTGCCGCAAGTACGACATCCTGCTCGTCGCCGACGAAGTGATCGGCGGCTTCGGCCGCACCGGCGAATGGTTCGCGCACCAGCACTTCGGCTTCGAACCGGACCTGATCACGATGGCGAAGGGCCTCACGTCGGGCTACGTGCCGATGGGCGCGGTGGGCATTCACGAGCGCGTCGCACGCCCGATCATCGACAACGGCGAATTCAATCACGGCCTCACGTATTCGGGCCATCCGGTGGCGGCGGCCGTCGCGGTCGCGAACCTGAAGCTGCTGCGCGACGAAGGCATCGTCGAGCGCGTGAAGACCGATATCGGCCCGTATTTCCAGCGCCGGTTGCGCGACACGCTGGGCGACCATCCGATCGTTGGCGAGATCTCGGGGAGCGGGCTGGTCGCGGGCGTTCAACTGGCGCGCGATCGTGAGCGGCGCGAGCGTTTCGATGCGAGTGTCGATATCGGCACGATCTGCCGCGACTTCTGCTTCAACGGCAACCTGATCATGCGCGCGACTGGCGACCGGATGCTGCTGTCGCCGCCGCTCGTGATCCGCGAGGCGGAGGTCGACGAGATCGTCGACAAGGCGAAGCGCGCGTTCGATGCGACGGCGGAGCGGGTGGGGGACGTGCGGTAAACAGGGCGGACCTGCGTGAGGAGGGCGCGGCGTCGAATGACGCGGCGCCCGTATCGCGCCGGGCACGCGCGACGCCAAAACGAAAAGGGCCTGCGTCGTGAGACGCAGGCCCTTGAATTCTTTGGTGGGCGCCGTCGCAGGTAAAAGGCGAATCGGGCTTGTTCTTTCGTAGCGTCAATGAAACAAACTGCCGCTGGTTTAGTGAAGTGCCTGTCAACGGTGACAGGTAGGCCGACGTGACCGGTATGCGAAAATTATGCGCTTGATCCGGAGCGTTGCCCATGCCGACATGCCCGAGCTTCTTTGAAGCCTTCCAGACGAACATGACCGCACTGCATATGCCCGTTCCGACAACGCTTTTCGCGACGCTACAAACGTCGGTTGCGGCTGTCAGTACGATGATGGGGACGCTAAAGGCGCTTGGCCCCGACGCGACGGTGGGCGAAATGCTCGGTGCGACCACGCTAGTCGAAAAGGTGGGTGTTGTCGGTTCGATCCTTGGCAGCGCCTACCTGGGCGCGGTCATCGGTAGCCTGATGGTCGCAACCGATTCGACATTAGCTTGCGGCGCAGGCAAGGGCAACGCGAACACGTCGCTTGCAGTCGCTCGATGGGGCACACGCTATGGGCTGGCGATTCATCCGCTCGTTATGGCGCAAATCCTGCGGCATCCGGAAGTTCTCGCGCCCGGCCCGCATAGCTATTTCGGGTTGAAGACGAACACGGCGATCCGAGGTGCGCGATGAAGTGGATTGCCGACCGCCTACTTCTTATCGGCACGGCGATAGTCTGTTTCGCCGTTGCTTGGGCCATCATCGCCGGAACCGGCGAATGGTTCCCCACCGTCATGATGCTGATCGCCTTCGCAACGCTATGGGGCGATAACGCCCGCCTGCGAAAGCTACTCGAACAAAACGGCATCGATCCGCGACGGCGCAAGCGTTAATACGGGAATCGTAAGGGGCGGTGCGCGGAAACGTGATGGCATTGTGAGCGAGTTAGGCTTAGAGTCACCGCAAAAGAAAAAGGCCCTCGGCTTACGCCTGAGGGCCTTTGTTCTTCGGGCTTCACACACCGATGAATCCTTGGTGGGCGGTACTGGGATCGAACCAGTGACCCCTGCCGTGTGAAGGCAGTGCTCTACCGCTGAGCTAACCGCCCAAAGAAGAATCAAATTATGTCAGAGCTTTTGGGGTTCGTAAAGCCCTTTCTGCAAATTTTTTCAAATGCCCCGCAACCACCGGTTCGCCGGCCGCGTGCTCAGCCCGCGAGCGCGGGCAGTGCGTCGATCGATGCGCGCACGTAGTCGGCAAAGCGCAACGCCACCGGTTCGGCGGTGCCGCTGCGTTTCAGCGCGAGCGTGCGCGATTCGAGCGACGCGTCCTTCAGCGGCACGAACGCGAGCCGGTCGCTTTTCGCCTGCTGCAGCACGCGCGGCACCAGCGCGATGCCCATCCCGAACTCGATCATCGACAGGATCGTCTGCCACAGCCGCGCCTCGTGGCGGATCAGCGGACTGAACCCGGCGTTCACGCACTGCGCGATGATCAGGTCGTGATAGTGCGGCGCGGCGTCGCGCGGAAACAGGATGAACGGTTCCGCGGCCAGCGCGGCGAGTACGACCTGGCGGCGCCGCGCGAGCGGATGCGCCGCGGGCAGGCAGCATACGAACGGCTCCGCATAGACGGGCACCGATTCGACGTCGGCTGGGAAGCGGCCCCAGTGCGCATAGCCGAGATCGATCTGGCCGCGCTGGATCGCCTGCACCTGCGCGTGCGTGTTCATCTCGCTCAGCACGACCTCTACGCCCGGATAGTCGGCCTCGAAGCGCCGCACCGCATCGGGCAGCCCGCGATACAGCATCGAGTGGACGAAGCCGATCCGCAGCCGCCCCCCGAGGCCGGATGCCGAACGCACCGTGAGCCGCTCGGCTTCGGCCGCCTGCAGCAACAGCCGCCGTGCTTCGCCGAGCAGCACCTCGCCCGCGTTGGTCAGCGCGACGGTCTTGTTGGTGCGCGAGAAGAGCTGCACGCCGAGCGCGTCCTCGAACTTGCGGATGTCGAAACTCAGCGCCGGCTGCGAGATGAACAGGCGCTTCGCCGCGCGCCCGAAATGCAGCTCCTCGGCGACCGCCACGAAGTAGCGCAACTGCCTTAGTTCCATGGTGTCTCCTCCCGGCGTCGACATCGATAAGCGATATCTATCGTACCGGACAAATCCTGTATTGGACGCTTATCGACTGCGCGCCTACGCTCTCCGGAAGGCTTGATGCAGGACCAGCCGGCCGTGGTGGCACGCGGCCCCGGCAACTGCGCAGGCAACCCAGGAGACGCATGCATGAACGACACCGCTCGCACGCCGGACGCCGGCGCATCCAACATCCCCGACAGCCGGGGCCTCAATTTCTTCACCGTCGATCCCGATCTCGGCGCGTTGCTGAAGCTGCATCTCGGCGACGCGCACTATGCCGAACTCGAGCCGCGGCTGCGTGCGCTCGGCGCGCGCGTATCGGGCGAGCTCGACGAATGGGCGTCGCGCGCGGACAAGCATCCGCCCGTGCTCGAGCATCGCAACCGGCGCGGCGAGGCCGTGCAGCGGATCGACAAGGATCCGGCGTACGTCGCGCTCGAACGCGTCGCGTATGCGGAACTCGGGCTCGCGTCGCTGAGCCATGGATCCGACACCGTGCCGCCGCTCGTCAAGTACGCGCTGACGTTCCTGTTCGTGCAGGCGGAATTCGGGCTGTGCTGCCCGGTCAGCATGACCGATTCGCTGACGCGCACGCTGCGCCGTTTCGGCGATCCCGCGCTCGTCGCGCGCTACCTGCCGAGGCTCGCGTCGCGCGACTTCGACACGCTGTATCAGGGCGCGATGTTCATGACCGAGCAGGCGGCCGGCTCCGACGTCGGCCGGATCACGACGCGCGCGACCTGCGAAACCGACGCGCACGGCGAGACCGTCTGGCGCCTGACCGGCGACAAGTGGTTCTGTTCGAATGCGGACGCCGATCTCGCGATGGTGCTCGCGCGGCCCGACGGCGCGCCGGACGGCATCAAGGGCCTTGCACTGTTCCTGCTGCCGAAGACGCTGCCGGACGGCACGCGCAACCGCTACCGGATCGTGCGCCTGAAGGACAAGCTCGGCAGCCGTTCGATGGCGAGCGGCGAGATCGCGCTCGAAGGCGCGCAGGCCTGGCTGATCGGCGAGATCGGCCGGGGCTTTCACCAGATGGCCGACATGATCAACATGTCGCGTCTGTCGAACGGCGTGCGCGCGGCGGGGCTGATGCGGCGCGCGCTGAACGAAGCGCTGCACGTCGCCGCGCATCGCGACGCGTTCGGCCGCAAGCTGATCGAGATGCCGCTGATGCAGCGCCAGTTGATGAAGATGCTGCTGCCGGCCGAGGCCGCGCGCGCGATGTTCATGCAGATCGCGTTGCTGCTGCCGCAGGCGGATGCGGGCGACGAGCAGGCGGCGCGCTGCGTGCGGATCCTGACGCCGCTGATCAAGTTCCGCGCGTGCCGCGATGCGCGCCGCGTGACGGGCGATGCGATGGAAGTGCGCGGCGGCACCGGCTATATCGAGGAATGGAGCGACGCGCGGCTCGTGCGCGACGCGCACCTCGGATCGATCTGGGAAGGCACGAGCAACATCGTCGCGCTCGACGTCGCGCGCGCCGCGCAGCGCGAGCATGCGCTCGACGCGCTGCGCACGTTCCTCGGCGATCGTCTGGGCGCGGCGCCGCTGCCCGACGCGAGCCGCACGGCGCTGCGGCGCATTCTCGCGCGGGCGTGCGATGCGCTCGCACGGGTCGCCGGGGAAGGCGACGACGCGCGTGTGCGGCAGGCCGCGTCCGCGCTGTATTACGCGAGCGCGGCCGTGTTGATGGCCTGCGAGGGCGCACGGCTCGCGCCGGATTTCAGGCGTCTCGCGCTCGCGCACCTGATCGTGCGGCACAAGCTGTTGCCGGTCGATCCGGTCGCGCCGGCATCGCGCGACGATGAATCGGCTGCGTCCGACGCGCTGCTGCGCGGCACGCCGGTGCCGCTCGACATGGCGCTCGATCTGCTGCCGGAGGTCGAGCGATGAGCACGGCGACCGAGAACACTCCGCGCGGCGCGCTGCACGGCCTGAAGGTCGTTGACCTGAGCCGCGTGCTCGGCGGCCCGTACTGCACGCAGGCGCTCGCCGACCACGGCGCGACGGTGATCAAGATCGAGCCGCCCGACGGCGACGAGACGCGCGGCTGGGGGCCGCCGTTCCTTGGCGAGACGGCCTGGTATTTCATGGGCGTGAACCGCAACAAGGAAGGGCTCGCGCTCGACCTGTCGCGCGACGAAGGGCGCGCGATCCTGTGGCGGCTGCTCGAAAGCGCCGACGTGCTCGTCGAGAACTTCAAGCCGGGCACGCTCGCGCGCTGGGGGATGGACTACGCCCGCGACCTGCAGCCGCGCTTCCCGCGCTTGATCCATTGCGCGGTGACGGGCTTCGGCGACGACGGCCCGCTCGGCGGGCTGCCGGGCTACGACGCGGTGATTCAGGCGATGGCCGGGCTGATGAGCGTCAACGGCGAGCGCGATGGCGCCGCGACGCGCATCGGTTTGCCGATCGTCGACATGGTCACGGGGCTAAACGCGCTCGCCGGCATCCTGCTGGCGCTCGCGGAGCGCGACAAGAGCGGCCGCGGCCAGTCGATCGACGTGGCGCTGTACGACTGCGGCGTGTCGCTGCTGCATCCGCATCTGCCGAATTTCTTCGGATCGGGCCGCGTGCCGGAGCGCAGCGGTAACGCGCATCCGAACATCGCGCCGTACGACAGCTATCGCACGGCGACCGTGCCGATCTTTCTCGCGGTCGGCAACGACCGGCAGTTCGCGCGGCTCGTCGCGCATCTCGGCGCGCCGGCGCTCGCCGACGATCCGCGCTTCGTCGACAACCGCAGCCGCTGCGCGCACCGGCCCGAACTGAAGGCCGAACTGGAAACGCGGCTCGGCGCGCACGCGTGCGAGCCGCTCGCGCGCGACCTGATGGCGGCCGGTGTGCCGTGCGGGCCGGTGCGCACGGTGGCCGACGTCGCGCACGATCCGCATGCGCTGCATCGCGAGCTGTTCGTCGAGATCGGCGCGTATCGCGGCACCGCGTCGCCGGTGAAGCTGTCGCGCACGCCGGCGACCTACCGGTCGGTGCCGCCCGCGCTCGGCCGCGACACGCGCGCGGTGCTTGACCGGCTCGGCGTCGATCGCACGCTCCAGCAGCAACTGCTCGATGCCGGCGTGCTGAAGGTCGCGCCGGACGAGACGTGACGGGCGAGGGCACCTGCGGACGAGCGCCGTCCCGAACCGACCGATCGCAACGTCAGCGTCAACCCCAGGCAACGCAACGTAGCGCAACCCCGCCAGCCGGCGGCGCAAGGCCGGCCAACCGGCCGCGCGCGACAGCCGCGCCGCCGATCACAAACTTGGAGACATCGATGAGCCGTCCGCAATCCTCGCCCGCCGCACCGCCGCGGCCCGGCCGCGCCGCCCTCGCGGCGTTCGTCGGCACCACGATCGAATGGTACGACTTCTACATCTACGGCACGGCCGCCGCGCTCGTGTTCGGCAAGGTATTCTTTTCCAGCACGATGGATCCCGGCGTCGCGACGCTGCTCGCGTTCGTCACGTTCTGGGCCGGCTTCGCCGCGCGGCCGCTCGGCGGGATCGTGTTCGGCCATCTCGGCGATCGCGTCGGCCGCAAGACCGCGCTCGTGATCACGCTGGTGATGATGGGGCTCGCGACGACCGGCATCGGCCTGCTGCCCGGCTACGCGTCGATCGGCGTCTGGGCGCCCGCGGGCCTCGTCGTGCTGCGCGTGCTGCAGGGCATCGCGGTCGGCGGCGAGTGGGGCGGCGCGGTGCTGATCGCGAGCGAGAACGCGCCGAAGCATCGCAGCATCCTGTATGCGGCGTTCGCGCAGCAGGGCTCGCCCACCGGCAACCTGCTGGCCACGGCCGCGTTCTTCGCGCTGAGCGCGCTGCCGACGCCGTCGTTCCTGATGTGGGGCTGGCGCATTCCGTTCCTGCTGTCGGCCGTGCTCGTGATCATCGGGATGGTGATCCGGCTGCGCCTCGAGGAGTCGGTCGACATGCAGCGCGTGCTTGCGCGCAAGCGCACGGTGAAGCTGCCGCTGCGCGACGTCGTGCGCGACCACTGGGTCGTCGTGCTGCTGGCGGCCGGCACGCTGCCGGTGATCAACGTCACGTATTTCCGCAGCACGTTCGCGCTGTCGTGGGCGACGAAGACGCTCGGTTACGCGCAGGGCACGTTCCTCGGCATCCTGTCGATCTCGCTCGTCGTCCAATTCCTGATGCAGCCGGTCGGCGCGTGGTTCGTGTCGAAGGTCGACATGCGGCGCGCGATGTGCTGGATCCTGATCCCGGAAATCGTGCTGATGCCCGTGATGTTCCATGCGCTCGCGACGCGTTCGTACTGGGTCGCCGTCGCGGGCATGTGCATTTCGACGATTCCGTCGGCGATGTTCTACGGCGCGGTCGGCGGGGTGCTCGCGCGCGTGTTCCCTGCCAACATCCGCTATACGGGCCTGTCGCTCGCGTATCAGTTGAGCGCGCTGGTCGTCGGCGGCGGCACACCGGTGCTCGCGCAGGCGATCCTCAATGCGACCGGCAGCATCGTCGGCGTCGCGATCGCGTCGGGGCTCTATGCACTCGTGTCGCTCGCGTGCATGCTCGCGCTGCTCAATCGCACCGGGTATCGCGCCAACGAGTTGTCGAGCGCCGAACGCAGCGATGCGGCCGAGTGGGGTGTCGAGAGCACGGGGGCGGGAAGCCCCGCGGGCGAAGCCGTGCAACCGGACGATCGCGGCACGTTGAAACCGGCGGGTTGAGCCGGCAGGCATGGCGTCATGCGATGCGGTGAGGTGAGGTGGCGATGCGGCGAATCCACGGCGTCAGGCGTCGGACGGCCCGCGTCGCGTTGCCTTCGCGCGCGTCGGATCACGCATCCCAAAAGCAAACGGCACCGTGCGATACACGGTGCCGTTCGGGCGTTTGCTTCACATCGCGACGACGCCGGCACGGCCGGCCGTCTCGCGTCGCGTCGTCGCTCAGCCTTCCGTCGGCGGCACGTAGCCGGACGCCTGGTCCGCGCCCTCGCCGAAGAAGTACTTCTCCGTCTGCTTCATCAGATACTGGCGCGCGCGCGGGTCGGCCATGTTCAGGCGGTTTTCGTTGATCAGCATCGTCTGCTGCTTGAGCCAGCCTTGCCACGCTTCCTTCGAGACGCTCTCGTAAATGCGCTTGCCGAGTTCGCCCGGCAGCGGCGGGAAATCGAGGCCTTCGGCTTCCTTGCCGAGCTTCGCGCATTGGATCATTCGAGCCATCGTGTACTTCTCCTGTAATCGGTCTGGGGGGAAGGGCAGTCGTGCCTGCGCTCAGAGCTGCTTCATCAGCACGAGCGACTTGCGCTGCCAGTTATAGAGTTTGCGACGGTCTTCCGGCAGGTCGTCGACGCTGACCTTGACGAAGCCGCGCTTGAGGAACCAGTGCTCGGTGCGCGTCGTGAGCACGAAGATGTGCGTGAGGCCGCGCGCGCGGGCGCGCTGCTCGATGCGCTTGAGCAGGCGTTCGCCGTCGCCCGAGCCTTGCGCTTCCGGCGCGACCGTCAGGCACGCCATCTCGCCGATCTTTTCCTGCTGATACGGATACAGCGCCGCGCAGCCGAACAGCACGCCATCGTGCTCGATCACCGAGAAGTGGTCGATGTCGCGTTCGATCTGGTGGCGGCCGCGCCGCACCAGCGTGCCGTCGGATTCGAGCGGCTCGATCAGCGACAGGATGCCGCCGACGTCGTCCGGCGTCGCCTCGCGCAGGCTTTCGAGGTTCTCGTACGAGATCATCGTGCCGACGCCGTCGTGCAGGAACAGTTCGAGCAGCATGCTGCCGTCGAGCGATTGCGGGATCAGGTGGGCGCGGGTCACGCCGCCGCGGCATGCGCGGATCGAATGCTTCAGGAAGAACCCGTCGTCGCCCTGGATGTTGCCGGAATCGAGCAGCTCGGCCGCCGCGTCGAGCGACATTTCACGCACCAGCTCGCCTTCGTCGTCGACGATGCCGGGCCCTTCGGTCAGGAAGATGATCTTGTCGGCGCGCAGCGCGATCGCGGCCGCCGACGCGACGTCTTCCATCGACAGGTTGAACGCCTCGCCGGTCGGCGAGAACCCGAGCGGCGACAGCAGCACGAGCTTGCGGCTCGCGAGCGAATGACGGATCGATTCGGCATCGATCTTGCGCACGATGCCCGTGTGCGCGAAATCGACCCCGTCGAGAATCCCCACCGGCCGCGCGGTCACGAAGTTGCCCGACACGACGCTGATGTGCGCGTGCGCCATCGGCGAGTTCGGCAGACCCTGGCTGATCGCGGCCTCGATGTCCAGACGCACTTCGCCGGCCGCTTCCTTCGCGGATTCGAGCGCGCGCGCATCGGTGATGCGCAGCCCGTGCGAAAACTCGGATTCGACGCCGTGCAGGCTCAGTTGCTCCTCGACCTGCGGGCGCGACCCGTGCACCAGCACGATCTGGATGCCCATCGCCTGCAAGAGCGCGATGTCGGACACGAGCGCGTTCAGCAGCCCCTGCTGCACCACCTCGCCGCCGAACCCCACGACGAACGTGCTGTTGCGGAACTTGTGGATATAGGGCGCGACGGAGCGCATCCAGTCGACGAACTGCGCGTGGCTGGCGGCCGAATCGTCGGCTACCGGCGGCGTCGCGGCGCCGGTCTGGGCGGGAGGGAGGTCGGTTTGGGAATTCATGGGCGGGATTATAATGCGCCCCCATGTCGAATGTTTCTAAAAGTCCCGCGCCGACGCGGGCCAATACGCCGTCGGCGAAGCACCCGGATGGTGCGGCCGATGCGCGCGAGCAGCAAGGCCAGCCGCCGCGCCGGCAGCAGGACAAGCCGGCGGGCCAGCCGGCACCCGCGCCGCGCGGGCCGCGCCATGACGAACGGCGCGGCGACGCGCGCCAGCCGGCCGCGAAGGGCGCGCCGCAGCCGGCGGGCGAGCGCGCCCCGCGCCGCGAGCGTGCGCCGCGCGCCGCCGTTCCGCCGAATCCCGTCCCGCCGATCACCTACCCCGAAAGCCTGCCCGTGTCGGGCAAGCGCGACGAAATCGCGCGCGCGATCGCCGGTCATCAGGTCGTCATCGTTTGCGGCGAAACGGGCTCGGGCAAGACCACGCAGTTACCGAAGATCTGTCTCGATCTCGGCCGCGGCCTCGGCGCCGGCGGCACGGGCCTGATCGGCCATACGCAGCCGCGGCGCCTGGCCGCGTCGTCGACCGGCCGCCGGATCGCCGAGGAACTCGGCACGCCGTTCGGCGAGGTGGTCGGCTACAAGGTGCGCTTCACCGACAACCTCGCGCCGGGCGCATCCGTCAAGCTGATGACGGACGGCATCCTGCTCGCCGAGACGCAGACCGATCCGCTGCTGAAGGCGTACGACACGCTGATCATCGACGAGGCGCACGAGCGCAGCCTGAACATCGACTTCCTGCTCGGCTACCTGAAGGAAATCCTGCCGCGGCGGCCGGACCTGAAGCTGATCGTCACGTCCGCGACGATCGACGCCGACCGCTTCGCGCGCCATTTCGGCACCGACGAACGTCCGGCGCCCGTGATCGAGGTGAGCGGGCGGCTGTATCCGGTCGAGATGCGCTATCGGCCGGTGGCCGAGGATCGTCCTGCGGTGAAGAACGCCGAAGGCACGGGCGGCCGCGATCGCGTGAAGACCGCGCGCGAAGCCGAACGCGACCTGATGGACGCGATCGTCGACGCGGTCGACGAGCTGTGCCGCGAAGGCCCCGGCGACGTGCTGGTGTTCCTGCCCGGCGAGCGCGAGATTCGCGAGGCGGCCGAGGCGCTGCGCAAGCACCATCCGCCGCACACGGAGATCCTGCCGCTGTTCGCGCGGCTGTCCGCGGCCGACCAGGACAAGGTGTTCAAGGCGTCGAACGCGCGCCGGATCGTGCTCGCGACCAACGTGGCCGAAACGTCGCTGACGGTGCCGGGCATCCGCTACGTGGTCGACACCGGCCTCGCGCGCGTGAAGCGCTATTCGTACCGGAACAAGGTCGAGCAGCTGCAGGTCGAGTCGATCTCGCAGGCCGCCGCGAACCAGCGCGCGGGCCGCTGCGGCCGCGTGGCCGACGGCGTGTGCATCCGCTTGTACGAGGAAAGCGACTACCAGGCGCGCGCGCGCTTCACCGATCCGGAAATCCTGCGCTCGTCGCTCGCGTCGGTGATCCTGCGGATGAAGTCGCTGCACCTGACCGCGATCGAATCGTTCCCGTTCCTCGAACCGCCGCCCGGCCGCGCGATCGCGGACGGTTATCAGCTGCTCAACGAACTGGGCGCGGTCGATGACGACAACGCGCTGACGCCGCTCGGCCGCGAGCTCGCGCGGCTGCCGCTCGACCCGCGCGTCGGCCGGATGATTCTCGCCGCGCGCGACCAGCAGTCGCTGCGCGAGGTGCTGATCATCGCGAGCGCGCTGTCCGTGCAGGACCCGCGCGACCGCCCGATCGAAGCGCAGGAGCAGGCCGACCAGGCGCATCGCCGGTTCGCCGACGAGCGCTCCGAATTCCTGCAGTGGTTGAAGATCTGGGCGTGGTTCGAAGAGGCCGTCGCGCACAAGAAGTCGAATCGCCAGTTGATCGACGCATGCCGGCAGAATTTCCTGTCGCACCTGCGGCTGCGCGAGTGGCGCGACGTCCATTCGCAGTTGCTGACGGTCGTGCGCGAGCACGGCTGGCGGCTCAACGAAGTCGAGGCCACCTACGAGCAGATCCATCTGGCCCTGCTGACGGGCCTGCTCGGCAACCTCGGGATGAAGGCCGACGACGATCCGCACTACCTCGGCGCACGCGGGATCAAGTTCTACCTGTGGCCGGGCTCCGCGCTCGCGAAGAAGGCCGGCCGCTGGGTGATGGCGGCCGAGCTCGTCGAGACGAGCCGGCTGTACGCGCGCTGCCTCGCGAAGATCGAGCCGGAGTGGGTCGAGAAGATCGGCGCGCACCTGCTGAAGAAATCGCTGTCGGAGCCGCACTGGGAGAAGCGTCCTGCGCAGGTCAGCGCGTTCGAGCGCGCGACGCTGTACGGGCTGCCGATCTACCACCGGCGGCGCGTCGCGTTCGGCAAGCAGGACCCGGCGCGCGCCCGCGAGCTGTTCATCCGCGGCGCGCTGGTCGAAGGCGAATTCGACACGAAGCTGCCGTTCTTCGCGCACAACCGCAAGCTGCTCGCCGACATCGAGCAGCTCGAGCACAAGTCGCGCCGCCAGGACGTGCTGGTCGACGACGAACTGATCTACGCGTACTACGACCACGCGATTCCGGAAGGCATCCATACGGGCGCCGCGTTCGAGCGCTGGTATCGCGACGAGGTGAAGAAGGGCGGCCAGCCCGACGACAAGCAGCGGCTGCTATATCTGTCTCGCGACGACCTGATGCGCCACGAGGCGGCCGGCGTGACGACCGACCTGTTCCCGAAGCGCGCGACGATGGCCGGCGTCGAGATGGCGCTCACGTACCACTTCGAGCCCGGCACGCCGCGCGACGGCGTGACGCTCGCGGTGCCGCTCTACGCGCTGAACCAGGTCGACGCGCGCCGTTGCGAATGGCTCGTGCCCGGCATGCTGAAGGAGAAGGTGCAACTGCTGCTGAAGTCGCTGCCGCAGAAGCTGCGCCGGCACTGCGTGCCGCTGCCCGAGTACGCGGCCGGCTTCGTCGAGCGGATGGGGCGCGAGCGCTTCGGCGCCGGCGGGCTCGTCGAGGCGCTGATCGCCGACGTGCGCGGCGAGACGCAGGTCGCGATGAAAACGGCCGACTTCAAGCTCGAGACGTTGCCCGCGCACCTGTTCATGAATTTCAAGGTGATCGACGAGCACGGCCGCCAGCTCGCGATGGGGCGCAACCTCGCGCAGCTTCGCCAGGAGCTGGGCGCGCAGGCGCAGCAGCAGTTCCAGAAGATCGCGGCGGCGTCGACGATCGCGACCGGCGGCGACGCCGGCGCGGGCGACGCAGGCGACACGCCGGCGCCCGCCGCCGCGCCGGGTTCGGCGGCGAAGGGCGGCAAGCCGGGCAAGGGCGCGGCGCCGCAGACGGCCGCCCCGGCGGAAGGCGGCGCGACCGCGCTGTACGAGAACCTGACGACGTGGAATTTCGGCAAGCTGCCCGAGCTGCTGGAAATCCGCCGGCGCGGCCAGACGCTGTACGGTTACCCGGCGCTCGTCGACCGCGGCACGCATTGCGACGTCGAGGTGTTCGATTCGCCGGAGGAGGCCGCGCGCATCCACCGGGCCGGTTTGCGGCGGCTGTTCGCGCTGCAGCTGAAGGAGCCGATCAAGTTCCTGGAAAAGAACCTGCCGGGCCTGCGCGAGATGGCGATGCAGTACATGTCGCTTGGCACGCAGGACGAGCTGCGCGACCAGTTGATCGACACGGCGCTCGACCGCGCGTGCCTGCAGGATCCGCTGCCCGACGACGACGCGAGCTTCCACGCGCGCCGCGACGAGGGCCGCAGCCGCCTGAACCTGCTCGCGCAGGAAATCGCGCGGCTCGTCGGGCAGATCCTGGCCGAATACGCGGGCCTCGTGAAGAAGCTCGCGCAGGCGAAGCCGTTCGCGCAGGCCCATGCGGACCTGCAGCAGCAACTGGCCGCGCTGGTCGGCAAGCGCTTCGTGATCGACACGCCTTACGCGCAGCTTGCGCACTTCCCGCGCTACCTGAAGGGCATCGCGCTGCGGATCGACAAGCTGAAGGCCGATCCGGCGCGCGACGCGAAGCAGTCGGCCGAGCTGCTCCCGCTCGCCCAGCAGTACCAGCGCGCGGTGTCGCAGCGCGGCGGCGTCGTCGATGCGCGGCTCGCGGAATTCCGCTGGCTGCTCGAGGAATTGCGGATTTCGTTGTTCGCGCAGGAACTGCGCACGCCGATGCCGGTCTCTGTCAAGCGCCTGCACAAGGTCTGGGAGTCGATGCAGCGCTAGCGCGACATCGGTTGGCCGGGCTGGACGGGCGGCCGGCCCGGGCTCGCACCGCGGCGCCGGCGGCAGTGGCTCGTCCGGCCGCCGCGGCGTGCGGCGAGGTGACGCAACGGCGGCGCAAAAGCGGTGCAACACCGGCATGGGTCAACCGGAGGGGCCCGCCGAACGTTCTACAATGACAGCTGTTCCACGACGTGAGTCTTCATGCGCACTTTCCTTTCCTTCGGCCGCACGCTTGCGCTGGCCGCCGCCGTGCTGGCGCCCGCCGCACACGCGAATAACGTGATCGTCCTCAATTCGGCCGAAGCGACGCTTTCCCTGATCGACGAGCAGACCCGCGAAGTCGTGTCCACGATGCCGACCGGCAAGGAACCGCACCACTTGATGGCGACGCCCGACAATTCGTCGCTGATCGTCGCCAATTCGGTCTCGAACAGCCTGATGTTCGTCGATCCGAAGACGGGCAAGCTGCAGCGCACGGTCGAAGGCATCGAGGATCCGTACCAGCTCGGCTTCTCGCCCGACAAGAAGTGGTTCGTGTCGACCGGGCTGCGCCTCGACCGGCTCGACATCTACAGCTACGACGGCCGCGACCTGCATCTCGTGAAGCGCCTGCCGCTCGCGGTGATGCCGAGCCACCTCGCGTTCACGAAGGACAGCAAGACGGTGCTCGTGTCGCTGCAGGTGTCCGGCGAGATCGCGGCGGTCGACCTCGCGACGCAGACGGTCAAGTGGAAGATGCCGGTCGGCAAGGTGCCGGCGGGCCTGTGGATGACGCCCGACGACAAATACCTGCTGGTCGGCATGACCGGCGCCGATTACGTCGCGGTCGTCGACTGGCGCAATCAGAAGGTCGTGAAGACGATTCAGACGGGCAAGGGCGCGCACAACTTCCGCTCGCTCGCCGACGGCGCGCACGTCGCGATCACGAACCGGGTCGCGAATACGATCAGCATCATCGACGAGATCACGCTCACCAAGGTCGGCGACATCACCGGCCTGCTGCCGGGCCCGGACGACATGGAGCTGTCCGCCGACAAAAAAACGCTGTGGGTGACGTTCCGTTTCGCGAAGAAGGTCGGGATCATCGATCTGGCGTCGCGCAAGCTGGTGCAGACGATCGCCGTCGGCCGTTCGCCGCACGGCATCTACTTCTACGACCGCGCGCCGTGGAAGGCGGCGAACGGCGCGTGACGGGCGGAGGCGAACGATGCTGCACCTGATCGATGCGTTCGTGTCGGACGTCCAGACCTGGCTGTACGTCGACGTCGTGCAGCCGTTCCTCTTCAAGTTCAACCTGATGGACTACGACGAGGACACCTACGACGCGCTGTACTGGGTGATCGTCGGCGCGCTGCAGATGGTGCTGATGTTCGCGCTGCTGCGCCCGCTCGAGGCGCTGCTGCCGGTCGAGCGCTGGAAGAACCGCCGCGCGGTGCGGGTCGACGTGATCTACACCGCGATCTCGAAGCTCGGCATCTACGCGCTGTTTTTCTTCTTCGCGCTGCAGCCGGTATTCGACAACCTCCAGGCGTGGCTGCGCCTGCACGGCGTCGCGAACGTGAACCTCGACTATCTGTGGCCGGGCGTGACCTCGCGGCCGATCGTCGCGTTCGCGATCTACCTCGTCGTGCTCGACTTCGCCGGCTACTGGTATCACCGCTGGCAGCACAAGTTCGGCATCTGGTGGGAGCTGCACGCGGTCCATCACAGCCAGCGGCAGATGTCGCTGTGGTGCGACGACCGCAACCACCTGCTCGACGACGTGCTTCAGTCGTGCTTCTTCGCGGCGATCGCGCTCGTGATCGGCGTGACGCCGTCGCAGTTCGTCGTGCTGACCGCGGTCACGAACTTCCTGCAGAGCATCCAGCATACGAATGCGCGGCTGTCGTACGGCCGCATCGGCGAGCGCCTGCTCGTCAGCCCGATCTTCCACCGCCGGCACCATGCGGTCGGCTATGGCCACGAAGGCACCAAGTACGGCTGCAACTTCGGCGTGCTGTTCCCGTGGTGGGACATGATGTTCGGCACCGCGTCGTGGAACCGCACGGTCGAGCCGACCGGCATCCGCGAGCAGGTCGAGGGCGTGTCCTACGGCGACGGCTTCTGGTCGCAGCACGGCCTCGCGTTCGTGCGGATCTTCCGGCGCCTGTTCCCCGCCAAGCGCGGCGCGGCGTCCGCCTGATCCCGAGCGGGCCCGTCTCCCGTTGAACGACTTTTCCACGCGGCCCGCCTGCGCTTTGGCGCACGCGGGCCGCGTGGTTTATCCTTTCCCCGTTTTTCTCCGTCAATCCAGATTTCATAGGCTCGCATGAACGACCTGCTGCGTTCCTTCGTCCGGGCGCTCGCCAGCGCGCTGCACCCGCGCATGCTGTGGCTCACCCTGATGCCGTTCGTCGTGTCGGCGCTGCTGTGGGGCGTCGTGCTGTGGTTCTCGTGGCAGACGCTGCTGGATCTCGCGCGCGGCGCGCTCGACGGTTTCGTGCTGACGGCCGCGCTGTATCGCGCGTTCGATGCGATCGGCATGTCGCAGCTGCATGCGGTCGTCGCGCCGTTCGTGGTCGTGTCGCTCGCGATTCCGCTGATCGTGCTGACCGTGCTGCTGCTGATCGCGACGATCTCGATGCCGGTCGTGATCAAGCACCTGTCGAACCGGCAGTTCGCGGCGCTCGAGCCGAAGCGGGGCGGCACCTTCTTCGGCAGCGTGGTCAATTCGCTCGGCGCGGCGATCGTCGGCGTCGTGCTGCTCGTCGTCACGATCCCGCTGTGGCTGATCCCGCCGTTCTTCGCGCTGCTGCCGCCGGTGATCTGGGGCTGGCTCACGTACCGCGTGATGACCTACGACGCGCTCGCGCTGCATGCGAGCCGCGACGAGCGCCGCGCGCTCGTGCGCCGGCACCGCTGGCCGCTGATCGGCATCGGCGTCGCGACCGGGCTGCTCGGCACCGTGCCGACCTTCGTGTGGGTGTCGTCGGTCTGGATGATGGTGCTGTTCCCGTTCGTGGCAGCGGCGATGATCTGGGTTTACGCTTTCATCCTCGTCTTCTCGGCGCTGTGGTTCGGGCACTACTGCCTGCGCGCGCTGGAAGACCTGCGCGCCAGTGCGCGCGCCACCGCAATCGACATGGGGCAGGCATGAGCATCGGCATCATCATCATCGGCGACGAAATCCTTTCGGGCCGCCGGCAGGACAAGCATCTGGCGAAGGTCATCGAGCTGCTCGGCGCGCGCGGGCTCGCGCTCGACTGGGCCGAATACGTCGGCGACGATCCGGCGCGCATCACCGCGACGCTCGCGCGCGCGATCGCGTCGGGCGACATCGTGTTCTCGACGGGCGGGATCGGCGCGACGCCGGACGACCATACGCGCCAGTGCGCGGCCGCCGCGCTCGGCGTGCCGCTCGAGCTGCATCCGGACGCGAAGGCGCTGATTGCGGAGCGCATTCGCGAAACGCATACCGATCCGGCCACGCCGGTCGACTTCGAGTCGCCGGAGAACCAGCATCGCTTCAACATGGGCGTGTTCCCGGCCGGCGCGACGATCATCCCGAACGGCTACAACCGGATTCCGGGCTTCTCGGTCGGGGATCTTCACTTCGTGCCGGGCTTCCCGGTGATGGCGTGGCCGATGATCGAATGGGTGCTCGACACGAAGTACGCGCATCTGCATCACGCGACGCCGCATGCCGAGCGCTCGCTGTACGTGTTCGAGCTGCCGGAATCGACGCTCACGCCGTTGATGGAGAAGATCGAGCGCGATTTCCCGGGCGTGCGCGTGTTCAGCCTGCCGAGCGTCGGCGACGCGGAGCGCGGCGGCATCTATGCGCGCCGTCACATCGATCTCGGCGTGAAGGGCGAGCCGGAAGCGGTCGCGGCCGCGTTCGTGAAGCTGCGCGAAGGCGTGCACCTGCTCGGCGGCGACGTCGTGGAGCCCGATACGCCGCGCGCGTGAGCGGCGGCCCGCAACGACACGGCCGCACCAAAAGCAACGGGCCGCGCAATGCGGCCCGTCATCGGCATGTCATCGCCCGGCTCGACGATGAGGCTATCGCAACCGGTGGGCGCGGCGCGCCGTCAGGCGCCGATCCATGGCAGTTTGCGGAAGCACCAGCCGTCGACCGTCTTGCGGTGGCCTTCGGCGTCCTTCGCGCCTTCGAAGCCTTCGAGCAGGTCGAACGCCTTCGTGAAGCCGGCCTGCGCGGACGCGACCGCCGCGAGCTTCGAGCGCGCGGCGCTGCGACACAGGAACAGGATGGGCGTATCGGCCGGGAGGGCCGCCTTCAGTTCGTTGACGAATTCGGCGTTCGGCACGCCGCCCGGGTAGCGCGTCCATTCGACGTGCAGGTACTGGCCGTCGCCGACGAGCGGGCGGCCGATCCAGTCGAGTTCGGCGCGCGTGCGCACGTCGACGAGGCGCGCCGACGGGTCGAGCTGCAGCAGTTCGAATGCCTCGACCGGCAGCAGCGCGCCGGCATAGTCGAGCGCGCCTTGTGCGCGGCGTTCGTCGGCCTTCGCGTAAAGCTGGTCCAGCGTACTCATGGCGGGGAGTCTCCGTATCGGTCAAACGGTCATTCTAGCGCGACGGCGCCGCACGGAAGTCCGCATGCGGCACGGTGCGCGTGGCGGCCACGGGATCACCAAAAAGGTGCAGAATGGCCGGCATGCACCAGAATGGATGTATGGCGCCGACGGATCCACCAGATTGCACCATTTCGGTGCTATGGCGCATGCGCCGGTGCGGCGCCCGGCCCCGGAATCGCGCAACGAAGCTCCGCTGCGGCGCGGGCCGGCGTGATTCGCGTCGGTTTTGCGATGGTTGGCACGGAAGCTGCTATATAGAATTCGGTCGAATCGGGGCGCGCTGCGCCAAAGCAAGACCCCGGTCAGCTCGATAAACGAGGCGGTTTCCCAGTCCGCCGGAATTGTTCAATCAGGAGAAGAGGTTATGAGTAAAACCGTCGCCGACGTCATGCAGCTCGTGAAGGACGAGGACGTCAAGTTTGTCGATTTCCGCTTCACGGATACGCGCGGCAAGGAACAGCACGTGTCGGTGCCGGTTTCGGCGTTTGACGAAGACAAGTTCGAAAGCGGTCATGCATTCGACGGTTCGTCGATCGCGGGCTGGAAGGGCATCGAGGCGTCGGACATGCTGCTCATGCCGGATCCGAGCGCTGCCTTCGTCGACCCGTTCTACGAAGAGTCGACCCTCGTGCTGACCTGCGACGTGGTCGAGCCGGCCGACGGCAAGGGCTACGAGCGCGATCCGCGTTCGCTCGCGAAGCGCGGCGAAGCGTACCTGAAGAGCACGGGCATCGGCGACACGGCGTACTTCGGTCCGGAACCGGAATTCTTCATTTTCGACTCGGTCCAGTGGAACACGGACATGTCGGGCTGCTTCGTGAAGATCAACTCGGAAGAAGCGCCGTGGTCGGCAGGCAAGGAATTCGAAGGCGGCAACACGGGCCACCGTCCGGGCACGAAGGGCGGCTACTTCCCGGTCGCGCCGGTCGACACGTTCCAGGACATGCGTTCGGAAATGTGCCTGCTGCTCGAACAGCTCGGCATCCCGGTCGAAGTGCACCACCACGAAGTGGCGGGCCAGGGCCAGAACGAAATCGGCACGAAGTTCTCGACGCTGGTTCAGCGCGCCGACTGGACGCAATGGTCGAAGTACATCATCCATAACGTCGCGCACTCGTACGGCAAGACGGCGACGTTCATGCCGAAGCCGGTGGTCGGCGACAACGGTTCGGGCATGCACGTTCACCAGTCGATCTGGAAGGACGGCCAGAACCTGTTCGCGGGCAACGGCTACGCCGGCCTGTCGGAACTGGCGCTGTTCTACATCGGCGGCATCATCAAGCACGCCCGTGCACTGAACGCGATCACGAACCCGACGACGAACTCGTACAAGCGTCTGGTCCCGCACTTCGAAGCACCGGTCAAGCTCGCTTACTCGGCACGCAACCGTTCGGCATCGATCCGCATTCCGCACGTGTCGAACCCGAAGGGCCGCCGTATCGAAACGCGCTTCCCGGATCCGATGGCGAACCCGTACCTGTGCTTCACGGCGCTGATGATGGCCGGCCTCGACGGGATCCAGAACAAGATCCACCCGGGCGAAGCCGCGGACAAGAACCTGTACGACCTGCCGCCGGAAGAGGATGCAAAGATCCCGACCGTGTGCGCGGGCCTCGACCAGGCACTCGAAGCGCTCGACAAGGATCGCGAATTCCTGACGCGCGGCGGCGTGTTCACCGACGGCATGATCGACGCGTACCTCGCGCTGAAGGAGCAGGAGCTGGCGAAGTTCCGCATGACGACGCACCCGATCGAGTTCGAGATGTACTACTCGCTCTAATCGGCGATGGCGCTTCGATTCAGCGCCGTCATGCCGGTTCGTTCCCGTCGCGCGGCTTGCGGCGGGAGCGGCGGAGTCTGAAAGGGGACGGCGTCCGGCCGTCCCTTTTTTGTTCCGACGATTTTCATTTTCTGCCCGGTGAGGCGCGACAAGCACGCAGATGGTTCTGAAGAATCTGATCAAGGCGAAAACGGGGCAGCCCGAACGACTGACGGACGACGAGCGGCTCGCGCGCTCGGGTCTGCTGGCGGGGCTCGAAGCGCTGCCGACGGTCGTGATCGTGCTCGACCGCAAGACGCTGCGGGTCGCGTTCGCGAACCCGTCCGCGGAGGCGATGCTCGACATCTCGCGGCGGCAGCTCGCGCAGCGGCCGTGGGGCGAGATTTTCCCGAACGCGAACGAGCTCGCGTCGACGATCACCGCGATCGGCCAGGAACGCTTTCACGCGACGCACCTCGATACCGTGCTCGACCGGCCCGGCCGCGAACCGCTGCACGTGCATGCGATCGTCGGCTTCCTCGAGAACGCGCCCGATTTCGTGCTCGTCGAGCTGTTCGAGAACGAACGGCAGTCGCGCACCGATCGGGAAGAGCGCATCCACGACCTGACCGCGGTCAACAAGCAACTGATCCGCAACCTCGCGCACGAGATCAAGAACCCGCTCGGCGGCATTCGCGGCGCAGCCCAACTGCTCGAATTCGAACTGGGCGAGCGCGAGCGCGGCGAGTTGCGCGAATACACGCAGGTGATCATCAAGGAGTCCGACCGCCTGCAGACGCTCGTCGACCGGTTGCTGGAGCCGCACCGGCATCCGCACATCGTCGGCGACGTGAACATTCACGAAGTATGCGAACGCGTGCGCGCGGTGATGCTCGCGGAATTCCCGCGCGGGCTCACGATCGAGCGCGATTACGACGTGAGCGTGCCGGACCTGCGCGGCGACAAGGAGCAGTTGATCCAGGCGCTATTGAACATCGTGCGCAACGCGGCGCAGGCGCTGCGCGAGCGGATCGCGCAGGGCGACGCGAAGATCGAGCTGCGCACGCGCATCGCGCGCAAGATCACGATCGCGAAACGCCTGTACAAGCTGGCACTGGACTTGCACGTGGTCGACAACGGGCCCGGCATTCCGGAGGAGATCCGCGACCGGATCTTCTACCCGCTCGTGTCCGGACGCGACGACGGCAGCGGCCTCGGCCTCACGCTCGCGCAGACCTTCGTGCAGCAGCACGACGGGATGATCGAGGTCGAAAGCCGGCCCGGACGTACCGAATTTCAGATTCTGCTGCCGCTCGACCATTGAGCGGCGGCATTGCGATTCACCCATACCTGACCGACCTATGAAGCCGATCTGGATAGTAGACGACGACCAATCGATCCGCTGGGTGCTTGAAAAGGCACTCGCCCGGGACAGCTTCGCGACGAAGAGCTTCGCGAACGTGCGCGACGCGCTGGCCGCGCTCGACCACGAGACGCCGCAGGTGCTCGTGTCCGACATCCGGATGCCGGGCGGCTCGGGCCTCGAGTTGCTGCAGGCGATGCACGAGCGGCTGCCGGGCCTGCCCGTCATCATCATGACGGCGTTCTCCGATCTCGACAGCGCCGTCGCGGCGTTCCAGGGCGGCGCGTTCGAATATCTCGCGAAGCCGTTCGACGTCGACAAGGCGGTCGAGCTGATCCGTCGCGCGGTGGAAGAAAGCCTGCGCGGCGGTGCGCCGCAGGACGAGCGCGTGGCCGAGGCGCCCGAGATGCTCGGCCAGGCGCCCGCGATGCAGGACATGTTCCGCGCGATCGGCCGGCTGTCGCATTCGGCCGCGACGGTGCTGATCACCGGCGAATCCGGCACCGGCAAGGAGCTCGTCGCGCGGGCGCTGCACCGTCACAGCCCGCGCGCGAACGGACCGTTCATCGCGCTGAACACGGCGGCGATTCCGAAGGACCTGCTCGAATCCGAACTGTTCGGCCACGAGCGCGGTGCGTTCACCGGCGCGCAGACGACGCGGCAGGGCCGCTTCGAGCAGGCCGAGAACGGCACGCTGTTCCTCGACGAAATCGGCGACATGCCGTTCGACCTGCAGACGCGCCTGTTGCGCGTGCTGTCGGACGGGCAGTTCTATCGGGTCGGCGGCCACAACCCGCTGCGCGCGAACGTGCGCGTGATCGCGGCGACGCACCAGAATCTCGAGTCGCGCGTGCGGCAGGGGCTGTTCCGCGAGGACCTTTACCACCGGCTCAACGTGATCCGGCTGCGCCTGCCGCCGCTGCGCGAACGCAGCGAGGACATCGCGCTGCTCACGCGCCACTTCCTGCAGAAGAGCGCGCGCGATCTCGGCGTCGAGCCGAAGCGCGTGTCCGACGACGCGCTCGCGTACCTGACGTCGCTGCCGTTTCCCGGCAACGTGCGGCAGCTCGAGAACCTCGCGAACTGGCTGACCGTGATGGCGCCCGCGCAGACGGTCGAGATCAAGGATCTGCCGCCCGACCTCGTGCCGGCCGGTGCGCCGGTCGTCGCGACGGGCGACGGCGCGGACGTGCACGGCAGCGGCAGCCACGCGACGGCGGCGCCTGCCGCGATCGGTGCAGCCCCGACGGCCGCGCCCGCCGCCAGCGCGGCGAACGGCGGCGCGCCGGCCGGCTACCCGCTATGGGAGCACGGGCTGCGCACCGAAGTCGCGCGGTTGTTGCGCGAGAACTCGGCCGACGTGATGGACGAACTCGCACGCCGCTTCGAGGCGGCCGTGATCCGCGAGGCGCTCGATTTCACGCGCGGCCGCAAGGTCGAGGCCGCGGAGCGGCTCGGCATCGGCCGCAACACGATCACGCGCAAGATCCAGGAACTCCATCTGGAGCCCTGACCGAGCACGATTCGCGGCATGCGCGGGCCCGCGCATGCCGCGATCGGACATAATCGCGGTTTGCACGCCGTTTGCCATTCCGCCGATCCTCCATGTCCGATTCCTTTCGCTGGCCCGCCGGGGCCGACCCGTTCCGTTTCCTCGAAGCGCTCGACAGCAAGCGCGCCCGCACGTGGGTCGACGAGCAGAATGCGCGCACGCGCGCCGCGCTGCGCGACGACGATGAATATCGCGCGCTGACCGCGCGTCTCGCGAAAGCGTATCTGCCGCACGAACGCCCGGTGATTCCGACCCGCTGGCGCGACTGGGCGTACGACCTGTGGCAGGACGATCTCCATCCGAAGGGACTGTGGCGCCGCACGCGCTGGGCCGACTGGCGGGCCGGGCAGCCGGCGTGGGAAACGCTGCTCGACGTCGACGCGCTCGGCGCCGAAGAGGGCGAGTCGTGGGTGTTCGAGCAGGACGCGATCCTGTATCCGGACGGCGATCGGGTGCTGCTGTCGCTGTCGCCGGGCGGCGCCGACGCGGTCGTCGTGCGCGAATTCGATCTCGTCGCGCGCCGTTTCGTCGACGGCGGTTTCACGATCGACGCGCCGGGCCATCACACGGTCGGCTGGATCGACCGCGACACCGTGTACGTGAGCTGGGATCGCGGCGAAGCGGATGCGACCGCGGCCGGTTATCCGTATGAAGCGCGGCGCTGGGTGCGCGGCACCGCACTCGCCGATGCGCCCGTCGTGTTCAGCGGCGAGCCGGACGACATCAGCGCCGGCGCATGGTACGACCCGATCGACCGCCGCCATGTCGCGTGGCGCAGCGTCGACTTCTTCGACGCGCACGCGTACCGGCTGACCGACGCGGGCGAATGGGCGCGCTACGACGTGCCGACGCATGTCGAAGTCGGGTTCTGGGAAGGCTGGCTCGTGCTGGAGCCGCGCCTCGACTGGGATTGCAACGGCGTGCGCCACGCGGGCGGCTCGCTGCTCGCGATCCGCGAGCAGGCGTTCCTCGCCGGCGCGCGCGAATTCACGACGCTGTTCGCGCCGCAGCCGACGACGTCCGCCTGCACGTGGACGCACACGCGCACGACGCTGATCGCGAGCTGGCTCGACGACGTGCACAACCGCACGATGCTGTGGCAGCCGCGGCAGGCCGACGACGGGTCGTGGACGTGGGACGCGCGGCCGTTCGACTGGCCGGGCGATGCGCAGATCGACGTCGAACCCGTCGAGTCGACGTTGAACGACGAGGTGTACGTCGACGTCGACACCTATCTCGATCCACCCGAATGCTGGCTCGCCGACCTTGCCGATCGCGCGGCCGATGCGCGGTCGCGCCGCGTGCTGCTCGACCGGCCGCCGGTGCAGTTCGACGCGGCCGGGCTCGTCGTGCGCCGCGCGAGCGCACGTTCGCGCGACGGCACGGTGGTGCCGTACACGCTGATCGGGCCGCGCGATGCGCTCGATGCACCGGAAGGCGTGGCGCGCGTCGCGCGGCCGTGCTTGCTGTCGGGCTATGGCGGCTTTGCGATTCCGAACCTGCCGGGCTACAGCGATGCGTTCGGGATCGGCTGGCTCGAGCGCGGCGGCGTGATGGCGTTCGCGCACATCCGCGGCGGCGGCGAGTTCGGGCCGCGCTGGCACGTCGACGCGCAGCGCGAACACCGGCAGCGTTCGTTCGACGATTTCATCGCGGTCGCCGAGGATCTGGTCGCGACCGGCGTGACGCGCGCCGCGCAGCTCGGGATCGAGGGCGGCAGCAACGGCGGGCTGCTGGTCGCCGCGTGCATGATGCAGCGGCCCGAGCTGTTCGGCGCGGTGCTGTGCCGCGTGCCGCTGCTCGATATGCAGCGCTATCCGAAACTGCACGCGGGCGCCGCATGGCTCGACGAATACGGCGACCCGGACGATCCGCGCGAAGGCGCGGCGCTGGCCGCGTATTCGCCATATCACCGCGTGCGCGAAGGCGTCGCGTATCCGCCATTGCTGCTGACGACGTCGACGCGCGACGACCGCGTGCATCCCGCGCATGCGCGCAAGATGGCCGCGCGCATGCAGGCGCTCGGTCACGAACGGGTGTGGTACTGGGAGAACACCGACGGCGGCCACGGCAGCGCCGACGATCTCGAACGCGCGGAAGCCGACGCAGCCGAATTCGGTTTCCTGTGGGCCCATCTCGGGCCGGCGCCCGCGCGGCGCTGATCGCGCGCGGGCCGCCTGGGCCTGTTGTCAGCGTGAACAGGCCCTGGACGATCAGCCTACGATCGCGACGACGGGCGTGTGGTCGGACGGCTGTTCCCACGTGCGCGGCACGCGATCGACCTCGCACGACGTGCAGGTCGCCGCGAGCGCCGGCGACAGCAGGATGTGGTCGATGCGCAGCCCCGCGTTGCGGCGGAACGCCATCATCCGGTAGTCCCACCACGTGAAGGTTTTCTCGGGCTGTTCGAAACGGCGGAACGCATCGACGAAGCCGAGTTCGATCAGCTGCGCGAAGTGCGCGCGCTCCTGCGGCGACACGAGGTTCTGGCCTTCCCATTTCGCGGGATCGTGCACGTCGCGGTCTTCCGGCGCGATGTTGTAGTCGCCGAGCAGCGCGAGCTTCGGGTAGCGCTGCAGCTCGGTGCGCAGCCACGCCTGCAGCGCGTCGAGCCACTGCATCTTGTAGACGAACTTGTCGGAGTCGAGCGCCTGGCCGTTCGGGAAGTACGCGGACACGATGCGCACGCCGTCGATCGTCGCGGCGATCACGCGCTGCTGCGAATCGTCGAAGCCGGGGATGTTGCGCACGACGTCCGATTCGTCGACGGCGAGCGTGTCGCGCGCGAGGATCGCGACGCCGTTGTAGGTCTTCTGGCCGGTGAACCAGCTGCGGTAGCCGGCCGCCTCGAGATCGGCGCGCGGGAATTTCTCGTCCGGCAGCTTCAGTTCCTGCAGGCACAGTACGTCGGCTCCGCTTTGCGCGAGCCAGTCGAGCACGTGCTGTTTGCGGACGTTGAGCGAGTTGACGTTCCAGGTGGCGATTTTCATGAACGGGAAGGGTGCGTGCGGCGTGAATGCGAAGGCCGCCATCTTACCGCGAGCATGGGGTGCGAACGCGCGCGTCATGCGGGTTCGGGCACGAGTCGCGCATCGCCTCGTGGGCAGCGGCCGCAGAAATTGTGACAAAAGTATTGACGTGAGTACTTCCTCACCCTATAATTTATTTCTCTGACGCGGGGTGGAGCAGTCTGGCAGCTCGTCGGGCTCATAACCCGAAGGTCACAGGTTCAAATCCTGTCCCCGCAACCAAGCACACTAGGCGATGTGCCGCGCAATTGACCGATGCGCACTTCGTCTACGAAAAACCCGGCTCCGTGCCGGGTTTTTTGTTTTTCGCGTCCGGCTTCGTTATTTCGGTGCGCCGGGGCTCCCCGGCAGGAAGCCGTTCTCGAGCAGATAGGTCGTCGTGTTGACCAGCGTGGCCCGCCCGTTGGGCGTGCCCGACAGCACCGCGCACTTGTCCTTGCCCGTATTCAGCCGGATCGATCGCTCGGCCGTCGGGTAGTCCACATCCTTCAGGTAGAAATGCGGCAGCGACGTCGTGTGGCGCGCGTACGGCACGCATGGGCGTTGCATCGGGTCCTTCGACGCCGCGTTGAACGGCAAGTACTCGTCGAACAGATAAGCCGAGCTCGACAGGCCGCCCCAGTCGGCCGGCACCGCAATGCTGCCCGTCGGCGTCGTGGTGCCGGTGGCGACGTCCGTGATGAAGCCGTCGACGGTGGAGCGCCCGTCGCTGCGATCGGCCTGCTTCACGGCGATCTGCAGCCGATAGGCATGGCCGGTTTTCCACGGGTAAGCGATCGAGCACGACGTTCCGGCACCGCCGTCGGCGCCGCTGCGGCAATTCGCGGACAGCGGCGTCGTACCGGTGCCGAACGCGCTGAAGATCACCAGGTTGCTGCCTTGCGTGCGCGGCTGGATGCCGGTGTAGATCGGGTGCCCGCCGTGGTCGGACGACACCTGGTTGGCCCAGTAGTAACTGTGGTTGGCGTTGGTCGGCACGACTTCGGGCGTGATCTCCCACGTCATGCGATCGAAGCCGTCCCCGGGCGTCGAGGCCGCCGATGCGGTGATGTTGGGGTCGGCGTGCGCCGTGAGCGTGGACGAGACGGCGAGCAACGCGCCGAGTGCGATGCTGAGTTTCTTCATCTTCCTGTTTCCGGTTGGTGGAAAAGAGACCGCGACGAGCAGCGTCGAATGGGCGCCGCTGCTCGCGTACCAATTTGCGGTCACTTTATTACCAATGGATAACCAGTCGTGTCGGCGCGCCCGCGCGAACCGCGTCGGGTGATTCGCGGGCCGGGCGCGCCAGGCCCGTGTGGCGGGCGAGAGCACGGAGTCGGGCGCGCGGCGAGGCGCGCCCCGGGAGAATGAATCCCGCCGCGCGGAACAATGCGGCGATGCCATCCGGCGACGGTTGCCGCTGCGCGATGGCGCGCGTCGTTCAACGCGCGGCCCACTCGACGGCCGCCTTCGCGTGCAGCGCGGTCGTATCGAATACCGGCAGCGGCGAATCGTCCGCGCCGATCAGCAGCGTGATTTCCGTACAGCCGAGGATCACGGCCTGCGCGCCGTGCTTCGCCAGTTCGTCGATGATCGACACATACGTTGCGCGCGAGGCTGCCGAGACGACGCCATGGCACAGCTCGTCGTAGATGATCCGGTGCACGTCGTCGCGCCCGCGTTCGTCCGGCACCATCACGTCGAGCCCGAACTTCCCGCGCAGCCGTTGCGCATAGAACGGCAGCTCCATCGTGTAGCGCGTGCCGAGCAGGGCGACGCGCTCGACGCCCGCGTCGCGCAGCGCGTTGCCGGTCGGGTCGGCGATGTGCAGGAACGGCAGCGTCACCGCGGCTTCGATCGCGTCGTGCACGCGATGCATCGTATTGGTCGTCAGGACGACGAGATCGGCGCCGGCCGCTTCGAGCTGCCGCGCGGCGTCGGCCATCCGTTCGCCGAGCGCGGCCCAGTCGTGCGTGCGCTGCAGCGCTTCGATCTCGGCGAAGTCGACCGTGACCAGCACGCTCTTCGCGTTGTGATGGCCGCCGTGCAATGCCTTCGAGTGCCGGTTGATCATCCGGTAGTACTCCGCCGACGATTCCCAGCTCATGCCGCCGATCAGTCCGATCGTTTTCATCCGTCACCTTTGCGTTTCGTGTACCGCGGCAGACGAGTATAGGCGTCGCTGCCCGCGCCCGGCCGGTACGGTCCGCGCAAACCGGCCCGGTACGGCGTAGCCGATCTTGGGTGGCCGGGCGGCCGGCTCCGGACAATACGCGGCAGTTGAAACCGGCACTGTGTTTTTGTACAGTATCGGCACCGTGAGCCCGACCACCATTCCGCCTGCCGATCCGCCCCAGCCGCCGCCCGGCGACGCGCTGCCGCGCATGCGCAAGATCATTCACTGCGACTGCGACTGTTTCTACGCATCGGTCGAGATGCGCGACGACCCGTCGCTGCGCAACCGGCCGCTCGCGGTCGGCGGCCGGCCCGACCAGCGCGGCGTGATCGCGACCTGCAACTACGAGGCGCGGCGCTACGGCGTGCATTCGGCGATGTCGTCGGCGCTGGCGATGCGCAAGTGTCCGGACCTGCTGATCCTGCCGTCCGCGATGGACAAGTATCGTGCGGCGTCGCGGCAGATCATGGCGATCTATCGCGACTACACGCCCGACGTCGAGCCACTGTCGCTCGACGAGGCGTATCTCGACGTCAGCGGGTCGGAACGCTGCCAGGGCAGTGCGACGCTGATTGCGCGCGAGATCCGCGAGCGGGTGCGCGATACGGTCGGCGTGACCGTGTCGGCGGGCGTCGCGCCGAACAAGTTCATCGCGAAGATCGCGTCCGACTGGAACAAGCCCGACGGGCTGTTCGTCGTGCGGCCGCACGAGATCGACGCGTTCGTCGCGGCGCTGCCGGTGCGCAAGCTGCACGGCGTCGGCAAGGTGACGGCCACGCGGCTCGACCGGCTCGGCATTCAGACCTGCGCGCAGTTGCGCGACTGGCCGCTGATCGACCTGCACCGCGAATTCGGCGCGTTCGGGCGCCGGTTGTACGAACTGTCGCGCGGGATCGACGAGCGGCCCGTGCAGGCCGACCAGGAGCGCAAGTCGGTCAGCGTCGAGACGACCTACGTGACCGACCTGACGACGCTCGAGCAATGCGCGGACGAAATCCGCCGCCTCGTCGTGCAACTCGACGCGCGCATCGATCGCGCCGGCGCTGCGCGGTCGATCCGCAAGCTGTACGTGAAGATCCGCTTCGCCGATTTCCAGCGCACGACGGTCGAGTGCGTGGCCGACGCGACGAATGCCGAGACGGCCGTCACGCTGCTCGCGAAGGGGTTGTCGCGGCGCGCGCAGCCGGTGCGGCTGCTCGGCGTCGGCGTGCGCATCGACGAGGACACGGCCGAGCGCCACGGGCAGTTCCTGCTGTTCGACGACGCAGTGGGCGACGACACGCCCGCGCCATGAAAAAAGGCACCGCCGAAGCGGTGCCTGTCGATGCAGCCTGAACGGCCGGAAGGGCCGGGCCGCGCGCTCAGTGCGCGGCCTCGGCCATCCCGTTGTGGCGCAGCAGCGCGTCGATCTGCGGCTCGCGGCCGCGGAACGCCTTGAACGACTCCATTGCCGGACGGCTGCCGCCGACCTCGAGGATTTCTCGGCGATAGCGCGTGCCGGTTGCCGCATCGAGCACGCTGCCGCCGGTGGCGGCCGCTTCCTCGAACGCCGCGTACGCGTCGGCCGACAGCACCTCGGCCCACTTGTAGCTGTAGTAGCCGGCCGCGTAGCCGCCCGCGAAGATGTGGCTGAACGTGTTCGGCCAGCGCGAGAACGCCGCCTGCGGGATCACGTGATAGCGCTCGTTGATCTCGCGCGCGAACGCGGTCACGCCGGTGGCGCCGGCCGGGTCGAAGTCGACGTGCAGCAGCATGTCGAACATCGAGAACACGATCTGGCGCAGCGTGCCGAGCCCGCTCTGGAAATTCTTCGCGGCGATCATCTTGTCGAACAGCTCGCGCGGCAGCGACGCGCCCGTATCGACGTGCGACGACATCGACGACAGCACGTCCCATTCCCAGCAGAAGTTCTCCATGAACTGCGACGGCAGTTCGACCGCATCCCATTCGACGCCGTTGATGCCCGACACGCCGAGCTCGTCGACGCGCGTGAGCATGTGGTGCAGCCCGTGGCCGAATTCATGGAACAGCGTGATGACCTCGTCGTGCGTGAAGCATGCGGGCTTGCCGCCCACCGGCGCGGAGAAGTTGCAGGTCAGGTACGCGACGGGCGTCTGCACGTCGCTGCCGCGCTTCGCGCGCGAACGCGCATCGTCCATCCACGCGCCGCCGCGCTTGCCTTCGCGGGCGTACAGGTCGAGATAGAACTGCGCGACGAGCGAGCCGTCGCGGTTCTCGACGCGGAAGAAGCGCACGTCCTTGTGCCACACCGGCGCGTCGTCCGGCTTGATCTTCACGCCGAACAGCGTTTCGGTGACGGTGAACAGGCCCTTCAGCGCGGCCGGTTCCGGGAAGTACTGCTTGACCTCGTTTTCCGAGAACGCGTAGCGCTGCTGGCGGAGCTTCTCGGCCGCGTACGCGACGTCCCACGGCGCGAGTTCGGCGAGGCCGAGCTCCTTCGCGGCGAACGTGCGCAGCTCGTCCCAGTCCTTGTCCGCGTGCGGGCGGGCACGTGTCGCGAGATCCTCGAGGAACGCGATCACCTGCTGCGGCGATTCGGCCATCTTCGGCGCGAGCGACACTTCGGCGAAGTTGCGGTAGCCGAGCATCCGCGCCTCTTCGCGGCGCAGCTTCAGTGCGTCGGCGACGATCGCCGTGTTGTCCCATTCGGCCTTGCCGGCGCCGTACTGCGGCCCGAGCTCCGACGCACGCGTCGCATAGGCACGGTAGAGCGTTTCGCGCAGCGCGCGGTTGTCCGCGTACTGCAGCACCGGGAAGTACGACGGGAAATGCAGCGTGAATTTCCAGCCTTCCTTGCCGTCCTTCTGCGCGGCTTCGCGGGCGGCCTCGATCGCGTCGCCGGGCAGGCCGGCGAGCTCGGCTTCGTCCTTCGCGAAGTACGCGTACGCATTGGTCGCGTCGAGCACGTGATCGGAGAACGCCTTCGACAGCGCGGCCTGCTGTTCCTGCAATTCCGCGAAGCGCGGCTTCTGGTCCTCGGGCAGTTCGGCGCCCGACAGGCGGAAGTCGCGCAGCGCATTGTCGAGGATCTTCTTGCGCTCGGCGGACAGCGTCGCGTATTCGGCGCTGGCGGCGATCGCCTTGTACTTTTCGTACAGCGCGAGATTCTGGCCGACGCTCGACCAGAACTCGGTCACGCGCGGCAGGTTTTCACCGTAGGCGGCGCGCAGTTCGGGCGTGTCGGCGACCGCATTCAGGTGGCCGACGATGCCCCACGCGCGGCCGAGCGGCTCCGTGGCCCGCTCGACCGTCTCGACGACGGCGGCCCAGGTCGACGGCGTCTCGCTCGCGCTCGCCGTTTCGACCGCACGGCCGGCGGCATCGAGCAGCGTATCGAGCGCGGGTGTCACGTGTTCCGGGCGGATCTCGCCAAAACGGGGCAGGCCGGAGAAGTCGAGGAGCGGATTGGAGTTGGCGCTGGCGGACATTAAGACTCCCTGTCTGTTGCCGGATGAACCGGGGTGAAAAGGGTGAGGCGCGATGAGGCGGCGCCCGATACCGACATTATTGGGGCGCATCGTGCGCTTTCCAATCGTTAGTTTCTAATGACGCGATTGACGCAGGGTCGGATGCGGGCGGCCGGCAAGGCGTGGCCGGCAAGGCGCGGCCGGCGAGGCGCGTCCCGCGCGCCGGCAGGCGCGATGCAGCCGCGCGATGGCGGCTGGCGAGGCGCCGGCGCGCGCAACCGCCGCCGGCCGGGCAAATGCAGCGTCAGGCTGCGGCGGCCGCCGCGCGTTCGGCGGATTCGATCGTGTTGATCAGCAGCATCGTGATCGTCATCGGGCCGACGCCGCCCGGCACCGGCGTGATGTAGCCGGCGACTTCCTTCACGCCCGCGAAATCGACGTCGCCGCACAGCTTGCCCGCGTCGTCGCGGTTCATGCCGACGTCGATCACCGTCGCGCCCGGCTTCACCATGTCGGCGGTCAGGATGTTGCGCTTGCCGACCGCGGCGACCACGATGTCGGCCTGGCGCGTATGCGCGGCGAGGTCGCGCGTCTTGCTGTGGCAGATCGTCACGGTCGCGCCGGCGTCGAGCAGCATCATCGCCATCGGCTTGCCGACGATGTTCGAGCGGCCGATCACCACCGCATTCGCGCCTTGCAGCGCGATGCCGTGCGCTTCGAACATCTTCATCACGCCGTACGGCGTGCACGGACGGAACAGCGGCTTGCCGGTCATCAGCGCGCCCGCGTTCGCGACGTGAAAGCCGTCGACGTCCTTCTCCGGCGCGATCGCCTCGATCACCTTGTGGCTGTCGATATGCGCGGGCAGCGGCAACTGGACGAGGATGCCGTGGATCTTCGGGTCGCGGTTCAGTTCGTCGATGCGCGCGAGCAGGTCGGCTTCCGACAGCGTGGCCGGGTACGCATCCTTCTGCGAGAAGAAGCCGTTGTCCTCGCATGCCTTGATCTTGTTGCGCACGTAGACTTCGCTCGCCGGGTTCGCGCCGACGAGGATCACCGCGAGACCGGGCTGGTGGCCGCGGGCGGTCAGCGCGGCGGCGCGTTCGGCGGCCTGGGCGCGCAAGGTCTTCGAAAGGGCGTTGCCGTCGATGAGGAGGGCTGTCATGGTGGTGGGTCCTGCCGGGAAGTTGGAATGCGGGCGTACGGCGCTCGAAGCGCCGTAGCAAAGCACGTAATTATACCGTTCGCCTGCCGCCGTCCGACAGCGAATCAACGGGAAGCGTCATGGCCGCGGCGCGCGTGCGCCGGGGAGGAACGGCCGCCGCCGCGCGAGTGGGCCGCATCGCGCGGGGCGGCAAATACCGGTTGCGGGCCGGCCGGGGCGGGCCGTGCCGCCGCGGCCGGAGAACCCGCTCAGGCCTGCTTCTTCGACAGCGCGAGGCGCAGCAGGTCGGCCACCGTGTTGACGTTGAGCTTTTCCATGATGTTCGCGCGGTGTGCCTCGACCGTCTTGATGCTGATGCCGAGGTCGTCGGCGATCTGCTTGTTCAGGCGGCCCGCGATGATCCGTTCGAGCACCTGCTGCTCGCGCGCGGTCAGCTTCGACAGGCGTTCGCTCGCGGCACGCTGCTCCTGGACGCTCTTGCTTTCGCTTCGGGCCTTGTCGAGCATCCGCTCGACGAGCTTGCGCAGCTCGGCTTCGTCGAACGGTTTCTCGATAAAGTCCATCGCACCCTTTTTCATCGTCGACACGGCCATCGGCACGTCGCCGTGGCCCGTGACGAAGATGATCGGCAGCGCGGCATTGTCGGCGATCAGGCGTTCCTGCAATTCGAGGCCGCTCATGCCGGACATCCGCACGTCGAGGATCAGGCACGCGATCTGGCCGGCCTGCTGCGCCGGCTGATACGCATCGAGGAACTGCTCGGCGCTCGAGAAGCATTGCACGCGATAGCCGTTCGCCTCCAGCAGCCAGCGCAGCGAGTCCCGTACGGCCTCGTCGTCGTCGACGACAAAGACGGTTTCCTGAGTGGTGGTGACAGGGCTATTCATAGTTCTCCCGTAACGGTATGTGATGCCGATGCCTCGCGCCCCCCTTGGCCGAGATCAGCGGGTTCCCCAATGGGCAGGCTGCAGTGGAACGTCGCGCCGGAAATGCGGCCATCCGGCTCGACGTTGTTGACCACCCACAGACGCCCCCGATGCGATTCGATGATCGAACGGCAGATGTTCAGCCCCATGCCCATGCCATCGGACTTGGTGCTGTAAAACGGTTCGAACAGGCGCTCGGCGGTCGCTTCGTCGACGCCCGGGCCCTGGTCGATCACACGGATGTCGACGAAGCCGGCGTCGATGTCGGCGACGACGCGGATCACGCCGTCCACCGACGCGGGTTTCACGTCGGCCATCGCCTCGGCTGCGTTTTTCATCAGGTTCACGAGCACCTGCTCGATCAACACGGGGTCGACATAAATAATAGGCATTCTTGCGAGGATTTCCGTGACGATCCGGATCCTGCGCTTCCTGGCCTCGATTTCGGCGAGCCCGACCGCGTCGGCGACGATGTCCGCGACCCGCGCCGGCTGGCGCTTCGGCTCGCTGCGCTTCACGAATTCGCGGATCCGCTTGACGATCATCCCCGCGCGCAGCGCCTGCTGCGCGGTCTTTTCCAGCGCGGGCTGGAGCGTCTCCGGCGTGCCGCGGCCGCTCTTCACGAGCGCGAGCGTGCCCGAGCAGTAGTTGTTGATCGCGGCGAGCGGCTGATTCAATTCGTGAGCAATCGACGACGCCATTTCGCCCATCGTCATCAATCGGCTCGTGAACTGCAGCTTTTCTTCCTGCTGGTGCGCAAGTTCCTGCGCCTTCTTGCGGGTCGTGATGTCGGTCGCGATCTGCATCTGCGCGAGGTGGCCGTCCACCCACTGGATGTACTGACGACGCACCTCGAACCACTTCTGGATGCTCTCGACGTACACCTCCTGCGCGTCCGCCGTGCTGCTCGTCAGCGCGGCGGCGGGCAGGCCCGCGAACGCGTCGACCATGTCGATCGAGTCGGACGAGGCCTGCGCGCGGTCGAAGCCGCCGCCGGACAACTCCAGATGGCCGTCCGGGCGAATGCCGAACAGGTGGCGGTAGTAGCGGTTCGCGAACAGCAGCTCGGCTTCGTCGGCGGCGAGCACCGACACCGCGGCGTCGAGGCTTTCGAGCACCGTCGTGAAGCGTTCGTGCGCGGCCGCGAGTTCTTCCCGCGCGCGCTTCGGCTCGGTGATGTCGGTCATCGACGACATCCAGCCCGTCTGGCGGCCCGAACTGTCGATCAGCGGCGACACGTACAGGCGTGCATGGAACAGCGTGCCGTTCTTGCGCCGCACGCGCAGCTCGAAGCCCGAGCTCGGCGCCTTGCCGCGCAGCGTCATGTCGAGCTGGCGCTGCATTTCCGGGTACGCGTCGCGCGGCCAGTACGGGAACGGCGCGACCTTGCCGACCAGATCGGTCTCGTCCCAGCCGGTCATCCGGCAGAACGCGGGGTTCACGTGCGTGATGCGGCCGTGCATGTCGAGCACGCGCATGCCGATCAGCACCGAGTTTTCCATCGCGCGGCGGAAGAACGCTTCCGCGTACAGCGCCTGCTGCGCCTCGAAGCGCTGGCGGGTGTGTTTCCACAGGCTCCAGAGGCTCCACAGCACGAAGCACGACAGGCCGGCGACGAGCCACACGAGCGTGTTGTTGGTCAGGTTCGTGAGTTGCGGGAACGCATACACGCGCACCGTCAGCCCCTGGCCGGGCGGGTCGAGCGGGAGATCGTAGTGCGAGTCGCGCGGCAGGCGCGGGCGTGTCGACGTGGACGACAGTTCGCGGTTGTTCGAATCGGTGATCGAGATCTTGTACTTCGACGACAGTTCCTGCGGAATGTCGTGCTTCAGGATGCCCTCGACCGAAAACACCGCGGCGAGCGAGCCGAGATATTCGCGGTCGCCGCGCATCACGGGCGTCTGCAACGTGATGAAGCCGTTGCCGAACTCGTCGTAGATCAGCGGCGAATAGGCCTGGCGGCGCGTGCTGCGCGCCTCGTCGTACGCGCCGCGCACGGCGTCCTGCATCTGCGCGTCGCCGGGCTTCGCGAGCCGCTGCCCGAGCAGCGGCGGATGCACGGTCGGCCAGCGCTGCACGCCCGGCGCCGTGTACCAGTTCAGGTAGAGGATTTCCGGATGCGTCTGCATCACGTCCGCGACGGCCATCTGGAACGCGTTCTGGTCGAGGCGGCCGGATGCGAGGTCGCGCGACAGCGCCTGCAACTGTTCCTGCGCGCCCGTCATCGACAGGCGGATCTGCTGCTGGGCCCACGCGACGTTGCGAAACAGGGTGTCTTCCTGCTGCTGCTGTTCGCGCCGGTTGAGGCTCCACAGGATGAGGCTCATCACGACGAGGAACACCAGGATCGACAGCAGCGGTGTCAGCAAATAGGAATTGGACCACCACGGTCCGTGGTGCCAACGAGACGGCTGCGACTCCGCCGGCGGGCCCGGCGGTCGCGCCGAGCGTGCGAAAAGCCGATCGGTCAACATGGCAGGATTGTAGCGCAGCGCAATACATGGAAAACCGATGCCGGATATGTTGAACGGAAACGGTTTTGTTCCGACGAGACGGGCCGCGGAGCCCCGGAATATGGGTGCAGCGCAGCAATATTTCGCATGACGAGAAAAGATCTCATAATTCGAAAATTGTGTTGCGCGCGGCCGTCCACGCTCATTACAATCCGTCGGAGCTTGCCCGCAGCCGGTCGCGCCGCGTCGTCTGCACGAGAGCGATCCTCACATTCCAGGACCCAGGAGACGAGAATGTCCGCTGTACCGAACGAAGTGATGAAGTATGTCGCCGCCGAACGTGACGACGACCCGCAAGAAACCGTCGAGTGGCTGGAGTCGCTCGATGGCGTGATCTCCTCCGTGGGCACCGGCCGTGCGCATTACCTGATCGAAAAGCAGATCGAATTCGCCCGCATGCACGGCGAGCACCTGCCGTTTTCCGCCAATACCCCGTACATCAACACGATTCCGCTCGAAGCCCAGGCGAAGATCCCGGGCGACCAGGACATCGAGCACCGCATCCGCTCGTACACGCGCTGGAACGCGCTGGCGATGGTGCTGCGTGCAGGCAAGGACACGAACGTCGGCGGCCACATCGCATCGTTCGCGTCGGCCGCGACGCTCTACGACGTCGGCTACAACCATTTCTGGCACGCGGCGTCCGACCAGCACGGCGGCGATCTCGTGTTCGTGCAGGGCCACTCGTCGCCGGGCGTGTACTCGCGCGCGTTCCTGCTCGGCCGCCTGAAGGAAGAGCAGCTCGACAACTTCCGCCAGGAAGTCGACGGCAAGGGCATTTCGTCGTACCCGCACCCGTGGCTGATGCCGGATTTCTGGCAATTCCCGACCGTGTCGATGGGTCTGGGCCCGATCATGGCGATCTACCAGGCGCGCTTCATGAAGTACCTGGAGTCGCGCGGCATCGCGAAGACGGAAGGCCGCAAGGTATGGGCGTTCCTCGGCGACGGCGAGACGGACGAGCCGGAATCGCTCGGCGCGATCGGCATGGCGAGCCGCGAGAAGCTCGACAACCTCGTGTTCGTGATCAACTGCAACCTGCAGCGTCTCGATGGCCCGGTGCGCGGCAACGGCAAGATCATCCAGGAACTCGAATCGGAATTCCGCGGCGCCGGCTGGAACGTGATCAAGGTCATCTGGGGCAGCCGCTGGGATGCGCTGTTCGCGCGCGACAAGTCGGGCGCGCTGATGCGCCGGATGATGGAATGCGTCGACGGCGAATACCAGACGTACAAATCGGAGTCGGGCGCGTACGTTCGCGAACACTTCTTCAACTCGCCTGAACTGAAGGCGCTCGTCGCCGACTGGTCGGACGACGACATCTGGGCGCTGAACCGCGGCGGCCACGATCCGCACAAGATCTACGCGGCGTTCCACGAAGCCACGAACACGAAGGGCGCGCCGACCGTCATTCTCGCGAAGACCATCAAGGGCTACGGGATGGGCGAGTCGGGCCAGGCGATGAACATCACGCACCAGCAGAAGAAGCTGCCGGTCGAGCAACTGAAGAAGTTCCGTGACCAGTTCCGCCTGCCGATCACCGACGAGCAGATCGCCGACGTGCCGTACCTGAAGTTCGACGAAGGCTCGAAGGAACTCGAATACATGCGCCAGAAGCGCATGGACCTCGGCGGCTACCTGCCGCATCGCCGCGAAAAGGCGACGTCGCTGCCGGTGCCGGCGCTCGACGCGTTCGAGCCGCTGTTGAAGGGCACGGGCGAAGGCCGCGAGATCTCGACGACGATGGCGTTCGTGCGGATCCTGAACATCCTGCTGAAGGACAAGGCGCTCGGCAAGCGCGTCGTGCCGATCGTCCCGGACGAATCGCGCACGTTCGGCATGGAAGGGCTGTTCCGTCAGATCGGCATCTGGAACCAGGAAGGCCAGAAGTACGTGCCGGAAGATTCCGACCAGCTGATGTTCTACAAGGAATCGCAGACCGGCCAGATCCTGCAGGAAGGCATCAACGAAGCGGGCGGCATGTGCGACTGGATCGCGGCGGCGACGTCGTATTCGACGCACGGCGAGATCATGGTGCCGTTCTACATCTTCTATTCGATGTTCGGCTTCCAGCGGATCGGCGACCTGGCATGGGCCGCGGGCGACATGCGTTCGCGCGGCTTCCTGCTGGGCGGCACCGCGGGCCGCACGACGCTGAACGGCGAAGGCCTGCAGCACGAAGACGGTCACTCGCTGCTGTGGGCGGCATCGGTGCCGAACTGCGTGAGCTACGACCCGACGTTCGGCTACGAACTCGCGGTGATCATCCAGGACGGCCTGCGCCGCATGGTGCAGGACCAGGAAGACGTGTACTACTACATCACGGTGATGAACGAGAACTACGAGCACCCGGCGATTCCGCAGGGCGAGCACGTGGCGGCCGACATCATCAAGGGCATGTACGCGTTCAGGAAGGCCGACGCCGACAAGAAGGCGCCGCGCGTCCAGCTGCTCGGCGCGGGCACGATCTTCAACGAAGTGATCGCCGCCGCCGACCTGCTCAAGAACGACTGGGGCGTCGCCGCCGATCTGTGGAGCGTGCCGAGCTTCACCGAACTCGCGCGCGAAGGCCATCAGGTCGAGCGCTGGAACCTGCTCCATCCGACCGAGGAGCGTCGCCTGTCGCACGTGCAGAAGTGCCTGAAGGACACGCAGGGCCCGGTCATCGCATCGACCGACTACGTCCGTGCGCTGGTCGACCAGATCCGCGGCCAGATCGATCGCCGCTTCGTCGTGCTGGGCACCGACGGCTTCGGCCGTTCGGACACCCGCGAGAAGCTGCGTCACTTCTTCGAAGTCGACCGTCACTGGGTCACCGTCGCCGCGCTCAACGCGCTGGCCGACGAAGGCACGATCGAGCGCAAGGTGGTCGCGGACGCGATCGCCAAGTACAACCTCGATCCGTCCAAGCCCAACCCGATGACCGTTTAACGCACACGCCGTGTGATGCCGCGCGCCGCTCCGGCGAGGAGCGCGCGCGGCCATGGAGACAGAAACAGATGAGTCAAGCGATCGAAGTGAAGGTGCCGGATATCGGCGATTACAAGGACGTGCCGGTCATCGAGATCGGCGTGAAGGTCGGCGATACGGTCGAGCCCGAGCAGTCGCTCGTCACGCTCGAGTCGGACAAGGCGACGATGGACGTCCCGAGCCCGGTGGGCGGCGTCGTGAAGGAAATCAAGGTCAAGGTCGGCGATTCCGTGTCGGAAGGTTCGCTGATCGTCCTGCTCGAAAGCGGCGCAGGCGCGCAGGCGAACGGCGCGGCCGCGCCGGCAGCCGCTCCGGCCCCGGCAGCAGCGCCGGCCCCGGCCGCTGCCGCACCGGCAGCATCCGGCGGCACGCTCGAAGTGAAGGTGCCCGACATCGGCGACTACAAGGACGTCCCGGTGATCGAGATCGGCGTGAAGGTCGGCGACACGGTCGAGAAGGAACAGTCGCTCGTCACGCTCGAGTCGGACAAGGCGACGATGGACGTGCCGAGCCCGGCCGCCGGCGTCGTGAAGGACATCAAGGTCAAGGTGGGCGATTCGGTGTCGGAAGGCACGCTGATCGTGCTGCTCGAAGCCGCCGGCGCATCGGCTGCCGCCGCACCGCAGGCCAGCGCACCGGCTCCGGCCACTGCCGCGCCGGCGCCCGCCGCCGCACCGGCACCCGCGAAGGCTGCGCCGGCACCGGCTGCCGCGGCGCCGGCCGCCGCACCGTCGGGCGAATATCGCGCGAGCCACGCATCGCCGTCGGTCCGCAAGTTCGCACGTGAACTCGGCGTCGATGTCGCGCGCGTGCAGGGCTCGGGTCCGAAGGGCCGCATCACGAAGGAAGACATCACGGGCTTCGTGAAGGGCGTGATGACGGGCCAGCGCGCGGCGCCGGCCGCGGCAGCCGCGCCGGCAGGCGGCGGCGAGCTGAACCTGCTGCCCTGGCCGAAGGTCGATTTCTCGAAGTTCGGCCCGTTCGAGGCGAAGCCGCTGTCGCGCATCAAGAAGATCTCGGGCGCGAACCTGCATCGCAACTGGGTGATGATCCCGCACGTCACGAACAACGACGAAGCGGACATCACCGAGCTCGAAGCGCTGCGCGTGCAGCTGAACAAGGAACACGAAAAGGCGGGCGTGAAGTTCACGATGCTCGCGTTCGTGATCAAGGCGGTCGTCGCCGCGCTGAAGAAATTCCCGACCTTCAACGCGAGCCTCGACGGCGACAACCTCGTGTTCAAGCAGTACTTCCACGTCGGTTTCGCGGCCGATACGCCGAACGGCCTCGTCGTGCCGGTGATCCGCGATGCGGACAAGAAGGGCCTCGTCGACATCGCGAAGGAAATGAGCGACCTGTCGAAGGCCGCGCGCGAAGGCAAGCTGAAGCCGGACCAGATGCAGGGCGGCTGCTTCTCGATCTCGTCGCTCGGCGGGATCGGCGGGACGAACTTCACGCCGATCATCAACGCGCCGGAAGTGGCGATCCTCGGGTTGTCGCGCGGCCAGATGAAGCCGGTGTGGGACGGCAAGCAGTTCGTGCCGCGGCTCATGCTGCCGCTGTCGCTGTCGTATGACCATCGTGTCATCGATGGCGCGGAAGCCGCGCGGTTCAATGCGTATCTCGGAGCGTTGCTCGGGGATTTCCGTCGCATCATTCTTTGATGAGCGGGGTGGGGCTCGCGGGGGCGTGGGTTTGTGTTCGGTTTTTGTCCACGCCTTTTCGTTGAACCTGTTGCGCTAACGGTCTATTAGCGTCGCCCCTGCGCGGGGCGGCGGTCACTTTTCTTTGTCTTCCAAAGAGAAGTAACCAAAAGAAAGGCGCGTCCTTGGGCGGACGGCAAAGGTGGTCCTGCCCAGGTTCGCTGCTTTTGTCAGGCCGTAGCCGTAGTCAGGTTCTCTCGCGGGTTCCTCCCCCTCTGTCTGCAGTCAATCAAGAAGGGGACAGTCATGAGTCTCATCGAAGTCAAGGTTCCGGATATCGGCGATTTCAGCGGCGTCGATGTCATCGAAGTCAACGTCAAACCCGGCGACGTGATCGAAAAAGAGCAAACGCTCATCACGCTCGAATCCGATAAAGCCTCCATGGAAGTGCCCAGCGACGTCGCCGGCACCGTCAAGGAAGTCAAGGTCAAAGCCGGCGAGAAAGTCTCGCAAGGCACCGTCATCGCCCTCGTCGAAGCCTCGGCAGGCGCCGCCGCGCCCGCACCCGCGAAAGCGCCCGAAGCGCCGAAGCCCGCAGCCGCCGCACCGGCTCCGGCCGCAGCCGCGCCCGCGCCGCAAGCCGGCAGCTACAGCGGCGCCGCCGACATCGAGTGCGACATGCTCGTGCTCGGCGCCGGCCCCGGCGGCTACTCGGCGGCGTTCCGCGCCGCCGACCTCGGCATGAAGACCGTGCTCGTCGAACGTTACTCGACGCTCGGCGGCGTGTGCCTGAACGTCGGCTGCATCCCGTCGAAGGCGCTACTGCATACGTCGCTCGTCGTCGAGGAAGCCGCGGCGCTCGCGTCGCACGGCATCACGTTCGGCAAGCCGCAAGTCGATCTCGACAAGCTGCGCGACTTCAAGGGCGGCGTCGTCAAGAAACTGACGACGGGCCTTGCCGGCATGGCGAAGGCGCGCAAGGTCGAAGTGGTCACCGGCGTCGGCGCGTTCGTCGATCCGTTCCACATGGAAGTGCAGGGCGAAAACGGCAAGAAGGTCGTCAAGTTCAAGCAGGCGATCATCGCCGCGGGCTCGCAGGCCGTGAAGCTGCCGTTCATGCCGGAAGACCCGCGCGTCGTCGATTCGACGGGCGCGCTCGAACTGCGCCAGTTGCCCCAGCGCATGCTGGTGATCGGCGGCGGCATCATCGGCCTCGAAATGGCGACGGTCTACTCGACGCTCGGCGCCGAGATCGACGTCGTCGAAATGATGGACGGCCTGATGATGGGCGCCGACCGCGATCTCGTGAAGGTCTGGGAAAAGTACAACGCGAAGCGCTTCGGCAACGTGATGCTGAAGACCAAGACGGTCGGCGCGGAAGCGAAGGAAGACGGCATCTACGTGAAGTTCGAGGGCGAGAAGGCGCCGGCGGAAGCGCAGCGCTACGACCTCGTGCTCGTCGCGGTGGGCCGCAGCCCGAACGGCAAGAAGATCGGTGCCGACAAGGCCGGCGTCGCGGTCACGGATCGCGGCTTCATCGACGTCGACAAGCAGATGCGCACGAACGTGCCGCACATCTTCGCGATCGGCGATATCGTCGGCCAGCCGATGCTCGCGCACAAGGCCGTGCATGAGGGCCACGTCGCCGCGGAAGCCGCGCACGGCGAAAAGGCGTACTTCGACGCACTGCAGATCCCGTCGGTGGCCTACACCGATCCGGAGGTGGCGTGGGCCGGCAAGACCGAAGACCAGTGCAAGGCCGAAGGCATCAAGTACGGCAAGGCCGTGTTCCCGTGGGCCGCTTCGGGCCGCGCGATCGCGAACGGCCGCGACGAAGGCTTCACGAAGCTGATCTTCGACGAGGAAACTCATCGCGTGATCGGCGGTGCGATCGTCGGCCTGAACGCGGGCGACCTGATCAGCGAAGTGTGTCTCGCGGTCGAGATGGGCGCGGACGCGGAAGACATCGGCAAGACGATCCACCCGCACCCGACGCTCGGCGAATCGGTCGGCATGGCCGCCGAGCTGTACGAAGGCGTCTGTACGGACCTGCCGCCGCAACGCAAGAAGTAACGCGATCGGCACGGCCGGCCACGCGCCGGCCACGAAAAACGCCGCCGCCCGGGTAAACCGGGCGGCGGCGTTTTGTTTTGCCTGGCGTACGACAGGGGCGATCGTGACGGGCCCGTTTGTCACCCGTGCCTGTGCCGGCGCCAGAAACGAAAAAGCCGCGCTGGGCGCGGCTCTTTCAGGAGCAGGGGACGCTTACGCGGCCGGCTTGCTCGAACGACGTGCGGCGGCGGCGGTTGCAGCCTTCGTTGCGACGGCAGCAGCGGCGTTGAAGTTCGTTTCAGCGATTTCCACCGCTTGCTTCGTGGCCTTCTGAACCGTTTCGTACGTGGTGTTCGCTGCGTTCAGCGCCGACTTCAGTGCGGCGACAGCCGTTTCCGAACCGGCCGGGGCGTTCTTCGCGACGTTGTCGACGAGTGCCTGGACCTTCTTGTTCTGCTCGTCGAATTGCGCTTCGGCGACCTTCGCGAACTCGGCTTGCGTCGACGATGCGATTTCGTACAGGTGACGGCCGTACGACAGCACCTTTTCCGCGACCGGCTGCGACAGGCTCGCTTGCAGCGCGATCAGTTCCTGCGCGTCCTTCACTGACAGCAGACGCTGCGCGTTTTCCTGGCTCTCGGTCAGCGTCGACTTCACGACTTGCAGGTTGAGTTCGATCAGCTTTTCGACGCCTTCGAACGCCTTGGTCGTCAGACCGAAGAGGCTTTCGAGATTGGCTTTTTGGGCGGCGGCGATTTGCTCGGGGGTCAGCAAGGACATGTCAGGCTCCTGAAAAGCGATCGCGTCGATCGCAAGATAAAGGGCACTACGCAGGGGAACTTCGGCGCCACGTGCTTTGTGCAACGCAGCAATGAGGCCTATTTTAGGGCAGAGAACGCGGATGTCAAGCACTTTTTGTGCGTTGCACAATCGCGACAAATTATCGATAAAACAACGAGTTATCGCACCCGTTAGGAATCGGTTTCAGGCGCGTTCCCACATGGTGCGCACGGTGCCGGGGCAAACGCGCCGCACCATGATCACGCACAGGTAAACCTGACAGGCCCTTGGAACGTTATCCTTCTGTTCCTGTCGAAAAACGCGCCGTTTGGATGCGCGTG